>JBEVXT010000374.1:0-7089 GCA_040505955.1 Sedimenticola sp. | reverse complement strand
GTTCGCGAAGAGTCCCCTACGAAGCTGATCGCGAACAAGTTCGCTCCTACACTCGATTTCAGGACTATTTTATAGAGCCAGTTTCAAATATTTGCATTCATACTCGTTTATTTGCGGCCACATTGACTCTTTTTCTTCTATCAGTGGCTGATCTTCGAGGGTAATCAGGTAGCTTTTTGTCACCCATATAGGCTAAATTAGGGCACCACGAAAGGGGGGGGCAAGATGCTAATAAAAAGGCCGCGGCATATTCTCAGAGCCGATCAGTTTGATCGGGAGTTTCTCGACTATATCTATCACCTGGTGAACATCATCAGGCGCTACGATAAAACCAAGGAGGGTTTGCTCTACCTTCAGTCTCTGTTGCCCCATTACCGGGCGATGCTCTATTTTACCCAGCCCTCCACCCGCACCTTTATGTCGTTTCACTCGGCCTGTGGCATTGTGGGAGTTAAAACATCGGAGATTCGTGACAGCGCTACCAGTTCAGAGGCCAAGGGGGAGTCGATTGATGACTCGCTGCGCACCTTCTCAAGCTATGTCGATCTGATCATCATGCGTTCTCCCGAGGCTGGCCTGTGTGAACGCATCGCCGAGTTTCTTGATACCACCCCAAGGCCGGTTCCCATTATCAATGCCGGCAGCGGTCCCGATGAGCACCCCTCCCAGGCACTCCTCGACATCTATACCCTGCAGCGCAGTTTCGCAGATAGTCAGATTGACGGTAAAACCATCTGCATGGTCGGCGATCTCAAACGCGGGCGCACTGTGCGCTCACTTAGCAGGCTGCTGTCCAACTACGATGACGTAACGATTATTTTTGTTTCACCCGCTGAATTCAAAATATCCGACGACCTGCGCAACTACCTTTCAGGCACCTCTGTTTCATTTACCGAGACGACGGATTTTGAAAGCTCCATCCGTCAGGCTGATGCCATCTATATGACCCGAATTCAGGATGAGTATGACGAGGGCAGCGAGTCCCAGACGGTTGATCACTCCAACTTCTGCCTTCGTTACCACCATCTGCAACAGATCAAAGAGCACTGCGTGATTATGCATCCCCTGCCGCGTCGTGATGAGATCGATCCCAGGATCGACAGTGATCCCCGGGCCAAGTATTGGCGTCAGGAGAGAAACGGCATGTGGGTCAGGGTTGCACTGATCTCCATACTGATGGGCGTGGATCATCAGCTCGCCATGCCGGATCTGCGCGGGTAGGGAACCACAGCGCCGGTTCCGTGCGGTGTCTTCTGTTCACTTATCTGCGCTGATTCAATTCACTGGTTTGCCCGGTGTTATCCGGCGGCGTCCGGGTCGCTGATAATTGGGCTGCTTAATACTCAGTATAAGTTTTTTCACTGCTTCCCCAAAAAATCTCATTTCCCTAAGCGTGTTCGAAAACAGTATTATTTCAATGCGAGAGTAAGGGTAAATGAATTAACTTATTGATAAATAATGCAATGACTGCTGAAAGTTGTTGTAATTCCCTCGTTGAAACCGTTCCGGAGCGCTCTTTTCGCCTGTTAAGCGATACTGCACCTGCAGCATAAATTGGGCCTGAAGGGTTGATGTAAAAACGCGCTCTACCAGTGGATTAACCGTCTGTTCGGCGGGGTAATGCGGTTGGGGAGGGTAGGTTCAAGGGATCTGTTTTGGTTCGGCGGTGAACCGGGGGCGACTCTGGAGGAATGGACACTAGAGTCTAATTGCGTATGATATGTATGGAAATTTGCACCTACTCACTGAATATGTGTAGAAATTTGCAAAAATAATTAAAGGGGAGATCTGCCAGCCTTGTTCGGCGATGTTTGAGACAGATTTCCACAGACAATAGTGCATCGTCGGCAGGGAGACTCTTGGTAGTCGTCTACGATGCAAGACAAGAGGAAGATAGATGACAAGAAAAAAAATAGCTTTAATTGGAGGCGGTCAGATCGGTGGTATCCTGGCGCTACTTTGTGCGCAAAAGGAGCTTGGCGATGTGGTGGTGCTGGATATAGAGCCGATGGAGGGCCAGGTAAAGGGGAAGAGCCTCGATATGATGGCGCTGCGCCCCCATGACGGTTACGACATAAATCTTTCAGGCACCAGCAATTATGAAGATATCCGCGATGCCGACCTCATTCTGATCACAGCTGGATTGGCCAGAAAACCGGGTATGACCCGGGAAGATCTGCTCGGCACCAACCTTAAAATAATAAAAGAGGTAGCAGAGAACATCCGAAAAGTGGCTCCCGGCGCCTTCGTGATCATGACCACCAATCCTCTGGATGCCATGGTCTACGCCTTCCACAAATATTCCGGTATGCCCAAGAATCAGGTGATCGGTATGGCGGGCGCACTCGATAGCGGTCGCTTCCGCACCTTTATCGCCATGGAGACCGGCCTCTCGGTACAGGATGTTTCCGGCATGGTGATGGGTGGGCACGGTCCGGAGATGCTACCTCTGATTCGTACCGCCAACGTCGGTGGTGTGCCCCTCACTTCACTACTCTCACAAGAGCGCATTGACGCCATCATCAAGCGTACCCAGGAAGCCGGTACAGAGGTGGTTAAACTGCTCGGCAACGGCAGTGCCTTCTTCAGTCCCGCAGGCTCGGTGATTGAGATGGCCGAGGCCTTTATCAAAGATAAAAAACGGGTTATCCCATCCGCCGCTCTGTGTGAAGGTGAGTATGGTATTGATGGCCTTTTCGTTGGTGTGCCCTGTGTTATAGGCGCCGGCGGCGTGGAGCGTGTGGTGGAGTTCGACCTCACCCCGGAAGAGCAGATCCTACTTGATAAAACAATTGAGACAGTCAAGAAAACTGTCGCCGAAACTGGTATCTAGGAGTAATTAGAATGCAAATAACTGGCATGTATTGGGGGTCAAAGCTCCTCAAGTACGTAGAATTCCCTACGTCTGAGGTGTTGGGGCCTGAAGCGACAAACGAAGAGGTTAAGGGCCTGATCGAGCGTCACGGTGAGGTGTTCATTAAGCCGATGTTCAAAGGCGGTGTGGGCAAAAAGGGTAAGCACGGTCTGCTTGGCCGGGCCAAGGATCTGGGTACGGCGATGCAGGAGAAGTCGCGCCTCTACTTCGCTGAGCACTTCCACAACAATACCCACTCCAAGGCCGAAGGCGTCACCTTCGAGGGCGGTGTACCGGCTGAGCACGAGATCTACTTCTCTCTTACCGACAGTACTGAGTTCCGTGCGCCGATGATCACGCTGACCCATCACGGTGGCGTGGATATCGAGGAGCTCGGGGAGGATCAGATTGCACGCATCCCGTTTGATCCACTCACTGGTTTGAAAGGCTTTGTTATCTCCAATGCCCTGCGCAAAATTGGCGCACCGAAAGAGCTGGTCAGTCCGCTGGTGCAGAACCTGCCCAAGCTGTGGGATCTGTTCCACAACTACGGCATGACCACATTGGAGCTTAATCCGATCCGCATGCAGCAGGCCAAGAATGGGCGTCTCACGCCTATCGCCTGTGACTTCAAATGCGCATTCGATGAAGATGATCCAAACATGAAACGCCTTGGGTTGCCGGAAGATCTGGATACCTCAAGCTATTCTGACTTCGAGCTGGAAGTTAATCAGCTTCGTACCTACCAGGGCCAGTCAGATGTATTCGTCATCAATGAGCAGGGCACTATCTCCGCCATGACCTTTGGCGGTGGTGCCAATGCTTTGGTAACCGAGTTGCTGGGTGATTCTGCAACCATCTCCTCTGACTTCGGCGGCAATCCTCCCTACGCCAAGATGCATGACATCAGCCGTATTGTCTACAAATACTGGCTGAAGCAGTCCAATGTGCTGTTCATCATCGGCGGCAAGGCCAACAATACCGATATCTATGAGACCTTCCGCGCCATGGCTGACGCCTTGCGTGATCATTTCAATACCAACGGGCCTCAACCGCTGTATGTGGTGGTTGGCCGCGGTGGCCCCAACCTGATTCGTGGTTTGGGCTATATGCGCGACACCCTGGATGCTCTGGGTTTGCCGTACCACATGTTTGGATACGACTCGGCGATGAGTGAAGTGGTCAACTTCGCACAGGCGGCCGATGAGTGGATGAACAACGGTGGCCGCGAAATCGTCGCCAAGAAAATGGGTATTGCCTGAGCGATCAGGACTATGAATAACACTCTCATGGTCAGCACAAGCGGCCATGAGCTAATGAGGAAGCAAACATGCATCCAGAAGGCATAAAAGAATTTCCCCACTACTACGTGGGCATAGATACACTGAAGGATTTCGCCGTCAAAGAGGACAAGGTCTGTGTCCTCAATATTACTGGCGGTGAGAGTCGCGGTGTTACACCGATCAGTCACTCCTACTCCAACGGCAATATCGTCTGTGGTACCGCCCCCGGCCGTTCCGGCACGGTGATGAAGACCTCTGTAGGTGCGATTCCCATCTACGATAACGTTGCCGAGGCGGTGGACAGTGGTTGCGAGTTCAACACGGTAGTGGTCTACCTGCCCCCGGCAGGTGTTCGTGATGGTGTGATGGAGTCCATTCGCTCCAACCCCAACCTGAAAAAGATCGTCATACTGACCGAGAAAGTGCCGGTGCGTGATGCACGTGTGATTCGCGCTATCGGCCAGATGCACGGTGTCGATATCTTTGGCGGTAACTGCCTGGGTATTGCCGATGCTCACAACCACATTCGTATTGGCGGCGCCCTTGGCGGCAATGCACCGGAGGAGTCGCTGCTTCCCGGTTCGGTTGCTATCTTCTCCAACTCCGGTAACTTCACCACCACCATTGCGGTCTATCTTGCTACCAGTGGTTGGGGCAGCACCGTCTCCTTCTCCTCTGGTAAAGATATCTACATCCACTATTCAGCGCCGGAATGGAACCACGCATACCACAACGATGATCGCTCAACTTCGGCTGTTATGTACATTGAGCCCGGTGGTTACTATGAGCGTGACCTTGAGTTTGACAAGCCGGTGGTGGCTTGTGTGGTTGGCCGCTGGAAAGCGAAACTGACCAAGGCCTGCGGCCACGCTGGCGCCATCGCTGGCAGTGGTGACAACGCCTCCGCCAAAGAGGCCTGGTTTATGGAGAAGTTCGGTGTGGATGAAATCTATACCCCGGAGAACCCGGTCTGTTCTGAGAAGGGCGCGGTAGTGATTAACATCTCCCACATTCCCCTCGCCATGACCGCCGTAATGGAAAAACGCGGTGTTAAGCCTGACTTTGAATCGGTGGGCGACCTCTCCATGAAGTGCTGGTTCAGCAACACCCAGGGGATCGATCTGCCGCCGGAGTTGAATCCTAAGATGGTGACCGCTTTGGCACCTTACGATGAACAGATCGCCGGACTCGCCGATCAGGTGGGTGTGGTATTCCCGCGGCAAACATTGAAAGATACCTCAGGCGCATCCATGATGGATCCCAAAACTCAGGTATCCAAGCTTCACGGTACCAGTGTGCTGGATGCTTCCACCCACAGTTTTGAGGAGAATCTGGTACAGAGCCTGATCCGCGAATATCCGGATGCCAACAGCACCGCTCTTGCCAATGTCGCTCTCAACGCCCTCGTCAACCAGAATGGGAAAACCGGCCTGGCTGCGGCTGATTCCGCCCGCAAAGCGGGTAACAGCCCCAACACCGCGCTCTCTGCAGCAGTTGCTGTAGTGGGGCCGAAAGCAGTGGAAATTTCCCGTACTGCGACCGGTGTGCTTGTCAATCTGTTCAAGAAGAGCGGCTTGGAAGATCCTGCTGATGTGAACTTTGACTTCCAGGCACAACTGGATGAGGCGATGGCGGGAGAGATCGCCGAACAGCTGGTTTCTGACGGTAAGTGCAGCAGTGGAGTAGCGCTGATCGAGGCCATTGAGGCGCGTGGCGTCAAATCCCTGTTTATCGATTTTCTCAAGGCGCTGGCTGAAAAGCGTGGTGGCCGCCTGCGTGCACAGGTGGTGTTGGGTGCCATTGCCACTCATCTGACGTGGACTGTGTTGATGCGCAAGCGTATCAACCTGTCAACCGCCATGAATTTGTCATGGCACTTCCGCATATTCAGTACCCTGGTCGGTTCAACAGCGAGCGCAAAAAAGCAGTCAGCTGATACATTCTGCGGCGTTGATAACAGCGAACTGATGAGTAGCTGGAGCTTCTCCGAGACCGCCCATCTGGCACTGTTTGACAGACGGCCCACCGAAGGTGAGCTTTACGCCTTCTCCGTACTGTTGGGGCTGATTGTCACCAACGGTCCCGGCACCATCTCCGCTCAGGGCGCCAAGGGTGCAGTCAGTGCAGACGGTCCTGAGGCACCCGAGCGTATTCAGGCCAACAAAGGGTACATCGGTTTTCTTACCCACACCGGCTATGCTCACGGCGGCAACGGTTATGAGGCTATCGCATTTCTGGTGCAGCGTTTCCGTGAATCCGGCCTCTCTGATCCGGGCGCAGCTGACCACGGTCTGGATCTGAAAGCGATGGCAACTGCCTACGCCAAGGAGTACAAGGCTTACAAGAAGAAAGCGAAGGCCGAGGGCAATCCATCCTATGCCAAGATCCCGTGCGTCAGCCATCCGGTATTCAAGGGTGAGCCGGTGAACTACGATCCGCGTGAAGTCTTTGTCAACGACCTGCTGAAAAGCCGTGGTAACTACAACGTATTTCTCGAGTTTTACCATGAGCTGGTGCAGGCGCTGTTCGATACCGGCGTCAGTCGCGATGTATACTGCGTTAACGTCGATGCGGTTATCGCTGTGATTCTGCTGAAGATGTTGTGGAAGCCTTATGCAGACGGTGAGATCAGCGACAGCTCAATGGAGACAGCGGCATTTACCACCTTCCTCTTCGGACGAATGGTCGGAAGTGCCGCCGAGATCGACGATCACACCAATCGCGGTAAGAACATGGATACCCGTACCCCTGCAAGCAAGTGCAGCTACGTCGGCTGATCCAACGTTGAGATTGCAGTCAGATGAAACCTGGCTGCAATCTCTTTACGTACAGAATTTGTGATTAATTTTTGAGGAACAGACATGTCGAAGATTATTTGGACAAAAATTGATGAGGCGCCCGCGCTGGCGACCTACTCTTTTCTGCCTGTCGTCCAGGCATTCACCGGTGCGG
>JBEVXT010000373.1:0-14400 GCA_040505955.1 Sedimenticola sp. | reverse complement strand
ACTGATTATTTGTTTCGCGCAAAGGCGCAAAGACGCTAAGGGGAAATACACTCAGGTGGGCTCGGGGTCGGAGTCGATTGCACCTAAATCAGGTGTATTTCTCAACATTTTCAATGCAATGCTTCCGCTCCCAGCTCACGCTTCTTACCCACATCCATGTGGGCAATCGACTCCGACCCCTGAGGATAATTGCTATTCGAATGATGCGGTTCGTGCCTCACCACATCCTACAGCCCTTTCTCTGCCTATGTGTGCATGTAGGATGTGGTGAGCTTGCGAACCGCATCAATCGCCTGAATAGTTACCAAATTTTTTATCCTAAGTAAGTGCAATTCGCCGCGCTCCTTTGTTGCCTTCGACCAGCCAGTGGCATAGTTCAAATGAAGTTGCAGTTAGGGGCATTTATTGCGAGGTTTATTGCATTAAATATTTCTATGCAAACCCTCTGTAATCTTTATAGAATAGCCCGCCATTAAAGCCTTTCCAGCCGACATATACTTCAGCACAAGGTAAACTCCCATGTCCGAGGACTTGAAAAAAAGCGCTCTCAACTACCATCGTTATCCCCGTCCGGGAAAACTGGAGATAAAAGCAACCAAGCCTTTGGCTAACTCCCACGATCTTGCCCTCGCCTACTCGCCGGGTGTTGCCTACGCCTGTAGTGAGATTGCACAAGATCCCCTGAAGGCGGCTGACTATACGGCACGCAGTAATCTGGTTGCGGTGATCACTAACGGTACTGCTGTGTTGGGTCTCGGTGCCATTGGCAGCCTCGCATCAAAACCGGTAATGGAAGGGAAGGCGGTTCTATTCAAGGAGTTTGCCGATATCGATGTCTTCGATATTGAGGTGGATGAACTTGATCCGGAAAAATTCATCGATACGGTCGCACGGCTGGAGCCGACCTTCGGCGGTATCAACCTTGAAGATATCAAATCCCCAGAGTGTTTTATTATTGAAAAGGGGCTGAAAGAGCGGATGAGTATCCCGGTCTTTCATGATGATCAGCACGGTACAGCGATTGTCGTTGCAGCGGCAATCTATAACGGCTTGCGGGTGGTCGGGAAGAAAATCGAGGAGGTGAAGCTGGTCGCCTCCGGCGCGGGTGCCGCCGCCCTTGCCTGTCTCGATCTGCTGGTCGAGCTGGGTCTGAGAAGGGAAAACATCACAGTGACCGATATTGCTGGCGTGGTGTATGAGGGGCGGACGAAAGAGATGGATCCCTACAAGGCCCGCTACGCAGTGAAGACCGAGAAGCGTACCTTGCAGGAGGTGCTGCCCGGCGCTGATATTTTTCTCGGCCTGTCGGCTGCCGGGGTACTGAAACCCGACTACCTGAAGGAGATGGCGGAGCAGCCCCTGGTGATGGCGTTGGCCAATCCGACACCGGAAATCATGCCGGAGCTGGCCATGGAAGCGAGGCCCGATGCCATTATCGCCACCGGTCGTTCAGACTTCCCCAACCAGGTGAATAATGTCCTCTGCTTCCCCTTTCTCTTTCGGGGTGCCCTCGATGTAGGTGCGACGGAGATCAACGAGAGGATGAAGATGGCGGCGGTACGTGCCATTGCCGATTTGGCCATGGCGGAAGCCTCCGATATTGTGCGCTCTGCCTACGGTGGCCAGGAGTTGCAGTTTGGCCCGGACTATCTGATCCCCAAGCCCTTCGATCCACGACTGATGGGCTATGTCGCCCCGGCTGTGGCCAAGGCGGCGATGGAGAGCGGTGTGGCACAGCGCCCGTTGGTGGATATCCGGGCCTATCGTGAGCGGCTGAACAATACGGTATTCCGCACCGGCATGGTAATGAAACCAGTCTTTGATCTTGCCCGGGAAAAGGCAAGACGCGTGGTGTTTGCCGAAGGTGAGGAGGAGAAGGTACTGCAGGTATTGCCACAGATTGTGGATCAGGGTATTGCCCGCCCTATTGTTATCGGCCGGCGAACAGTGATTGAACAGCGTCTGAAGAAGTTGGGCCTGAGTTTGGAGGTTGATGAGGACTTTGACCTTATCGACCCCCATAATCACGATAGCTATTTCAGCTATGCCGAGGCCTACTATAAGCAGGTTGCACGTAAAGGCTACTCACCCATTGAAGCACGCTATTTTCTGCGCACCAACTCCACTGTATTGGGTGCTCTGATGGTGCGTGAAGGGCGTGCGGACGCGATGATCTGTGGTACCCGTGGGCGCTATACCCACCATCTGCAGCATATTGAGGAGATCATCGGTAAGGCGCCGGGGGTCAACAAACTGGCGGCCATGAATGCCCTGGTAATGAGCAGTGGCACCCTGTTCATGGCCGATACCTATGTGCAGGATGAGCCCTCTGCAGAGGATCTTGCCGAGATTGTGCGCCTCTGTTCCCGGGAGGTGCGCTGGTTTGGTGAGGAGCCCCGAGTGGGCCTGCTCTCCCAGTCAACTTTTGGTACCCGCGACACCCCCTCTGCAAAAAAGATGCGCAGAGCCTATCAGTTGATTCGGGAGGCGCAGCCCGAACTGGAGATTGAGGGAGAGATGAGCGCGAGCCTGGCGCTCTCGATCAAGAAACTCAGAAAGCGCTTCCCCGGCAGCCTGTTCAAGGGATCCGCCAATCTGCTGGTGATGCCTAATCTGGACGCCGCCAACATCTCTTTCAATATGGCCAGGCACCTGGCGGACGGTATCGCTATCGGCCCGATCCTGGTGGGTACCGCCGAGTCGGTACATATTGTCACCGCCAATACGACGGTGCGGGGCCTACTTAATATGACCGCCTTGGCTGCGGTGCGAGCGGGTGTCGATTAGCTTCCGAATCTGCATCCCCAGCCACAAATTGTTACAATACGCAGTCAAATTTCATATGAGCGCGATTGATAGATTGCGGGAGCAGATAAGCCGATGAGCAAAGCCAATGTCTAAAGAAGTAATCAAACCGGGAAAGTATGTCTCCCTCACCTACACCATAGCGGATGAGGATGACAACCTGCTGGAGCAGAACGATATTCCAGTCAGTTATGTACACGGTGGTGAGACCGAGTTGATCGGCGGCATGGATCGGGCGATTGCTGGCAAGGGCGTCGGTGCCACCGTTGAGATGATGGTTTCGGCTGAGGATGGTTTTGGTTCCCATGACACGGATCTCACCTTTACCGATGACCTGGAGAATGTTCCTCCACAGTTTCGACAGATCGGCGCCGAGGTGCAGATGCAGGGTCCTGAGGGGGAGACCAAGAACTTCTATGTCACCAAGATTGAAGATGGCAAGCTGACGGTTGATGGCAACCACCCCCTCGCCGGCAAGCGCCTCAAGGTGCGGGTCACGGTGCTGGAAGTACGTGACGCCACTCCAGAGGATATGCAGCTCGCGCCGGATAGCTGCAGTATTAACTGATAACGGTAGACACAGGGCTAGAAAAAAAGACAGCAAAATGGATCACGGGGAAAAGGTATGAAACTAGGTGTTGTTATTCTCGCCGCCGGTCAGGGAACGCGGATGAAGTCCGCCCTGCCGAAGGTACTTCATCCTCTGGCGGATAAACCGCTGCTCGGCCATGTGGTAACCCTGGCGCACAAGCTGGGATCTGGGCAGATTGCAGTGGTCTATGGCCATGGCGGCGACCAGGTACGTTCAGCGATAGGCGATAGCAGCCTGGTCTGGGTAGAGCAGACCGAGCAGCTGGGTACCGGTCACGCGGTGGAGCAGGCGATGCCTGCCATGAGTGAGATGGATCGTGTGCTGGTGCTTTACGGCGATGTGCCGCTTACCTCACCTGAAACCCTCCAAAATCTGGTCGAAAAAGCGGCAGAGAGTGATCTGGTGTTGCTTACCGTCACCCTGGAGAATCCCACCGGCTACGGTCGTATCATTCGCAATAAGGCCGGGGCGGTATGCAGTATCGTTGAGCAGAAGGACGCCACCACTGAAGAGCTGGCCGTCGATGAGGTCAACAGCGGTATCCTGGTGGCGAATCGGAAACGGCTGGATAGCTGGCTGTCAAAGCTTGATAGCGGTAACGCTCAAGGTGAATTCTATCTTACCGATATCGTCGGGATGGCGGTGGCTGATGGGGTTGAGGTGCGTTCGCTGCAGACGGCGGACGAGTATGAGGTGATGGGTGTCAACGACCGTGTCCAGCTCGCCGCCCTGGAGCGACACCACCGGCGCACTCAGGCAGAGAAACTGATGCGCTCCGGCGTCACCCTGCGCGATCCCTCCCGCTTCGATCTGCGTGGCGAACTTTCTACCGGAGTGGATGTAGAGATCGATGTCAATGTGCTGATTGAGGGTGTGGTCTCCCTCGGTGATGGTGTGCGGATCGGTGCCAACACGGTGATACGCAACAGCCGTATCGCTGCCGGTGTCATCATCAAAGAGAATTGTGTTATCGAGGATGCCCAAGTGGGTGAGGAGTCGATCATAGGTCCCTTCTCCCGCTTGCGCCCGGAAACCGAGCTGGCCGCCCGGGTTCACGTTGGTAACTTTGTCGAGATCAAGAAATCCACTGTCGACGAAGGGAGTAAGATCAACCATCTCAGCTATGTCGGCGACACCACGGTGGGCCGTACGGTCAATATTGGCGCCGGCACCATCACCTGCAACTATGACGGTGTCAACAAGTTCCGTACAGTGATCGGCGACGGCGCCTTTATCGGTTCCGACACCCAACTGGTGGCACCGGTAGTGGTGGCGTCGGGAGCGACCATCGGCGCTGGCTCCACCATTACCCGCGATACTCCGGCCGATACACTCACCCTGAGCCGGGCCAAACAGTTCAGTCTTGAATCCTGGTCGCGACCAACAAAGAAAAACAAGGAGTAGCTTATGTGCGGTATTGTAGGGGCCATCTCAGACCGCAATGTACTGCCTCTGCTGATGGATGGTCTGCAGCGGCTTGAGTACCGTGGCTATGATTCCGCCGGAGTCGCCATCAGGGAAGAGAGTGGTGAGATGAAACGCTTTCGCTCCCTTGGCAAGGTCGGTGTGCTGCGGGAGCTGGTGGAGGCATCAAGCCTCGCCGGTAAACTCGGCATTGCTCATACCCGCTGGGCCACTCACGGGGCGCCTTCGGAGCAGAATGCCCACCCCCACATGAGTGGTGTACGGGTGGCGGTGGTGCACAACGGTATCATCGAGAATCACAACTCACTGCGTGATCAACTGAAGGCGCTGGGTTACAACTTCACCTCAGAGACGGATACAGAAGTGGTGGCTCACCTGCTTGCCCACAAGCTGGAGTCGGGAAAAGATCTCTTCAGCGCCGTGCGGGAGGCGAGCCATGAGATGAGCGGTGCCTACGCCCTGGCGGTATCGAGCCCCGAGGATGGGGAGCGTATCGTCGTCACCCGTGAAGGGAGCCCTCTGGTGATCGGAATTGGTGAGGGTGAAAACTTTATCGCCTCTGATGTTGCCGCCCTGCTGTCGGAGACCCGCAACTTCATCTTTCTGGAGGAGGGTGATATCGCCGAGATCAGACGCGATGGCGTCACCATCTACGATAGCGCCGGCAGGTTGGCCGAGCGGCCGGTCAAGCACTCAATGGCCTGCTCGAACAATGTCGACAAGGGGCCCTACCGGCACTATATGCTGAAGGAGATCTTTGAGCAGCCTGCTGTGATCTCCGAAACCCTGGAGGGGCGCATCCATAAGGGGCGGTTGCTGGAAGAGAGCTTTGGTCATGAAATCAAGGCGCTGCTCGATAGTACCCGGCGGGTTCAGATCGTTGCCTGCGGCACCAGCTACCATGCCGGTATGGTAGCCAGATACTGGCTGGAGGAGGCTGGTGTCCCCTGCGCCATCGAAGTGGCAAGCGAGTTCCGCTATCGCAAAAGCGTGGTACAGGAGGGTACGCTTTTTGTCACCATCTCCCAATCCGGCGAGACTGCCGATACACTCGCCGCTCTGCGTGGTATCGAGGGCTATATCGGCTCTCTCTGTATCTGTAATGTACCTGAGAGCTCACTGGTGCGGGAGTCGGAGGCGAGCCTTATGACCCGTGCTGGTCCCGAGATCGGTGTCGCCTCGACCAAGGCCTTTACCACCCAACTGGTGGTACTACGCCTGCTGACCCTGGCATTGGCCAGGCGCTGTGGGATGAGTTCCGAGCGGGAGAGAGAGCTGGTCAATGAACTCCACTCCCTGCCCCGTCAGGTGGAGGTGGTGCTGCAGCTCTCCGACGCCATCCGCGAGATGGCGGACAGCTTTGACGCCAAACAGCACGCCCTCTTTCTCGGCCGCGGCCCCTTCTATCCCATCGCCATGGAGGGGGCGCTGAAACTGAAAGAGATCTCCTATATCCACGCCGAGGCGTATCCCGCAGGTGAACTGAAACACGGTCCCTTGGCGCTGGTTGATTCCAAAATGCCGGTAATCTGCGCCCTGCCAAACGATCCGCTGCTGGAGAAGGTGTTGTCAAACCTGCAGGAGGTGCGGGCCCGTGGCGGTGAGCTTTTCCTTTTCAGTGACCACAAGGTGAAGATCGAGCTCGATCATTTTCACAACCTGACCCTCTCCGATATTCACCCCGGCACCGCCCCCATTGTCTACAGCATCCCGCTGCAACTGCTGGCCTATCACGTGGCAGTATTGAAAGGGACCGATGTGGATCAGCCGAGGAACCTGGCAAAATCAGTCACGGTTGAATAATTTTGAATGGATAAACTGCTTACGTTATTAATATCTTGAAAAAATAAAACGTAACTTCTCAATAAGTCCGTGTCATAGGGGTACAGTAACGTCTTTTCAGGACACGCTGTAAATACATCCCTGGTCGCTCACGGCATCCTGCCTCCCGCGACACTAGTACGTCCATGTACGTCGTACGCTCACAGCAGCATCCCTGCTGCTGTACGTCCTGAAAAGGCGTCACTGCACCCCTCCTGAAAGTTATCCACCTGCACTGGATTATTGAGAAGTTACAATAAAACTGCTGTCATATGAAAGCTCTGACAAGACAATAAGCAATCCAGCCATGGAAATTTTGGTTAAATTACATTAACCTATAAGGTAAGTGATATTTATGGACATCCTCTTTTCAGGCAAGAAACTTAGTAAGCAGTTTAACGAAGCGAAGACCATGCAGAAGGCCTTCGGAGCGGAGAGATCGAAGCGCATTAGAGTAGTGATGATGGTATTGCGTGCAGCTCCCAGCCTGGGTGTATTGGCCCCACCCTATAGCCCTCCACACCGCTGCCATGAACTAACCGGTAATCGAAAAGGGAAACTGAGCCTGGATTTAGACGGGCCTTGCCGGTTGATCATCCAGCCTCTGCATGACCCGTTGCCGCAGCGCCCGGTGGGCGGGCTGGACTGGTACCAGGTAATCGCCATCAAGATAACAGGAGTGGAGAATACCCATGGAAAGTAAAACCACTAATCAATATACACCTGATTATACAGTCACGCCTGGTGAGGTGCTGGAGTACGAGCTCGAGTTACGGAATATGAGTAAATCCGAGCTGGCCAAGCGTACCGGCCTGACGGAAAAGCACATTATCGCCATCATCAAGGGCAAGGGCACTACCATCATTACGCCGGAAACGGCCATAAAGCTTGAGCGTGCCCTTGGTATGCCGGTGGAGTACTGGCTTAACCTCGAGGCTCTTTATCAGGAGACTCGCGCCCGCCTTGCTGAAGAGGCTAAATTAGAGAAGGATCTCGACTGGCTCAGGTGCATCCCTATCAACGCAATGACCAAAATGGGCTGGCTACAGAAACACAAGGATAAGAGGCAGCAGCTCGAAGAGGTGTTGCGTTTCTTTGGTATTGCCAGTGTGGATCAGTGGAAGGAGATGTGGCCGAAGGTAGCGGTGGCCTATCGGCAACACAATACCCATGAGATATTGCCAGAGGCGGTCTCCGCCTGGTTACGTCAGGGGGAGCTGTTGGCATCATCCATTCAGTGCCGACCATACAATAAGGCAAATTTCCGCAAAGCGCTGGATGAGATACGCCAGCTCACAGCAGAGACCGATCCAGCACACTTTGTTCCCACCTTACAGCAACGCTGCGCAGAGGCCGGTGTAGCGGTCGTGTTTGTCCCCTGTCTGCCTAAAACCGGAGTCAGTGGTGCTACCCGCTGGGTGAGTAACAAGGCTATTATTCAACTCAGCTTGCGCTACAGAACCAACGATCATCTCTGGTTCACCTTCTTTCATGAAGCTGGACATATTCTCTTGCATGGCAAGAAAGAGCTCTTCATAGAGGGTGCCAATGGTATGGATGAAGAGAAAGAGGTTCAGGCCAATGTTTTTGCAGAGCACGAACTTTTACCAAAGAGGGCCTTCAACGCCTTTGCGGTTCAAAGGCCTTTCAGTAAGGTTGCCATCCAACATTTTGCCGAAGCGGTGGGGATCGCCCCCGGCATTGTTGTGGGTCAGCTACAGCATAAGGGTCTTCTGGCAAAATCACACTGCAATGATTTAAAAGTACGGTATCAGTGGGTACACAAGTAGTGTCCGTCTGGAAATAAAAAATGCAACGCGGAGAACACAGAGAAGGCGCAGTGGACGCAGAGAGATACCCTTATTTTCAAGTATCTATTCAGTACTATGCTGTAACTGTATAGTTACATTTTCAATACATAATCTCTGCGCACACCTCCGTCCGGTTTGTATCCGGAAGCTGTCAGTGCCCTAATCGGCTACCGATTCCAAAGCGGCATTGATATAAAACTTACGCAATTTCCTGGAGAGCGCTCCCGGGCGCCCTTCGCCAATCTTTTTGCCATCAATAGAGATGACCGGCATGACAAAGGTGGTGGCGGAGGTAACAAATGCTTCGGCGGCATCATATGCCTCTTTAACTGTGAAAGGGCGCTCTTCAATTTGGATTTCTGCTTCTGCCGCCAGTTTCAGTACAGCTTGCCGGGTGATGCCGGAGAGGATCTCAGTGCCCAGTTGTCGCGTGACAAGGGTGCCATCCTGTTTGATGATGTAGGCGTTATTTGAACTTCCCTCGGTAACGTAACCATGTTCCACCATCCAGGCATCGTCGGCGCCAGCGTTTACCGCTTCCATTTTCGCCATACAGGGGGCAAGCAGGCCGACTGTTTTGATATCTCTCCTAAGCCAGCGGATATCGGGTGTTGTGATGACGGAGATTCCCGCCTCCGCCTGTGGGCTGTCGATGAGATTTTTCTTTTGGGTAAACACCACCAGTGACGGCTTGACCCCTTGTGGATAGGCAAAGTCCCGATCAGCTGCACCACGGGTTGCCTGGAGATAGACCAGCCCCTCCATTATGCCGTTTTTTTCTATCAGTGATTTCTGGATCGTCTCGATCTCAGCATCCCCTGCAGGAGCGGTCAAGTTCAATTCGTTGAGTGACCGTTTCAGTCGCTTGAGATGTCCCTGGTTATCTATCAGTCTGCCGCGCACAACGGACGACACTTCATAGACGCCGTCGGCAAAAAGAAAGCCGCGATCAAACACTGAAATTTTGGCGTCATCCTCGGCAAGATACTCACCATTTACATAGACAATTCTGCTCACAACTTATCCTCACTGTTGTACTTGATTACCCTTGATGCACAATAATTTCGAAAACCCCAAGGGCTGTTGTAGGTGCGAACTTGTTCGCTATGGACTACGAAACATGCTCTTCGCGAACAAGTTCACTCCTACAGTTGATATTGTACCGAGCTATCCCCAGAGAGTAGCTTCCGGGGGATAAATATATCCATTTTCAAACTGCAGCCCATGTGCACGGTCTTTCTCCAGCAGCAGGGGGCCGTCAAGATCGACAATGTCGGCACCTTGGGCGACCAGCATTGCAGGCGCCATTGCCAGGGAGGTGGCTAACATACAGCCAACCATTATCTTTAGCCCCAGCGCTTCTGCAGACTGCTTTAGCGCCAGAGCTTCAGTCAGGCCACCTGTCTTATCGAGCTTGATGTTGATCATATCGTATTTCCCGACGATATCTGAAAGCGAAGCACGATCGTGACAGGATTCATCGGCACAGATTGGGATGGGGCGATCCACCGTTTTCAGCAGATCATCAGCGCCTGTGGGTAGGGGTTGTTCGATCATCCCCACACCGAGGGAGTACAGTTGCGGGACAAGCTGCTGGTAGATCTCCGCTGTCCAGCCCTCATTGGCGTCAACGATAAGGCGCGCAGCGGGCGCACCCTCTCTCACCGCCTTTACCCGCTGAAAATCCCCCACCCCGGCGAGCTTGAGCTTCAGCAGTGGGCGGTCTGCACTCTCTTTGGCTGCATTGTGCATCTTTTCCGGGGTATCCAGAGAGAGGGTGTAGGCAGTGGTCAGTTGCCGCACAGAGGGGATACCGGCAAGTTCCCAGGCAGGCTTTCCACTCTTCTTTGCCTGCAGATCCCAAAGGGCGCAATCAAGAGCATTGCGGGCGGCGCCAGCGGTTATCCGATGTTGCAGCTCAGCAGGTGTCAACCCGTGGTTCAGCTCTGCCTCAAGCGATCGAACCTGCTCAATGACGGAACTGACTGATTCGCCATATCTGGCATAGGGAACACACTCGCCAAATCCCTTGGCGTCACCATCCGAAAGCTCGACCACCACGACGTCTACCCGGGTCTTGCTGCCACGGGATATAGTGAAGGAGCCCCTGATCGGCCAGGATTCGGATCTGACTGTGAGATCTACCATCAGATAAGCAGATCGACAATGCGCGCCACACCCTGGCGCACGGGATCGATGGTAACCAGGCCCGTTGTCTCCTCTGTTGTGGTGAGGTAGGCGTTGGCCTCTTCAGCGCTCATTTTTGATGTATTTACTGCGATGCCGATAAATTTGGCATCAGGGTTGGTCAATTGCGCGGTTTTCAGTGACAGCTCCATACACTCATCGAGGCTGGGGAGTGAAAAGGTGGGGAGTCCGCGCATATGGGTGCGTGTGGGCTCATGGCAAAGTATCAGGGCATCTGCCTGGGCGCCGTGAATCAGCCCGGTGGTAACACCGGCATAGGAGGGGTGAAAAAGAGAGCCCTGCCCCTCGATGACATCCCAGTGGTCTTTGTCGTTTTCCGGTGAAACCGACTCAACCGCCCCGGAGATAAAATCGGCCACCACCGCATCTATGGAAACCCCCATGCCGGTAATCAGAATACCGGTCTGCCCGGTTGCTCGGAAATCTGCATCCATGCCACGTTGTCGCATCTCTTTTTCCATCGCCAGTGTCGTATACATCTTGCCGCATGAGCAATCGGTTCCCACAGCGAGTAATCGTTTACCGCTACGTTTGACACCGGTCGCCACGGGAAATGCCTCGCTCGGGTGTCGAACATCGAACAGCTCTCGCCCCAGGCGTTCAGCATCGGCTTTGAGTTGCGGTACATCTGATAGTTTGTTGTGCAGCCCGGATGCAATATCAAGGCCCTGAGCCAGTGCTTCATGCAATACCGCAAGCCATGAATCAGCGATGACGCCACCGCGGTTGGCAACACCGATCACCAGTGTCTTTGCACCGGCTGCCACTGCTTCAGAAAGAGACATATCCGCCAGCCCCAGATCGGCATTGCAGCCCTCCATTCTATACTGACCAACAGCATTCTCCGGCCGCCAGTCATAAACTCCCTGGGCCACTTTGGCCGCCAAAGGATCAGTCGCATCGCCCAAAAAGAGAAGGCAGGGGGTCTGGATATTCATATGTTTGGTTCCGTAACAGTCGCTTGCCACCGGGAGCTGACATCCGCCCCGGCATCTGGAGTGATTTTGTACACAGAGAAAACGGCTCCATAATAGGTAAAATGAGATCGAAGGTGCTTGCAAATAAGGAGGTGTGGGATATATTTAGCACAATAATATTTCACATTCTTATAATAAATTCGAAGATAATTCTGAGTATGAAGCTGGATGCAACGGATCGTAAAATACTAAAGCTGCTACAGGCTGACGGCAGAATGACTAACGCTGAGCTGGCCGAAATGATAAGCCTCTCTCCTTCCGCCTGTCTGCGACGGGTGCAGAAGCTGGAGGAGAGTGAGATTATTGATGGCTATGTCATGCTTGTTCGCCAGGAGGCGGTGGGGAAGCCGACCAGCATCTTTGTCGAGATCAGTCTCAGCAGCCAGAGTGTGGAATCACTGGAAGCTTTTGAGGCGGCAGTTAAAACCTGCCCGGAAATCATGGAGTGCTATCTGATGTCCGGGGACTCCGATTACCTGATGCGAATAGTCGCCGCCGATACCCGGGACTATGAACGAATTCACAAACAACACCTCTCAAGCTTCCCGGGTGTTGCCCGCATCCAGTCAAATTTTACCCTGAGAACAATCTGTAAGAAGACCGCACTCATTATATGAGTGGCTGCAGCACCCCCTGATTGGGTTCTGATAACACTGGCGGCACTCTGTTTCACTGGTACATCCCAGGCGGCCAACACGGTAAAGATCGGCATGGCGACCACCCTCTCCACCAAAGCGGGTTATCTTGGACAGGCTCCTAGGATAGTGCTGTGAGTTGATAGAGTGGTCACTTGGCCCGTTGAAAATAGAGCGCCGCTCCATCATTGTAACCATTGCCAAAACCGAGCAGATTATTACCGAAAGCATAGCTGCCGGGTTCAAGTTCCAGCTTCACCACCCGACCTATGTTGCTGCCCGGCTTTCCACCTACCCCGGCACCGGCTTGGGCGGGGCCCGCCTGAACGCCAACAGCAAAGCGCTTGCCAAGATTTTCGACGAACTTTTTCGACTCTTTGATAATCTCCTGGTAGTTATCCAGCTCCAGTGAATAGGCGGATACCGCCCAGATGGAGGAGCTTATCCCGACCAGACCCCCCACCATATAGCTGGTGGCGTCCTGATAGATATCACCGACAAACTTCTCAACCAGTGATCCATGATCGCCCGTATCCAGAACCGATACCGTCCGGTAGTTGCGGGGATCTATCTCAAGCCAGGCCCAACGGGGTTGATCGTTGATAAGTGCCGGTTTGCTGGGGAAGAGAACCACCCGTTCGGTAGACTCCAGACGCTGTACAACCGTTTCAGGATAACCCTTGGCTTTGAGGTCATCGATAAAGTCACTGCGATTTTCATGGTCGATGGCGATCAGCCGGGTATCCTCCGGGCTCTTTTCCCAGAAATCGAAAAGGCCCATCGCTTCCTGCCCTGAGATCGCCCCCACCTCTACTCTTGCTGCAGCGATGCCGGTGAGGATATTGAATGCATTGGCGGCACGGGGGTCTGATGCCTGATGGATCTGATTGAAGGGGTAGAGAAGATCCATGGTGGTAACCAGGGCGCTCCCTTCCGCGTCCGCCTTGGAATTTGTCACCAACAACACCCGCCCTTTCTCTGTCCGTCCCACCACCAGTCCGAGGGTTTCAGCGTAGTTTTTTTCATAGGCGCTCTGAGCGGCGATAAAGCGAGCCAGGGTATTGCGTCCATACCAGCGTAGCGTCGAGAGGGTATCGGGTTTACCAATAACCTGCTTGCGTGCCTCATCACCGGCCTGCTGCAGTGCCGTTACACTATCCGCCCCAAGATCAGGCAGATTGATACCCAGGGTGTGAAAGACGCCGGTGATATCCACCCCCTTGTCGAGGAGGCGCCGCCGACTGTAGGTCTCATAATCGACGCCAATCTCCAGTACCTCTCCCACCACTTCATACTCGTTGGAATCAATGCCCTCGTCAGCGGCGGTTTTGACACGACCTGCCGGCCCGTCAACTACTGCCTGATAGACGATACGGCCGTTAACCGCCGCTTTGGTAAAGCCGATATCCACCGCATCACGACTCAGATCAGAGAGTTTGATAGAGGTTGAGAGTAGGTCAATCTCCTCAAGCGTTTCACTCTCCCCCGCCAACGCATCTGCCAGATCCGCCGTCTGCTGTTGGCGGGTTTTCCCCTTGGCTTTAACCAGTAACCGAATAGTGATATCCGCTTTTTCGGTACTATCCTCCAGTTCGCCCTGCCCCGGTTCATAGACAACCAGCCCGGCCAGTTCAGCAGCGTCTTTCATAAAGGGCGCCACCAACACCTGCTCCTTGCCCTCGCTGTTTCTAAACCAGAGGGCAGGAAGTTGATCCTTCTCAACCTGCTCCACTCCCGCCATTTTGGCCAGGGCCAAACGCCCCTTATCCGTCACTTCGACACTGATGCGTCGTGTCTCAGTACCACTGCGATTGATCACCAGCTCAGCCACTCTGGCAAAATCGGACTCACTCCCCCAGCCCTGAGTCAACACCGCCTCGGGGCTATAACGTTGCTGCCAGGGGAGCCCGCTCAGCGGCAGCCACCTGATGCTGGTGAACTGCTCCTTCAGGTCTGACAAGGTCACTATTTTCTTCAGCAGTCGGCCGCCGGGAGAAGTAATGGCCGGAGCCGGTATCTGCTCCCCCTGCTCCACCTCTTCACCGAGGTCAACCCGCTTTGACAACAGACTCCCCGGTTTGCGGTAATCCCGCTGCTGACGTTTTACGATCAGCTCACTCACCACC
>JBEVXT010000372.1:0-7735 GCA_040505955.1 Sedimenticola sp. | reverse complement strand
TGCCAACTGCCAACTGCCAACTGCCAACTGAAGCCTTACCTTCCCCAGGTTTTGAATCGTTTTTTGCAGTAGCTCAGCAGCTCTTGGTAGTTGCGGAAGTGGAGTTGGAATCCCTCCTCCGCCGGGGCGTCCATCTCGCACCACTCATTTTCGTAGTCGCG
Organism: Sedimenticola sp.; assembly: GCA_040505955.1. Classification (GTDB taxonomy): domain Bacteria; phylum Pseudomonadota; class Gammaproteobacteria; order Chromatiales; family Chromatiaceae; genus Vondammii. Next base: position 7,574 of record JBEVXT010000372.1, on the reverse strand, counting down.
GCAGATCTGCGGACGATCCTCATAGATGGCGCAGGCACCGTTAGGCCCGATGTGCTGGCAGCGGCCCTGAATCATCAGGTACCAATCCCCCTCATCTTTATAGATCTCCACACCCTCGTGGGATATCTGCCACAACAGATGGTCGAAATCACTCTTTGAGCGGGGCGCCGGGCCTAGTGCTTCGGTCATGTAGGTGCAGCATCTGGTGCCTGGACAGCGGCTGCACTTGTTCTCCATGAAGAGGGTCATGAGTTGTTCAGTGGCTCTCCGGACTTTCAGGTATGGGGGTTATGAGCGCCGCTGACGGTGGTTTCTGTTGCCACCGCCACCCTGTCCTGGCCTGCCGCCGCGACGGTTGTCGCGTGCCGGCCGGTCAGGGATGACACGGCTCCTTGGATTGATCTCAGCCAGCAGTTCATCGGTCACCGGTTGCATTGGCAGGCGGTGGCCGATAAAGGCTTCGATATCCGGCAGGGCGAAGGAGTGGGTCTCGCAGGCGAAACTGATGGCGTTACCACTGGCCCCCGCTCTGGCTGTGCGGCCGATACGGTGGACATAATCCTCAGCATCTTCCGGCAGGTCGAAGTTGAAGATGTGGGAGACATCGGAAATGTGCAGGCCGCGGGCCGCTACGTCGGTGGCCACCAGAATAGGCAGTTCACCGTTCTGAAACTGGGTCAGCAGGCTCATGCGCTTTTTCTGCGGTACATCGCCGGAGAGCACCGCCGCTTTGAATCCGTTACCCTCAAGGAACCCCCATACCAGGTCGCACCCCCGCTTGGTGTTGACGAAGATGATGGAGCGGTGAGCATCCATCTTCCGTAGCAGGCCGATGAGCAGTGAGATCTTTTCGTTGTTGGCGGTCATGTAGCAAGTCTGGGTGACTTTGTCCACCGTCACATTTGCAGATTCAATTTTTACCGACTCGGGATTGTTCATGTGCTCATAGGCGAGCTCAAGCACCCGGTAGGAGAGGGTAGCCGAGAAGAGCAGGCCAAGTCGTTTGTCCGGATCGGGACAGTGGCGCAGCAGGTAGCGGATATCTTTTATAAAACCGAGATCAAGCATACGATCCGCCTCATCCAGCACTACCACCTGGGCTGCTTTCAGATTGTATATGTGTTGCTTGAAGTAGTCGATCAGACGCCCCGGGGTGCCGATGAGAATATCGACGCCGTCCTGTAGCTGTTGACGCTGCTGCTCATAGCCGGTGCCGCCGAAAACCAGGCCGAGTTTGAGGCCGGTATGCCGTCCCAATACCTCGGCATCCTTATGGATCTGTATCGCCAATTCACGGGTCGGCGCGAGGATAAGAGCACGCGGCTGGTTCAGTTTTCGCTCTTCAGAGTCCGGTTTTGTCAGCAAATTGTGAAATGTTGCGAGCAAAAAGGCCGCTGTTTTGCCTGTTCCCGTCTGCGCCTGTCCGGCAACATCACGGCCTTCAAGGGCGATGGGAATGGTCTCTGCCTGGATCGGAGTGCAAAAAGAAAATCCAGTGTCTTCAACGCCTTGGGCAAGTTTTTCGGGTAAGCCGAAGCTGTCAAAACGGATGTCGGTTAAGTGTTTTTCAGTCATGGGATGTTACCATACAGCAATTTAGAGGCAGTTTGGACTTGAAATAGGGAAAATATTCAGATCAAATACACCCTTGCGCCTAAGGGCTATGGCATCAAGTAATAATGCAAACGTATCTTTGATGACAGATTTAATAACGCCGGTGCGAGTCCGCACATCCCGGCAGGAAAACCCAACAGAACCTTTTTGGAGAAACCTCTAGTGAGTGAACAGATCGTTCATGTAACCGATGATTCATTTGAATCCGAAGTACTTCAGGCCAGCCAGCCGGTATTGGTAGACTACTGGGCTGAGTGGTGTGGCCCCTGTAAAATGATTGCACCCGTGCTGGATGATATTGCAGGCGAGTATAGTGACCGGGTCAAGATCGCCAAGCTGAATATCGATGACAACCCCAATACGCCACCCCGTTACGGTATTCGTGGTATCCCCACCCTGATGCTGTTCAAGGATGGTGAGGTTGAGGCGACCAAGGTGGGCGCCGTATCCAAGTCCCAGTTGATCGCTTTTATCGACAGCAATCTTTGAAAAACAGAGACTGAAAAAACCTGATCATGCTCCGGGGTGGTGATAGCTTTCCAAGAACACCTACTCCCGTGAGCAGATAAACCTTAACTCCGGTTACTCCCTGACATCAAAACTGAACTGTACCTTTCACACGGGCATCCCCTGTCCGTTTGATAACCTATAGCAACCACGCTGAAACTAAACTATGAACCTCACCGAACTTAAGAAAATGCCCGTCGCCGACCTGACTGAACTGGCCAGATCGATGAAGCTGGATAATATGGCGCGTTCCCGCAAGCAGGATTTGATCTTTGCCATCCTTAAGTCCCACGCCAAGAAGGGTGAGGATATTTACGGTGATGGCGTAGTGGAGATACTGCAGGACGGTTTCGGCTTTCTGCGATCTGCGGATGCCTCCTATCTTGCCGGGCCGGATGACATCTATGTTTCGCCCAGCCAGATCCGGCGCTTCAGCCTGCGTACCGGCGATACCATCTCCGGCAAGATTCGCCCGCCCAAGGAGAGTGAGCGCTACTTCGCTCTGCTTAAGGTTGATGAGATCAACTACGACAAGCCGGAGAACACCAAGCACAAAATTCTGTTTGAGAATTTCACGCCGCTGTTTGCCAACCAGAAATTCACACTGGAGAAGGGCAACGGCAGCACTGAAGATATTACCGCACGCACCATCGAGTTGTGCGCACCTATCGGCAAAGGGCAGCGTGGTTTGATTGTTTCTCCGCCGAAAGCGGGTAAGACCATGCTGATGCAGAACATCGCCCAGTCTATCGCCTTCAATCACCCCGAGTGTTATCTGATGGTTTTGCTTATCGATGAGCGTCCTGAAGAGGTGACGGAGATGGCCCGTTCGGTACGAGGGGAGGTGATCTCCTCAACTTTCGATGAGCCCGCCGCACGCCACGTACAGGTGGCCGATATGGTGATCGCGAAGGCCAAGCGGCTGGTTGAGCACAACAAGGACGTAGTGATTCTGCTCGACTCCATCACCCGCCTTGCCCGTGCCTACAACACGGTTATCCCCTCTTCCGGTAAAGTGTTGACCGGTGGTGTCGATGCCAACGCCCTGCACCGCCCCAAGCGTTTCTTTGGGGCGGCGCGTAATGTCGAGGAAGGCGGTAGCCTGACCATTATCGCCACCGCGTTGGTGGAGACCGGATCACGCATGGATGATGTGATCTACGAAGAGTTCAAGGGTACCGGCAACATGGAGATCCATCTTGATCGCCGTATTGCCGAAAGGCGCATTTTCCCCGCCATCAATATCAACCGCTCCGGCACCCGCCGTGAAGATCTGCTGATGAAGCCGGATGAGCTGCAGAAGATGTGGATTTTGCGCAAGATTCTTCACCCGATGGATGAGCTGGCGGCAATGGAGTTTCTCTTCGATAAGCTGAAGGCGACCAAGACCAATGATGAGTTCTTTTCCTCAATGAAGCGTTAAGGCAACAGGCTGGCAGACTTTACTACCTACATCCTCCCTCTATACCGGTATGAGCCGATTCGAAGAGCGCATCTGTTCTCAGGCACTGACTTATTGGCGGATCGTGAATTTTGAAACACATAGATAACCTGAAGCAGGCCACCCCCCATATTCTGGTGATCGGGGATCTGATGATTGATCGCTACCTGTGGGGGGATTGCTCCCGCATTTCACCCGAAGCACCAGTCCAGATTGTCGATGTTGAGCGCGAGTCGAAGGCGTTGGGTGGTGCTGGCAACGTCGCCAACAACTTGGTGTCACTCGGCGCCGGGGTCTCTGTGATCGGTGTTGTCGGGAATGACCCCGAGGGTCTTGAGCTGCAGGGCATGCTGGAGGATATTGGTGTTGACGCTTCGGGCCTGCTGATTGAGCCGGGGCGGCGTACCAGTAAAAAAAACCGGGTGGTGGCGGCCCATCAGCAGGTGGTGCGCTTCGACAGTGAGAGCCGCACGCCGATAAGCACCGATCTTGAACAGCAACTGCTGCAGCGTGCCGCTGGTCTGCTGCCGCAAGTGGATGTGGTGCTGCTTTCGGATTACGCCAAAGGTGTGCTGGGTGCATCGCTCACCTCCTCCCTGATCTCCCTGTGCAAAGAGCATGGCCGACGTGTACTCATCGACCCCAAGGGAGATGACTACAGTAAGTACAGGGGCGCTTATCTCCTTACCCCCAATCGCAAGGAGGCTGCTATCGCCACCGGTATCGAAATTCGCGACGATGCTGGCCTGTGGGCCGCAGGCGCCAGGCTGAAAGAGATGTGCGATCTCGACTATGCACTGGTGACCCTCTCCGAAGACGGTATGGCGATCATTGGTGAGTCATCCCGAAAGATACCGACGGTGGCTAAGGAGGTCTACGATGTGACCGGTGCTGGCGACACCGTCATTGCCGCCCTGGGTTTTTCCCTCTCGGGGGGCATGGAGATTGAACAGGCGGTTGAGTTTGCCAACTCGGCGGCGGCGGTGGTGGTGGGCAAGCTGGGCAGTGCCACGGCAACCATTGATGAGATTGTTGATTATGAGACATCACTGCACAAAACCAGCAGTGAAGCACGGATCAGGGATTTCAAAGAGATTGAGGATGTCGCCCGCCATCTGCGCAGCCAGGGTAAACGCATTGTCTTTACCAACGGCTGCTTCGATATACTCCATCTGGGTCACATCAAGAGCCTGGAGACGGCCAAATCGTATGGTGACGCACTGATTGTGGGTGTTAACGACGATGCCTCGGTGCGGCGACTGAAGGGAGAGGATAGGCCGGTCAATGCAGAGTATGATCGCGCCTATCTGCTAGCGGCCCTTGATGCGGTCGATTATGTGGTGCTCTTTGCAGAGGACACCCCCTACGAGCTGATCAAGCGGGTTACTCCCGATATTCTGGTCAAGGGCAGTGACTATCGTGACAAGGAGATCGTCGGTAGCGATATCGCCGGGGAGGTACGGCTGGTGGATATCATCGTTGGCAAGAGCACTACCCGGGTGATCGATTGCATCAAACAGTGACAGGCGGGCGATGAAAATCCTCGCTATCAGATATAGCGGCCTGGGCGATCTGGTAATGCTGCTTCCCGCCCTGCAACGTCTCAAGGTGGCTGCAGATGATGTTCATATCACTCTGGCGACCGACTGTTTCCATCAGGATTTCAAACTGCTCTCCTGCGGCCTGATCGATGAAGTGATCTGTCTTGATCGAAGGAGGATGAAGCGGGGCGGAATATGGACGGCTCTCGTCGAGATCTACAACTTTTACCGCCAGTTGCGCAGCTCAGCTTACGATCAGGTCATCGACTTCCAGAATTTTGGAGAGACGGCGACTATCAGTTACCTCGCCAGGGCTAAGGTAAAGCGGGGTGCTCCCAAGAAGAGTAAATACCACTACGGATACAGTGAAATCGTCGAAAGAGTAGAGACGGATCACCGCAGCCAGTTCTTCTGCCGCATAGCGGGGGTTGATGATCATATTGACTACCCTCGGCTCTGCCTTGATGATGCAGGCGTCGAATATGCTGCCAAGCTGGGCCAAAAGATTGACTCGGCCCGAGCCGTCATTGGTCTCAATATCGGTTCCACTCAGGAGAGTCGGCGTTGGGATCATCACAATTTTGCCAAGCTGGCCCGGCACCTCTCCACAGAACACCAGATACTGGTATTTGCCGGGCCAAGTGAGCTGCAATATATTGATGTCTTCGGTGATGAGTCTTTTGTTGTTCAGGGCGCTACGATTCCCCAACTCTGTGGAGCGATCTCTCTGTGCAGCTACTTTGTCAGCAACGACACCGGCCCGGTTCATCTGGCCGCCGCTTTGGGTGTTCCAACACTGACGCTGTTTAGCACTGGTGACGATTGGTGCGTGGGTGCATTAATTGAACAGAGGGCGCACCTGAGAAATGAGGAGATCAACAAAATTTCTGTGGAGGATGTATTGATCGGGCTATCGAAGCTGGCTGGTTGATATTCTGAGCTACTAGACAGATGGATAATTACGCAGGTTTTACTGTTGGAATTTTAACGGGGTATTGCTGAAGTGGAATGTCAGATTTGTGATGCAACCGATCACCATGATTTGGGGGTAAAGGGTGATTTCCACCTGTTACGCTGTAGCGCTTGCGGTATGGTAACGGTTGATCCTCTACCATCCGAAGATGAGCTTTTCCACTTTTACCAGCAGTATGCCGGAAATACCGGGTACCTCAAGAAAAAGGAGAGCAAATTAAAGCGCGCCGGAAAGCGCATCAAAAGGATCATGAAGCATACCGGGGGGCGCCGTTTTCTGGATATTGGCTGTAATGTGGGATACGCCGTTGAGGCGGCCAGGCTTCTTGGTTTTGAGGCGGTTGGAATTGATCTGGATTCCGAAAGCGTGGGCTTTGCACAGAAGATGTTTCCAGAGAACCGGTTTACCGCCTGCTCCGCTGAGGCCCTTGCAGAAAATAACGAACAGTTCGATGTGATCTACTGCGCGGAGGTTATCGAACATGTCCGTGAACTCAAACCATTTGCTGCTTCTCTCGCCGCCCTTCTCAGGCCCGCTGGAGTGCTGTACCTGACAACTCCTGATGCCAGTCACTTTCGAGTTCCGAAAAGTTTTCCAGAGTGGCCCGAGGTTAAACCCCCTGAGCATATCCAGTATTTTTCTAAACAGGCGATGAAGATGCTTCTTGAGTCCAATGGGTTTGCACAGGTAAGGTTTCAACTCAATTTTAAAACAGGCATGCGGGTAACGGCTGGGTTACCCCGTCTGACTGTGAAAGAACATTAGGTTGGGAAGCCACTGAACAAGTCAACAACAACCGCATGCAAGCCTGCGACAGCGATGATCCTGGCTGCCGGCCGGGGGAATCGAATGCGCCCCCTTACCGACCACACCCCCAAGCCGTTGCTGCCGGTGGCGGGAAAGCCCCTGATTGAGTACCAGGTTACTGCACTGGCGGCGGCGGGTATCCGCTGTATTGTGGTCAATCATGCCCACCTCGGCGATCAGATCGAGTTGTTCCTGGGCAGTGGAGAGCGCTGGGGTGTGGATATTCTCTTCTCGCCCGAGCCGCCGGGAGCCCTCGAAACCGGTGGTGGGATATACAACGCTTTGCCCTTGCTGGGCGCTGGCCCCTTTCTGGTGATCAATGGCGATGTCTGGTGTGATTACGACTTCTCTCTGGCCGCCTGCCCGGCCGGGCGGCTCGCTCATCTGTTGATGGTGGATAATCCCGAGCACCATCCGGAGGGTGATTTCCGCCTGGAGCGAGGTGTGGTAAGCGAGGGCGAAACGGGGTGTTTTACATTCAGTGGTATCGGAATCTACCACTCTGAGCTATTTTCTGATTGTGAGCCGGGCCCTTTTCCCCTGGGGCCACTGTTGCGCAGGGCGATGGGAAGCGGGTTGGTCAGCGGTGAATATTATGCCGGTGACTGGATTGACGTGGGAACACCGGAACGGCTGGAGCTGCTGGAGCGGCGTCTGGCCGGTTCTTAATTGCAAAAGCCAAATACGGATG
>JBEVXT010000371.1:0-3265 GCA_040505955.1 Sedimenticola sp. | reverse complement strand
TGGCGAAACCAGTGGGCAACAACGAATACCCTGGCGTCGAGTGGAAACCCACGCCAGGGAAAAACAATGCTTATCCTGGTGTGGAGTGGAAACCAAAGCCCGAAACAAATAATGCCTATCCGGGTGTAGAGTGGAAACCAAAATCCGAAACAAACAATGCCTATCCGGGTGTGGAGTGGAAGCCAAAGCCCACGGATGCACTTAATCAGCCCAATAACATAAATTAATAGTCAGAGCTGACCCCTGTTGATCTGCAATTAAGGAACGGGACAGCAAACAAGAAAGGATGAAACAATGAAACGGTTACATGCTCAATCTCTGGCGTTATCTACGTTGCTTATCTCTCTTTTGTGGACATCAGTGGCTTTTTGCGGGGTTACTCTTGCTCCTTCAGTCCGCTTTACCGGGTTACCCTCCCCAGGTGCTTCGGGTAATCTGGAGTATCCTGCCGGGAATGTCACTATTTCTGCACAGGTGCAATCCTTGGCTCCGTTCACGCTCAAGTGGCGTCTTGCTGGTGGTCGTGACGGAACCATCAGAAAGACGCCCACTGGCGCCTTTACTAGGGTGGATATCCGGCTCAACGGGATGCAGCCTGGGAACCACACACTTATGGTCACTGCCGAGAATGCGTCTGGAAAAAGCCCGCAAAAGGGGCTGCAGTTGACCATTAAACCCCGCAGTTCCGGTATGCGGCAGACAGGGGGAGCAGCAAACCAGCCAACAAGGGGAGGAGTAAAGCCAGGTGTTGGCGATGTTGGAAAAATGAAAATCAGCGCCACATATCCTCAGAGAATCGAGACAGCAGAGGGTGAAGGCGTAGCCTATGTTGATGTTGTGGTGCGGCACCATCGCCCGGTTACTCATTACGAGATGGGATTGTCTTGCTCCAGCGCCAGGGAGAGCACATCCGGTGCGATGACTGGAAACAGAATGCGCATTCAATATCGTACAAGTCTCGCAACGCAACCCGACTGCAGGATGGTTAATCTCAGCTTCCGAATCAAGGACGACCGAGGTAACTGGAGTCAATGGATGAGACGCAACAGCATTCCTTTCTACGAGACACGACCCGTAACAATTTCAGGAACACTGGACATACCACAGAGAGTGACTCTCGCCACAGATGGACGATTGAAGTTCACCGCCACTTTGAATATTGAGACAACAAGAGGCGGTTTTATCGAAGAATATGAGATCTTCAGGGGGCATCGGCGGGTTTATCCAAAAACCAATGTGGGTAAGTCAAACGTAAAAGCCAGATTGAATCTGAACCTGGATGGTGATCCCAATCTACCCAGGGAACTTGAGCTGAAAGCGCGGGCAAATGTTGGCGTCATGCAATCCATCGATAGCAAATCCTTCATCCTTGTTCCTCCTTCCATAGACCGAAATGTGCTGCCCGAGATAGCACACTTACGCATGACCCCTAATGAGTTTGCCGATTCCATGGGGGGAGCAACGGTGGTTAATTTTCGTTACGAGAGTGTCTTGCCCATTGAGGCGATCCGCTACCGAACAGGCGTTAAATGGAAAACAGTAGATCAGACATTCCCGGCAACCGCTACCGGGCCAGGAAGTAGGGCGGGACGCTTTACAATACAGATACCCCCATTGCCTGAAGCGAAGAGAGAAAATCATTCGAATCTGTACCCGCGCAAAACTCTTGAGGTAATGCTTAAACATACTGGGAATAAGTACAGTAATACAGCATCTACTTGGTTTAAGTACATGGTTCCTTAGTCACAGATCAGTTATCGCGAAAGGGGGGGGTGACACTACAGGATTGTTGGCATTCTGCTCCTAGAACAATATAAGCCAGAGCCCATTATTGAAACGCTTAAAGCGGGAAATGGGATTCATCTGATAAAGAGGCATGGAGCGCATATATGGCGCGCCCGGCGATACCAGGAACTAGCAGCAGCCAGACTCGAGGTGAGAGATAGGAATAGTGTCTAATAATCGAGCCTGACTCTCTTTCTTTTCTCTATATTAAGGAAGCATAAAATGGTAAAAGCAACACTCTCTTTCTATAATTTTCGCCGCTGGCACCCTATTGGGTTCAATGGCAATCACGGCCACAGTATTTGCTGATTCCGCGTCGAAGAGTGTGGTTGGGAGCGCTAGTTTGTAACTATTCAGTTGGGTACGGGGTCAATGCCATTAACTTAGGTGGAAAATTCCCCGTACACTTCAAGCTCGTCATTCCTGCGTAGGCGGGAGTAGTGGTGCAGGGATGCACCGTTTACGGACCTAAGGATGGAATCCAGGGGACAGCGCTCCGTAACGCTGGATACCCGCCTGCGCGGGTATGACGGGAAAGAGGGAAGTTCGACCACTGGGTTCCAACCTATGCAGGGATGACCATGGTATTAAGCTTAAGTTAATGACATTGGGTACGGGGTCGGAGTCGATTGCCCACATCCCAGTGGGCAATCGACTCCGACCCCTTGAAAAAGTAACCCATAAACAGGTACCACTGAATAGTTACGAATATTTTAACTGCCGATTAATTGTAACTATTCAGCATGAATGTTGATCTTATCTCTAAGGCACTCCCTTTGGCTTACTCATGATTGACTTTGCACCATGAAAAAGAACGCCTGTCGTTATAGAATCATCTATAGGAGTCCCGCTCCCGGGGCGATAGAATTTTGCACAGAGTGTGCAACGTTCATCGCGGCGAGGGCACCCCTCCTACGGGCGAGTCGCTTGTCATACCCTTGTAGCTGAGTAGTTACAGCGAACATTATTCATATAGCCAAAGCGCTTCCCCTTTAAGATATATTTCTCACTCTTGATGTGCTACTTATTTGACCAACTGAAATCTTCTGGGCGCTAAATTATTATCAGGCTTACTGCTGGGTCTCCGCCCCTTAGTGCCCGTAGATGGCTGACTGTCGCAATTGCCGTTGATGCGGATATTCAGGCCGTAGCGATTGTTATTCTCCTTGCTCTCCTGAATCATATTCCTTGGGTCGATGTTGAGCGATAGTATGTTCATCCCGGATTTCAGCTGGAGGGAGCTCTTCAGTGAGTGGTGTGAACCTGCATTCAGTCCGGCAAACTGATGACTGAACAATGGACGGCGGCCACCTCTGCTAGTCCATTCAATGGAGAAGCCCGGACTCTTCTCCGTGCCCTGGTTTTTCACGCCGTAGAGTATATCAACACGACATCCTGACGGGGCTTGTGCCACGGTTATGGTACGTCCCCAGGCGCTTCGTTGATGGGCGCCACCGACAGAATCCCGTGCAACGAGATC
>JBEVXT010000370.1:0-3124 GCA_040505955.1 Sedimenticola sp. | reverse complement strand
TTTTTGCACGATAAAGACGTGATTCCTGCCGAGAAGGTATCAGCACCTTGCCTAACCCCGGCGGAGCACTGCGCACGGGCGTACGAACAATATCTGCGTGAGGCACGCGGCTTGGCCAAATCAACCATTCTCAACTACGTGCCATTCATCCACAGTTTTCTTGAAGATCGTTTCGGTAGTGGAACGGTTACCCTGTCAGACCTGTGCGCCCGCGATGTCGTGGGGTTTGTACAGCGTCAGGCCTCGCACTTGAACAGGAAGCGAGCGAAGCTCATGACCACTGCTATGCGCTCCTTCCTGAAGTACGTCCGTTATCGTGGCGAGGTAGTGCTGGATTTGGCCGCCGCTGTGCCCATCGTGGCCAACTGGTCGATGACATCCATTCCTCGAGCGATCTCTGCGAATCAAGTTCAACAGTTGCTGGCCAGTATTGACAGACGCACGGCGATAGGGCGTCGCGACTATGCCATATTACTGCTGCTTGCACGACTGGGATTGCGTTCAAGTGAAGTGGTATTTCTGGAACTTCATGACATCGACTGGAATGCCGGGTCATTGAGTGTGCACAGCAAGGGCGGTCTGCGCAACGAGTTCCCCTTATCCGTCGAGGTGGGCAAAGCGATTGCCGCCTATCTGCAGAATGGACGACCGCATAGCACTAGTCGGCGTGTGTTTCTGCGTGCCAAGGCCCCTATCCGTGGTTTTCGGGGCGCCAGTGGTGTTGGATCCGTCGTTCGTCATTCACTTAATCGCGCCGGGATCAATGCGCCAACCTGCGGTACGCACCAGTTTCGCCATGGGCTGGCCACCGAGATGTTGCGGCAAGGCGCCTCGCTCAGTGAGATCGGTGATCTATTAGGTCATCACCATCCACAAACCACGATGATTTACATCCAGGTTGATATCGAGGCCTTGCGTACACTGGCGCTACCCTGGCCGGGAGGTGCACGATGAATACTCTTCGACAGGATGTTCATGAGTATCTGAGCATGCGACATAACCTGGGATTCAAATTACGGGGGACCGACAAGGCATTACTTGATTTTGTCACCTTTATGGAGCAGCACAGTGCTAACTACATCACCGCTACGTTGGCGCTTGCCTGGGCACAACAACCCGCGAATGTACAGCCGGCGCATTGGGCGAAGCGACTGAGCTTCGTACGCGGATTTGCCCGTTATCGCAGTGCCAGCGATCCACGCACGCAGATTCCATCGCCAAGGTTGTTACCCTTCCAACCCAAACGGGCACGACCCTATCTATACTCAGATGAAGAGATCAACAGCCTACTCTGCGCCGCTCTCAACATGTCGCACCGTTATAATAGTTGTGCCTTGTTGCCCTGGGTCTACTATTGCCTGTTTGGTCTACTGAGTGTCACGGGCCTGCGTATTGGCGAAGCTCAAAATCTCAAGGTTCAAGATGTCGATCTTGAGACAGCCGTATTGACGATCCGTAACGCCAAGTTTGGCAAGACTCGTCTGATACCATTGCATTCCTCTACCTCCAAGGTGCTTGAGGACTATATCACCCGACGCCAGCAACATTGGTCAGGGCGGGCGGTATCGCCTTACCTGTTTGTCTCTAGCTGGGGAAATCGGTTGGACAGCGCACAGATCCACCGCGCCTTCTATGTGCTGTCCCGACAGGTTGGTCTGCGTGGTGAGTCTGACAGTCACGGACCACGCCTGCATGACTTGAGACACCGATTTGCAACGAATACGTTGGTGAACTGGTATCGATCAGGTCAAGATCCCGAGCGTCGCCTGCCCCTGTTGTCCGCGTACCTTGGACATGTGCATGTTGCCGATACGCAGTGGTATTTGGAGGGAACCCCCGAGCTGATGCGCGAAGCAATGCGCCGGCTTGAGCATCGCTGGGAGGATCAGCCATGACCACGGCCACCAGCCTGGCTCCTCTGTTGGAGCATTTCTTTACCCAGCGCTTGATGCAGCAGCGCAGGGCCAGCCCCCACACTATCAGTTCTTATCGAGACACCTTCCGTCAATTTCTGATCTTTGCACAACAGCGCTTGAATTTGCCGCCGTCACGTCTGAGCATCGAGCAGATTGATGCCCCGTTGGTTGTGGCATTCCTGGATGAACTGGAGAAGCATCGAGGCCTAACCGTGCGCAGTTGTAATCTACGCCTCACTGCCATCCATTCCTTCTTTCATTATGTCGCCTTCGAGCTACCAACCCATGCGGCACAGATCCAGCGGGTGTTGGCCATCCCCAGCAAGCGATTCACTCGCACCCTGGTCAGTTTTCTCACCCGTCTGGAAGTCGATGCTTTACTTGCCGCACCAGATCTCAACACCTGGTCTGGGCGGCGCGACCATGCGTTCATCTTGACAGCCGTACAAACGGGCCTGCGGTTATCCGAGATGACCGGACTTAGACATGAGGATCTTATCTTCGGTAGCGGTGCTCATGTGCGGGTCATCGGCAAGGGGAGGAAGGAACGCTGCATACCCCTGGCAAAACCCACACTCGCCGTATTAAAGGCCTGGTTGCGAGAACCACAACGAGGTGATAGTGGTGTACTGTTTCCCAGTGCCCGAGGGAAACGGCTAAGTGTTCATGGCGTGCAGTACTTGCTGAACAAGCATCGCATAGCGGCATCAAAGGCTTGTCTTTCACTCAAGCAAAAACGTGTCACTGTCCACCGCTTGAGGCACACCATGGCCATGGATTTGCTGCAGGCGGGTGTTGATCGATCGGTGATTGCCTTGTGGCTGGGGCATGAATCAGTCGAGACAACGCAGATCTATTTGGAAGCAACACTCGCGATGAAAGAACAGGCGCTTGCCAAGACAACACCACCAGATGGCAAGCTGATACGCTACCAGCCTAGTGATCAGCTACTGAGTTTCTTGAGCAGCCTCTAACCTGGAAAACTATGTCGGGTAATCGTATGGGGCACTGCGTGAGATGATCGGTGTTTTCCGAACATGTTCGCAGCATCCGTCACGTTACCCGACATAATCCGGAAGGGTAGATAGTGGCGCCTATGTCTTGAACGACATAGGCGCCACAGCTACGCCAGTCATCTGCTGCAAGCGAATTACGATATCCGCACCATTCAGGAGTTGTTGGGGCACAGCGATGTGAAGACAACGATG
>JBEVXT010000369.1:0-3514 GCA_040505955.1 Sedimenticola sp. | reverse complement strand
GCGTAGGAGCGAACTTGTTCGCGAAGAGTCTCCTACGAAGCCAATCGCGAACAAGTTCGCTCCTACGGCATGGTGTTTCTTGATCAGTGATGGCAGTTATATGGTGTTAGGTAGAGCCCACAGGTAAACATGACTTTGCTACTGGAAAATAGTTGATTTGTTCTATGAAAATACTGTTCCTTACACACGCTTTTAACAGCCTCACCCAGCGGCTGTTTGTAGAGTTGCGTGAGCGGAACCATGAGGTCTCCGTCGAGTTTGATATTAACGACACAGTGGCAAAAGAGGCGGTGGCGCTCTATCAACCGGATCTGATCATTGCCCCCTTTCTCAAGCGCGCCATCCCCGAATCGATCTGGAGCAACCATATCTGTCTGGTTGTCCATCCCGGAATTATCGGTGATCGCGGTCCTTCCGCACTGGACTGGGCGGTGCTGAACAATGAATCCACCTGGGGTGTGACTGTACTACAGGCCAACGCCGAGATGGATGGCGGGGATATCTGGGCTTCGGCTGAGTTTCCTGTGCGCAGTGCCACTAAGGCGGGCCTTTACCGCCATGAGGTGACGGCCGCAGCGGTGACAGCGGTGCTGACGGCAGTGGAGCGATTTGAGCAGGGTGATTACACACCACAGCCTCTCGACAAGACGGATCCTTTACTGTGGGGAGAGCAGCGCCCGCTGATGAAACAGGATGATCGCAGGATCAACTGGCAAAGGGATGATACCGAGACGGTGCTGAGAAAGATCCGTTGTGCCGACGGTTTCCCTGGTGTTCGCGGCAAACTATTCGACCGGGATCTCTTTCTCTACGATGCCAAAGCGGAAGGAAAATTGGGCGGTAAGCCGGGCAGGGTGATCGCCCGCTGTGGTCCGGCCATATGCCGTGCAACGGTAGATGGTGCGGTATGGATCGGGCATCTGCGTGACAAGAAGGGTGGGCACCCGTTCAAGCTGCCTGCAACTCAGCTACTGGCTGAGGAAGTGGCCGCACTGACGGAGGTCTCTGCCGATGAAACCAGTGGCTACCGGGAGATCTGGTATGAGGAGGAGGGGGAGGTGGGTTATCTCCACTTTCCCTTCTACAACGGCGCCATGGGCAGCGATCAATGCGCCGCTCTGCTGACGGCCTATCGTCAGGCAAAAGAGCAAAAAACCCGTATCATCGTTTTAATGGGCGGCCCCGATTTCTGGTGCAACGGTATGCACCTCAATCTGATCGAGGCGGCGGAGAGTCCGGCGGACGAGTCCTGGCGCAACATCAACGCCATCGACGACCTGGCAAGAGAGATTATCAATACGGACACTCATATCACGATTGCCGCGCTGCAGGGAAATGCCGGCGCCGGTGGCGTTTTTCTCGCCCGTGCCTGTGGTCGTGTGTGGGCTCGTGAGGGCATCATTCTCAACCCCCACTACAAGGATATGGGCAACCTCTACGGCTCCGAGTACTGGAGTTACCTGCTGCCGCGCTATGCAGGTAAAGAGAACGCCTATCTCATCTCTCAGGCGCGTCTACCCATGGGAACCGGAGAGGCGCGTATTCTGGGATTGGTGGATGAGGTATTTCATGCTGAGTCACAGCACTTTATCGATCTAATCAGGGAACGGGCTGGCGAATGGGCCGGATCATCTGAATTTCAGCAGCAGCTACAAAAGAAAAATGAGTGGTGTAGAAACGATGAAGCGCTAAAACAGCTGGAGAGTTACCGCGAGGAGGAGCTGGAGAATATGTACCGCAACTTTTACGGCTTCGATCCCAGCTATCACATTGCCCGCTACAATTTTGTTTACAAAACGTCGAAGTCCCGTACCCCGTTGACCATCGCCCTCCACAGACGGCGATCAGAAATAACCAGGAGGGAATCATGACACCCCTACCCACAGTGCTGGTCGTCGATGATGAAGTACGCAGTCTGGAGACACTACAACGTATTCTCGAAGATGATTTCGAGGTAAAGACCGCAATCAATGTCCAGGAGGCGGAGGAGATACTCAACCGGGAGTGGGTGCAGATCATTCTCTGTGATCAGCGAATGCCGGAGATAACCGGCGTGGAGTTTCTCAAGCAGGTGCGGGAGCAGTGGCCTGATGTCATTCGCATGATCATCTCCGGCTATACCGATTCGGAAGATATCATCAGTGCAGTAAATGAAGCCGGTATCTACCAGTACATCACCAAACCCTGGCACCCCGATAACCTGATTCTCACGCTCAGGAACGCCTCCCACCTGTTTGAACTGCAGCGGCAGAATGAGATTTTGTCTGTTGAACTGAAGCAGGCGCCCAGCAGTCTGGAAGCGGCCATGACAGTCAAAAGAGAGACCCTGCGTGATCGTTACCAGTGTGAGGACGGTATCGTGCGTACTTCCGAGAGTTGCATGAACGCTGTCTGTGACAAGCTGCGACGCATCTCACCCTACAATGTTTCTGTGCTGTTGACCGGCGAGTCCGGTACCGGCAAGGAGCTTGCGGCCCGCGCCCTGCACTACAATAGCCTGCGCTGGGAGCAGCCGTTTGTGGTGGAGAACTGCGCCGCGCTGCCGGATGAGCTGTTGGAGAGTGAACTGTTCGGCTACAAACGAGGCGCTTTTACCGGCGCGGTGGAGGACCGTGTCGGGCTGTTTGAACGCGCCGATGGCGGTACCGTTTTCCTTGATGAGATTGGCGAGGTATCCGCCTCCTTTCAGGTGAAATTGTTGCGTGTGCTGCAGGAGGGGGAGATACGCCCCCTGGGCTGCGGTCGTACGCGGCAGATCGATGTGCGGGTAGTTGCCGCCACCAATAAAAACCTTGAAGAAGAAGTACGTGCCGGCCGCTTCCGCGAGGATCTTTACTACCGTCTGGCGACGGTCACCGTGCAGCTGCCGCCGTTGCGGGAGCGTGCGGTGGATATCCCACTGTTGGTGAACCGTTTGCTGGAGTCCATCGTGCAGTCCCTCGGCAAGCAGGCGAAGGGTCTTACCGATGAAGCGTTGGCGTGTATGCATGCCTACCACTGGCCGGGCAACGTTCGTGAGTTGCAAAACGAACTGCAACATATGCTGGTGATGGGAGAGGGTGAGTGGCTGGGAGCCGAACTGCTCTCGCCAAAGGTGTTGCGGGCGGCGCCCCTGGACGATGAGCCCGCACTGGAACTGCTGGCGGGAGATGTCGGCACACTGAAGGATCGGGTGGAGTCTCTTGAAGCGCGCATTCTGAAAGAGAGCCTGATACGCAACCGCTGGAACAAAAGCCGCGCCGCCAAAGAGCTGGGGCTGTCACGGGTAGGCCTGCGCAGCAAGCTGGAACGCTATGGCCTGGAGAAGGTGGAACAGATACAAGGGGTGGAAGATAAGATCGTACTGAATTAGCTGAATCCCCATGTGTAGGAGCGAACTTGTTCGCGAAGAGTCTCCTACGAAGCCAATCGCGAACAGGTTTGCTCCTACGGGGTGGTGTTTCATGAACAGTGATGGCAGCTATGTGGTGTTAGGTAGAATCCACAGGAAACATGGCCCTGCTGAATCACAGCG
>JBEVXT010000368.1:0-7547 GCA_040505955.1 Sedimenticola sp. | reverse complement strand
GCGGCCTGCCTCTGCTGGCTCCCATGTCCGAGGTCGCCGGGCGCATGTCGATACAGGCTGGCGCCCACTGTCTGGAAAAGTCCAATGGCGGCTTGGGCATGCTGCTGGGCGGTGTACCGGGAGTGGATCCTGCCAAGGTGGTAATTCTTGGTGGTGGTGTGGTCGGCACCCACGCTGCACACATGGCAATCGGTCTCGGGGCTGATGTCTGGATTCTGGATCGCAACACTGAAGTATTGAAAAACCTGTGGCGTCAGTTCGGGCGCTCACTCAACACTGTTTTCTCAACAAAGGATGCGTTGGAATCCCATGTTCTCTCCGCCGACCTGGTGATCGGCGGTGTACTGATTCCCGGAGCATCTGCACCCAAACTGGTCAGTGCGGAGATGATCAAACGGATGAAGCCCGGATCCGTGGTAGTGGATGTCGCCATTGATCAGGGCGGCTGCTTTGAGACCTCCCATGCAACCACCCACGCAGAGCCCACCTACGTAGTCGATGATGTCATTCACTACTGCGTAGCCAACATGCCTGGCGGTGTACCACGCACTTCGACCTTTGCCCTGAACAACGCCACCCTGCCCTACGTCATTGCCCTGGCCAACAAAGGGTACAAACAGGCACTCAGCGATGATCCGCATCTTCTCGCCGGCCTGAATGTGCATCGAGGCGACATAACCTGCAAAGAGGTTGCCGATGATCTCGGGTATGAATACACCCCCCCCGAGCTTGCAGTGTCAGGTTGATCCGATAGAAAGTTACACCGTAGGGCTGAATGATTACGTTACACCTTTGATAACAGGAAATAATTCAATGAAAATGACACCGAGTGAAGCGTTCGTCGAGACCATGGCCGCCAATGGGGTAACCGATATGTTCGGCATCATGGGCTCCGCCTTTATGGATGCCATGGATATCTTTGAGCCTGCAGGTATTCGCCTGATTCCAGTGGTGCATGAGCAGGGCGCGGCACACATGGCCGACGGCTATTCACGGGTCAGCGGTCGTCACGGTGTCTGTATAGGACAGAACGGCCCCGGCATTAGCAACTGCGTGACCGGTATAGCCGCCGCCTACTGGGCGCACAGCCCGGTGGTCATCGTCACCCCCGAGGCCGGTACCATGGGAATCGGCCTGGGTGGTTTCCAGGAGGCGCACCAACTGCCGATGTTCCAGGAGTTCACCAGGTATCAGGGGCACGTCAACAATCCCAACCGCATGGCGGAGTTCACCGCCCGCTGTTTCGACCGCTCCATGTCGGAGATGGCGCCAGCACAGCTCAATATTCCCCGCGACTTTTTCTATGGCGAAATCGATGTGGAGATTCCCCAACCGATGCGCGTCGATCGTGGCCCCGGTGGCGAGAAAACCCTCAATGAGGCGGCGGAGCTGCTGGCCAAGGCCGAGTTCCCGGTCATCGTCTCCGGTGGCGGCGTGGTGATGGCCGACGGCGTGGAGGAGTGCAAAGCCCTGGCTGAACGCCTGGGTGCGCCGGTGGTCAACAGCTATCTGCACAATGACTCTTTCCCGGCAAGCCACCCCCAGTGGTGCGGCCCCCTCGGTTACCAGGGTTCGAAAGCGGCCATGAAGCTGATCTCCCGGGCCGATGTAGTACTCGCCCTTGGCACCCGTCTGGGTCCCTTCGGCACCCTCCCCCAGCATGATATGGACTACTGGCCCAAAGATGCCAAGATCATCCAGGTGGATGCAGATCACAAGATGCTGGGGCTGGTGAAGAAGATCTCCGTTGGCATCTGTGGTGATGCAAAAGCGGCGGCACAATCCCTTACCGCCCGCCTCGCCGGTATGTCACTCACCTGTGACGCAACACGCGAACAGCGCGCCGCCGATATCAGTGCTGAGAAAATGGCATGGGAGAAGGAACTGGATGAATGGAGCCACGAAAAAGACCCCTTCAGTGTGGAGATGATCGCCGAGCAGGCTGAAGAGGAAGGAAATTGGCTGCATCCCCGACAGGTGCTAGGCGAGCTGGAAAAGGCGATGCCTGAGGATGTCATGGTCTCCACCGATATAGGCAACATCAACTCCGTGGCCAACAGCTATCTGCGCTTTGAGAAGCCGCGCAGCTTCTTTGCCGCCATGAGCTGGGGCAACTGTGGTTACGCCTTCCCCACCATCATCGGCGCCAAGCTGGCCGCCCCTGAGCGCCCAGCGATCTCATACGCAGGCGACGGCGCCTGGGGCATGAGCATGATGGAGACCATGACCTGTGTTCGCCACAATATTCCGGTAACCGCAGTGGTCTTCCACAACCGCCAGTGGGGAGCGGAGAAGAAAAACCAGGTGGACTTCTACAACCGCCGCTTTGTCGCGGGAGAGCTGGAGAGCGAGAGTTGGGCCGGAATTGCGCAGGCAATGGGTGCCGAGGGTATCGTGGTCGACAAGCTTGAAGATGTCGGGCCGGCACTGAAAAAAGCCGTTGATATGCAGATGAATGAAGGAAAGGCAACGGTTATCGAGATTATGTGCACCCGGGAACTGGGCGACCCCTTCCGCAAGGACGCACTGAGTAAACCGATACGCTTCCTGGAAAAATATGAAGACTACGTGTAACTATTCAGCACGGTAATCTAGAACTCAGGCGTAGGAGCGAACTTGTTCGCGAAGAGCACATTTCGTAGTCCATCGCGAACAAGCTCACTCCTACAACACCTCTGTTCCACCATAACTGTGGTTTTCAGGATTTTGGTACAGAGCCTATTTAAGGACAAAAAGGCACAAAATGCGAATTTATGTGTGCAAATGATTATTTTTTAACGCAGAAATGGCGGATTTCAGGGGTGAGTTGAATAGTTACGAATACGTTTAGCCGATGATCGATGGTGGAAGGAGCAAAATCTCTCTGCATTTTCACTGGAGAAGAGATCACCACTCCCCCTGCCGCTTGCTTGACGTCGACCTCTGGACTAACCACTTTGCCTCATCTGGTTCTATTATGCATGGGTGCTGGAGATTATGTTCGTATCAGGGTTCGCACAACAATAACTAACGTAGTTCTGCTCAAGAATCCTGCAAATCCACTACGGTGGTTTTCAGGATTAGGATGCAGAGCCGGTATAACTTATAAATTCAGAGTTTAAATAGCGTAGGCTGTATAACGTGGACAGATCAAACCGATGGGTAACGGTAGTGGTCTGATAATTCTAAATACCCAACAATCTCAATAGAATTGAGTAGGAGGATATCGTTATGAAGTTTTCTATAAAAACAGCCCTGAGCGTGTCGACACTGGCGTTGGCCGCATCGATGTCAACGACGGTCTTTGCAATTGATCAGGTAAATGTCGCTTTTTTCCTTGAGTGGGCGACACCAAACCAGATTGCAAAGGTTGAGAAGGAGTACGACGATGCAATGGGTGTCAAGACCAACTGGACCAACTTCGGCAACGGCGGCGCAATGACTGAAGCGATGCTGGCCGGTGATATTGATATTTCATTCAGCCAGGGGCTGACACCCTTTGCAAATGCAGTTAATGCAAAAGCACCGATCAAAATGGTCGGAATTGCTGTCGCCTATGGCGCAGCGGATGACTGTATCATTCGTGATGACTCGGGCATTACCAAGGCCAATGCGGGTGAACTGGAAGGTAAAACCGTCGCTGTTCCATTGAATACCATGGCTGACTTTGGTTTTCGTATGACCATGAAAGCGGTAGGCGTGGACATTAAGCAGTTGAAGATTATTGACATGGATCCTGAGGACGGTGCTGTAGCACTGGTTGATGGCGAAGTGACCATGGCTTGCGCTTTCGGTGAGAACTCGCTATCCAAGATGAAAGGCGTGGGCAAACCGATGCTGACTACCCCGGAGAAGCAGGCTGCCGGTATTACCAGCTTCGATATCGTCTCGGTAACCAATAAGTTTGCTCAGGAAAACCCTGACCTTTTACGTACTTTCCTCAAAGTCACCGATGATGCAAATGTAGCATTCGCAAAGGATCCGTCAAAAATCGGCGTTATTGCAAAAGATGCGGAGATGACCGTAGAGAAAACAAAATCCCAGATGAAGGGTTTTGCCTTCCCAACGGTTAATGAGCAGATGACAGACTACTTCAGCAGTAACGGTCTGGCCGAAAGCATGCTCACTTTCATGGGTAAGATGTTTGCAACAGCCGATAACCCGGCACTCAAAGATTACAGTGTGGCTATTGATTCATCTTTCTTGAAGTAAGCCATTCTCACTCTGTAATAAAAAACGGCAGGCAAGGCAGGCGACTTCCTTCTCTGCCGTTTTTTAGCTAATTATTTACTGATTTCCCTCGAAGCTCAGCCACTGATAGAAGAAAATGAGTCAATGTGGGCCGCAAATAAACATGTATGAACGCAAATACTTGAAATTTGCTCTATAAATAATCCTGAAGCCGGGTGTAGGAGCGAACTTGTTCGCGAAGAGCACGTTTCGGAGTCCATCGCGAACAAGTTCGTTCCTGCAAATACAAAGCGTCAGAACATGCTCTTGGTTATTAGGGATCAGTACCCAAACAATATACCAGTGGAGAGCCATATTCGCGTTTATTTTCATTCATTTCCGGCTGATTTTTTTAGGGGTAATCAGGAAATATTTTGTGCAAATCAATACTGCATTCCATTTCTGTCTTATGAGTGGCCTTCTCAATGAGTGATCTTGTTTCAGAAAACCTTAGCATGACCTTTACCACCCATTCAGGCGATGAAGTCCATGCGTTGGAGGATGTAAGTTTTACTCTAAAAAAGGGTGAAATACTCTCGGTACTCGGCCCCTCGGGCTGTGGCAAAACCACCCTGCTTAATCTTATTGCCGGCTTTCTGCGACCAACGGGAGGCGTATTGACACTTGGTGATCACGAAATCACCGGACCGGCAGTTGAGCGCGGTATGGTTTTTCAACAGGGTGCCCTTTTTGAATGGCTTACCGTGGAGAAAAATATAAATTTCGGTCTCCGCATGAAAAAGGCCGATAAGGTGGAGACAGCACGAAAAGTGGCAGAGTGGCTGGAGATTGTCGGACTGCAGGGTTTTGGTGATACACCCACCTACCAGTTGTCCGGTGGTATGCAGCAGCGTGTGGCGCTGGCCCGTTGCATGATCAATGATCCGGAGCTGATCCTGATGGACGAGCCTCTGGGCGCACTGGATGCATTAACCCGTGAAAAGATGCAGGCGCTGGTTCTGAAAGTCTGGAAGGAGACGGAAAAAACAATAATGATCATCACCCACTCCGTTGAAGAGGCGCTGATGCTTGGGGAACGTCTGTTTGTTATGGCGCCAAGGCCCGGGCGGCTATACAAGGAGTATCACCTGCCGTTCGCTGAACTGGGGCTCGAACATGATCCTCGTGAAATCAAGAACAGTCCTGAGTTTGTTGAAAAACGGGAAGAGATCCTCACCATGATCTGGGATATGGAGGAAGAGATCATGGGGCAGACAAACCAGTGAATATCTATATACCGGGGGATTACATAGCATGACGGTGGCAATACTATTCATCACTTGTTTGCTGTTGGTCATTGGATCGATATTCTACGGCAAGCGAGTCATTCGCATAGAGCGATCTGATGCAGTTTTTGGTGACCCGGAGCGCGCCAAAGGGGGCTGGTACTGGATTGTTGCAGGGATCTCGACCCTTTTGGTGGTGTGGTTCTACTTCTCCTGGGATGCCGCCCGCTCATTTTTTCCAAATGCCGCCAATGAACTCTGCCAAGTGGCAAAAGTATCCTACGCCATCAGGCCGATCCACTCTATCTTTCCAATTGAATCACGCCTTTTGAAAGGGACCTACATGCTCGACCGTGAGCATGTTCAGATTAACAGGCTGGAGAAGGAGATCCAAAAAGCGGGATTTGATGCGCGGGAAAAAGCAGAGCTGCAGAATCTCATTGCAGGACTAAGAACCACCCTTACCATTCTAGTCTCCCCTGAATACACAACCCCTGAGACAGCAGCAAAGCTAAGTAAAGTCTCTGCAGACATTGATAAATTAGTCACTGAATTTTCCTCTCCAGGCTACCCGGGTGCAGCAACTGCAGAGGAGTTGGCAGCTGCCAATGCACAGCCCGCCTGGGGGGAAGTGGGTATAGAGATACCGATCCTACCGGAGACCGCCCGAGGGCGTAAGTTTGACGCTGCAAGCAAAGTGATCAAGACGATCTCTGATGATTTCGTAAGGATACGAAACAAAAGTCCGCAGTTTAATGAACAGGTGGTCAATCTAAAAACGCAGATCAAAAAATTCCGCCTGTATAACAACAGCGTAATCGCTCTTGATGAATCTACTATTGAGTCCAGGAAACGGCTGGTAAAAAGAATCAACCAGGTTTTCATGCGGGCGGATGATGCCACCATATTCCCACCGGCGGCGCTTAATGCCGTCGAAACCTCGTTACGACGATTCGACAGTGAGCAACTGACCCAGCAGGGGGGACTTCGCTACATTGGCAGCTTCGCCATGGCTGGCGGCTCGATACTCGCAAGTACACACTCATGCAGTGAACAGGGATCGGGGCGTTGGTTACCAAAACCTGCGGATACTGTTCGCAATTTTATTCGTATTCTCGATCCGGATGTCGGTTACAAAAATGTGCCTATGCTCTGGTATAAGGAGATCAGCCTTGGCGAATTAATCGCACCGTTAATCCCCGACTGGATTGCAGATCTCGTTCCCGGCGACTACCCGCGACACACAGCGTCCGGTGAGATCCCGAAGAACTTTAAAACCAGGGTACTCAACTTTGCCACCGGCAATTACATCTCCCCCATGATTCCAGTACCTACCGGTCATATCTGGGATTCACTGGTACGTGTCTTTATGGGCCTCTTTCTGGGTATTATTTTCGGCGTCCCCCTGGGTATCTTCATGGGCCTGTCACGCTTTGCCAAAGGCTTTTTTGACCCCATGATCGAGCTCTACAGGCCGGTACCGCCCCTTGCCTGGGCGCCCTTGATTCTTACCATTTTTGGTATTGGTGATCCCGGTAAAATCTTCCTTCTATTCATGGTCGCCTTCGCCATCATGGTTATCTCCGCCCGTGTCGGTGCGAGAGGAACCCAGTTGAGTAAAATTCATGCCGCCCATTCACTGGGCGCCTCAAACTGGCAAATAACCAAAGAGGTTATCCTGCCCAACTCCCTACCGGAGATACTAACGGGTATTCGTGTTGCCGTTGGTGTCTGTTGGGGAACGCTGGTCGCAGCTGAATTTCTCGCTGGCACAACCGGTATCGGCTTTGTCGAAAATGTCGCACGTAAACAGTCACACTATGAGATCATCTGGGTAACTATTGTCATACTGGGTGTGTTGGGCCTGATAATGGATATAATTATGCGCAGGATTATCAAGCGCACCATACCCTGGCGTGGAAAAGGCTAGGAGCCATACAGAGATGACACAGGGTGCATCCCTGGATGCACTCTATCAATTAGTTGCATAAGGTAAATCATAGTGTCTGAAACCATCCCCTCATCATCTGCAAAACCACTGCCGGCAAAGTCTCAGGTTGTCATTGTCGGCGGCGGAATTATCGGCTGCAGCCTTGCCTACCACCTCACCAA
>JBEVXT010000367.1:0-27464 GCA_040505955.1 Sedimenticola sp. | reverse complement strand
TTCCTTCGCCGATGCCAGCTGCTCCTGCAGCGCTTCCTGGGCCTCTTTCAGTGCGCCAAGCTGCGATACCAGCTCGCCCTTCTCCTCTTCCAGTTGCTGTTGCTGTTGTTTGAGTTTTTCTCTGGACTGGGCAAGCTCTTCTTCCAGGCGATGCTTCACGTCACCACTGGAGTTGTTCCTGTTTTCAGCGTCGGCAAGCTTCTCCTTGGTCTGATCCAGCACTGCTTTGAGCTTTCGCGCCATCAGATTCTGCTCTTTGGCGATCCCTTCCATCCGGGTAAGGCGCGCCTTCAGTAGCTCTATCTCCTTGCTGCCTTCGACCGGCGGCGGCTGCCCTCCACCCTGATCCTGGTGCAACTGGATTATCTCTGCACCTTCATCAGATCCCGCTGCTTCCAGAAAATCATTATCAACTGCATTCAGGCCACCCTTGAGAATCGAGGCCCCTATACCCTGATCAAGAAGCAGGTAAGCGGCGGTGGTACTAACCTGTCCGTTATTGCAGTAAACAATATAGCTCTGTTCGCTATCCAGCTCACCGAAACGGCGGCGCAGTCTGTTGAAGGGAATGGAGATGCTGCCAGGCACTCTTCCCGCCAGGTGATCGGCGGTGGGCCTGACATCAAGCCAGGTGGCGCCTTGCTCCGCCCGCTCCAGAGCTTCCTCGTAGCTAATGGCACCGGCAAGGGGGCGTTTCACATAGTCTACAAAATCCTGCTTGCCCAAACGGATCAACGTACCGTTGGTCAACATGGTGACAGTGCTCCCACGGGGCTTGTCCGAGAGCAGTGCATCCTCACCAAAACTTTCACCGGGACCCAAGCGCGCCACCTCTTTTGACTCACCCCCGTCTTCAGAAAGGCTCACCAGACACTCGCCCTTGTTTATCAGATAAAAGTAGTCCCCTTCATCACCCTGACTGATTACCACATCACCCGCCAGGGTTTTCATCTCCTCCATCCGCATCATCACATTCTGGATGTTGGTGGCGGGGATCTGCTGAAATACCCGTGACTGGAGCAACTGGTTCATCCAGTCATCGTCAACGATCTGCTCCTCGAACGAACTGACTTCGTAAGCCTTATCTTCCACACTGGCAAACATGTCAGCGAGAAAATCATTATCGATACTTACGGTCTCTATCTTGGTTCTGGCTATAACGCTGAACTTTCGTGGTGACTGGTGCGCAATAGGATAGCGCGCCATTTTGCCGCCAGCGTTGATGGCATCCACCTCATTCTTTCCCGACCTGATGGTGATACTTCCAGAGAGCAGGTAGATGCGCTCCCGATTTTCATCACCCTCTTTGAAAACCGAATCACCCTTGTAGAGTTTTTTAAACACAGCCGCATCAAACAACCGATCAAGATTCTCGGCTGGTAAGGTATTGAGCGGAATCAGTTTCCGCAAAATCTCCACTGCATTCTGTTTTGGCACAACTGCCATTCCTTCTCCCTCGAAGGTCTCCATTCTGGATGGAGCACAGCAACTCTAAAATTTATCCCGCCCCACACCAGAAACAGGGATGGATTTGCCTGATCGGTTCTATTAAATCACCACTCCTGCTGGGACACCATATTACTTTTAGGTGTTTGTGGAGGAGTCAAGGTGAGGCAATTGCCTGGATCAGATTCGGATTATCAGACCTGGCTCACATATTTATACCCGAATACGGCAGCGAACCGTACACTTTCACACAATCACCACTGAATCTACACCGCCGGGTGAAGCAGCCCACCGACCCGCAGTTAATGGAACACCTGTAATCCTGTTTATTCTTTTCTGCTCCTGTTTTCACACTGTACTGATGCTTTGGAAACCCCTGAATAAGCCGGGGCGGAATCAGGATCAAAAAGCCGGTCGCAACCAGCAGCAGGCTATAGTACGATTTTAAGTTTAGCAGCATAGTAACTATTCAGCTTACCCCTGAAATCCGCCATTTCTGCATTGAAAAATGATCATTTAACCATGTGAACTCACATTTTTCGCCTTGAACTGACAAATTTCAGGGATAATCTGAACAGTTACCGGCGATTTCTTTGCGGTACTGACATAGTTACGCAGCATACACCATCACTGCTCGCCACCTGAGCGAGCATGGACTGGGTGTGTCCATCAGAAGAGTAGATATCTCCAGGGTAATCAATGGGTATTCAACACGGCATCATTGCAGCGGGCCATGAGTCCACCGCACAGGCGGCTATAGAGATTTTTCGTGAGGGGGGGAATGCGTTTGACGCCGCACTCGCCGCACTGTTTGCCTCCTGTGTGGCAGAGCCTGTGCTCT
Source organism: Sedimenticola sp. (assembly GCA_040505955.1). Taxonomy (GTDB): domain Bacteria; phylum Pseudomonadota; class Gammaproteobacteria; order Chromatiales; family Chromatiaceae; genus Vondammii. Next base: position 25,177 of record JBEVXT010000367.1, on the reverse strand, counting down.
CATCTTTGGGGGGGGGTGGATTTCTCCTCGCCCAAAGCCGGGAACAACCCCCTCTGATATACGACTTTTTTGCCCAGACACCAAAACATAAACCAAAAGAGAGCGATACTGAACTCTACCCGATACTCGCCGACTTCGGCACCGCCCAGCAGGAGTTTCATATCGGCATGGGTTCAATCGCAGCACCGGGGGTGATAAGGGGGCTGTTTGCGGTACACCGGGATCTCTGCCGGCTTCCCCTTGAGGTAATTATTGGTCCTGCCTGCGAAGCTGCACGCAACGGTGTGGCGGTGAATGCTTTTCAGCACTACATCTCCGACATCGTCTCGCCCATCATTAAATCAAGCCCGGCAGCCCTGCGAATTCATCAGAGTGATAAATCAGGAGAGGGCATTGCCGGTCCGGGTGAAGTGGTCACCCAGACCGAAATGGCGGATGCCTTTGAATCTCTTGCCTCGGAGGGTGAGGATCTCTTCTATCTCGGTGAAATGGGGGGGGAAATGATTCATGCCTGTAAGGAGCAGGGCGGCTGTCTCACTGCCGAGGATCTCAGCGGTTACCAACTGGTTCGCCGTATACCTCTGCACCTCAATTATCACAGTGCCCGGCTCTCCACCAATCCGGCACCCTCTGTTGGTGGCACCCTGATCGCCTTCACTCTGGCACTACTCGAAAATGAACGACTGGGGAGATTCCCGGCCAATAGTGTTGACCACCTGCAACGGATTGCACGAGCCATGCAGATCACCCAGCAGGTCAGGCGCGCGCGCGACATAGATCAAGACCTTACCGAAGCAACCAGCAGACAGCTGCTTGAAAGCGAACATATTGAAAGTTATCACCAGACCATGCAAAACCACTCTCAATTCTCACGTGGCACGACCCAGATCAGCGTAGCTGACAGTGCCGGTAATTTTGCCTCCATGACCCTGTCGAACGGGGAAGGCTCAGGTTATGTAGTTCCAGGCAGCGGCATTATGATGAACAATATGCTGGGGGAGGAGGATATCAATCCCTACGGTTTTCATCAGTGGCCAAGGGATCGACGCATCGCATCGATGATGTCACCCTCCCTGATAACCACCGGCAACGGTGCAACACTGGCGGTAGGATCGGGCGGTTCAAACAGGATTCGCAGTGCCATAGTGCAGGTACTGACCAACCTGCTCGATCTACAACTGCCGCTCGAGCAGGCGGTAGAGCAACCTCGCCTTCACTATGAATCTGATCTGCTGAACCTGGAAGCAGGCCCGAAACAGAGTGTCATTGAACAACTGCATAGATCATTTCCCCAGTGCAGGGTATGGCCGGAGAGGAACCTCTTCTTTGGTGGAGCCCATTGCGTAATGAGAGACCGACAGGGCGGCCTGAGCGGAAAAGGCGACAGCCGCAGGGGTGGCATTCACCTTGAGATATAAGGATCCACCAACTGCTGTCGAGAGCACCGAGTATCTCATGGTGTGTTCTAAAAAAGAGTCACACTAACCACTCAGCACAATCTGGTAGGGAGGTAACACCGGATAGTTACACTAAAATAGATTGGAAAAATAGTTTTCTATGCTATGTTTAGCGTGCATACCATACCAAACTCAGGAGTTTTCCATGGCCGTTAAGAAAAAAGCCGCAAAAAAAGCAGTCGTAAAAAAAGCACCCGCCACCAAGAAAAAGGTAGTCGCTAAGAAGAAAGTCGCCACTGCGGCAAAGATCGCAGTAAAGAAGAAAGCCGCCACCAAGAAAAAGGCTGTGGTCAAGAAAGCCGCCGCACCGGCAAGAGCAAAATCGATCACCACACGGCAGACCAAGACACAGGTCATCCAGCAGATTGCAGAGGATACCAACCTCACAAGACGACAGGTCGCAGAAGTATTTGGCTCTCTTGGCTCCCTGGTGCAACGTCATATGCAACGCCGCGGCTCTGGTGAATTCTCCATTCCTGAGACCGGCGTCAAGATTCGCCGGGTGAAAAAGCCAGCACGCAAAGCGCGCATGGGACGCAATCCCGCCACCGGTGAATCGATCAAGATCGCCGCCAAGAAAGCAACTACCGTGATAAAGGTAAGTGCACTCAAAGCGCTGAAAGACACGCTGGTATAAGCAAACAGCAGAAACCGCCGACCCAGGCGGGAATAACAAAAAAAGCGCCGGTATACCGGCGCTTTTTTGTTATCCTAGAATCCTCAGTTGGGCAGGGTGGAGAGTGCACTTGCGGTGGTGCAGTACAAGGCACAACGACGCGTAATAGTTGTTCTATTGCAAGGAGTTGTAACGCCGTAATGCGCCACCGCAAGTGTGCTATCCGCCCTGTAGCGTAATTCACCCAGAGAGTGAAATAGGCAATCGCAGTCAATACAATTAAAATCAATGCGTTGCTCGTAGAATGGAGCGGTCAACTGAGGATTCTAGGATTATTGGTGCTGTCGCAGCTGCAGCTCTCCATCCCGCTGCACCAGCTCAAGGTGCTTGAGAAAACTCATCCCCAGCAGCACTTCATCCTCTGCTAATGACGGTAGAATACTGGCTCTCACATTGCGCATTTCAATACTACCCAGTGTCACCCGCTCAAGCAGGGTGTGCCAAGCGGTAACCAAGCCGTTGGCTGTTCTGCTGTGGTATTTTGCACCTCGCTTGAGCCGCAGTTTATTTGCCAGTGTGGCGGAGAGAGCGACATCGGTGGCGCCGGTATCAACAAGAAAAGTCACCGTGCGACCGTTGATTAATCCCGTAGCAACATAGTGACCGGCACGGTTTCGCTGCAACACCACTTGGCGCGTCCCTTTACCATCGGTCACCGTCTCGACAGCGCTATTGGGGTTGGCCTGTTCCTCAATCAATCTGCTGAATATCAGCGTCAACAACGCAAACAGCAGCAGCCACGCCACCAGTATCATCCAGCGGCCCATCTTTTTTGCCCCTACCCCGTCTCTAGCCTGCACTTTCGTCAAACTAAACAATCATAATTCTCGCCACTAGCGGGCCGCAGAGGGGCCAACGGGTGACCTGCGTAAACGCCTTTGACTCCGAAACTGCTGGCGGTAGTGCATAATTGCACTACTCCCGTTGGCGGATACATCAAACACCTTCCAGTCACTATCAACACGGTGGAACTTGAAAGCCAGCTTTGTTGGATATCCCTGGGGATTATCCAACACTACCGCCGCCATCGCCTCTCTTTCTCCAGTACGGCGCGTACCAACCACCCGCGCACCCTGTCCGTTGTAACCGGAAAGACGCCTCACCATAATCTCCAGAAAGTCATCCTTAAGACGATTCGCTACTTTCTCGCGCTGCTTGTCGCTCATCCGCCGCCAGTGTCGGCCAACACTCATCCCGGCCATACGGTCAAAATCAAAGTGAGGAACCACCTTCTTCTCCACAAACTCAATCAACTCTTGCTGCTCCACTCCTCCCGGCTGGCGCATAAAGTGGATCAGCTTATTCAAGCCACGTTCAAGAATTGAGGCCGGGCTTACCCGCCGCTCCTGTTGATCATACCCCATGCCTGGATAGGTATACCTCTGCTGTCCATGAGCAGCGCCAGCAATGGTCAATATCGTAAATAGGAATAGCAGGGAAACACGTCTCATTACATCACCTCTCTATTTAGCCGGCTGAAGTTAGCGGCTGATTATCATTGGTATGGAGAATTAGGAGTTACCCAAGTATTCCATGAGATTCGGAGTTCAAACCATCCCGATCTACCCGGAGGCACTCAAAAGCCGTATCTACCAGGAGACTGGATAAACCAGTATTTTTTTATTATCTGTACAGCGGAAAATCACATCTCAAATACTTTTCCACAGCATATCAAACCCGGTCAGGTCTTCATCGCCATCCGGGCCCATTGCCAGATCATCTTCACTACGCGCCCCGATCTCACTGTAGCTGAAACGGATAAACGAGAGTGTTGATTCGATCACCCGATCAAGTACGATCTTACACATCATACCCTCTTTCACCAACACCATTCGCGGCGACCCCAGAGAGTAGAATGGCTGCATAATCAGGGTTATCACACCCTCTTCCCCAACCTGCAGAAAAGCACGATTGCTGACGAAGTCATTACCGCCACCCTCCTCCATGCGGATGATCACCGGCTCCACAACACCATCTACTATCTCAATACCAAAATCGAGCAACCCCGGTTTACTTGCCCTCATCCAGCGAACAATACAGAGCTGAAGTTGGTCCGCAAGTTCACTCAGCTGATGACTGACCCCAATCAGCTCACCCACACGTATGCCACTGTCCCCCTTGCCGATCCAGCCAACGCGGTAGCCGTGGCTGCTCTCGTCAAGCACCATGCAGTTTCTTACAAAGCCGTTGTTCTCTACAGTAATCCGGTCGGACTGGGGTAATTCGTCAACTAGTGGTACCGACTCTTCCCTCTCTTTTGACAGATCCGGTGCGCCCTCAACAAAGAACTGGTCTTGCTCCAGGTGGTAAACATCCCCACCCTCCTCTCTCTTGATCGTATTCACAGAGATGCCACTGACGAACAGTTCCGGCAGATCTTCACCGCCAAACATGGCATAGAGCGCATTCAGGCCGAAGGTTATCGCCACATCACTCTGGGACTCGATACGATCAGGTACACGCCTGCCACCACCACCCCAAGTCAGCATCAGCCGCGTCAACAGGTTGGAACTGACCGACTCCGGAGCATCTTGCGGACGCTCCGAACCGAGCTGTGACTGGGCTACTGACAACTCATCAATCAGCTGTGCGATAACCTCGTCAGCACCGATAATCCAGCCCGCTTTTGCCGCCCCCTCCATGTCACCGACAATACGCATCGGCGGCATATCCATTCCCAGCACAACAACAAATGAGCCGGAGGATATCTCATCAGCACCAACGGGTTCTATGCGACAACACTTTGCCCACTGCTTTAACGCAACATAAACATGGCTCACCTCACCCTGCTTCAACTGATAAGGGTCGGCCAGTGCAAGCAGTACAGACTGTTTGTAGAGATCGGAGACTGTCAGGTTGTCTACCAGCAGATGATCTTCATTATCCAGCTCTGTCTTGTCGAGATGGTTACTAACGGCGTAGTGATATAAGCCGTGCAGCTCAAGCCACAAACTGTCGGGAGCGGGCTGGTAGTATTCAAACGCATGCAGCAGAGTGCGCCCAAGAAAATAGACCACCCGGTGGATGGCGATATTGCGCTTACTGCGGTGTATCAAATGGCCAGCAAAAGACTCATGGTGGTACTCTTCGAGGATTATTTTGTACGCCTGAATGACCAGTACGAAAAGGGACATGTCCAGCCTGTAGGCGAAGCGACCGCGTTTATCCTCTGGAAAGGGTACCGGAATCGGATGACCTGAGAGGTCATCGAGCACCAGTAACAGAGGTGGCAACATCAGTTCCAGATTCTCTAATCTGCCCGCAGCTGGCATCTCGTACTGATTCATCACCTTCAGTTGGTGATGAAGCTCCTGTGCCATCAGTTTCATGTCACCGGCAGGTAGCGTCTCAATCCAGAACTTGAATGACTTGGGAAGAAAAACTTCACTACCTGCATCCGCCTGCTTTCTTTGTGGCAAGTGAAATGGGTTATTGGAGTGTGTCACAGTATCCACCTCGCCCTGTATTTGGAACACTCAAGGGAGCAGAGATGCCGCAAACCGGCCCGATTGCGGTCAACTGGTCATCTCATCAATTCCCCTCATAACTGGAGTATAGACACAATCCGTAACACTGGATTTTTGACCTGGTTGATACTGTGCATATATCGAAACTATGCGCGCATCGGAAATTTCGATTGAATTTGAGGCCGATTGATATAGCCGAAGCGACTGAAGAAGAGTATCTTATCGAATTCTAAAATTAGGATTGCCTTATGCCTCGGACGGCGAAATAACCAAGCGCTCAAGTCAACAATTGGCCAGTGCTGTACTAAACGATAATGAGTCCTTTCCGCGACGGAGGAATATCCATGACGGAAGTAATCGCAACCAATCAGACCATCCTGGTTGTCGGCGGCGGCATCAGTGGCATGACTGCCGCTTTGGAAGCTGCCGAGACCGGAAAACAGGTCGTGCTGGTTGAAAAGCGCCCCTTTGTTGGTGGCCGCGTCACCCAGCTCTACAAATATTTCCCTAAGCTCTGCTTCCCGACCTGTGGTCTGGAAATCAATCAGCGCCGAGCCAAAATGAACCCTAACCTAACCATTGTAACAATGGCTGAGGTGACCGGAATTCAGGGAGATGCCGGCGATTACACCGCCACGGTGAAAATCAGCCCCCGCTACGTCACTGACAACTGCACCGGCTGCGGTGACTGCGGCAGTGCAGTAGAGACCGAATTTGATAACGAATTCAACTATGGTCTCGGCAGCATGGTCAAGCGCAAAGGCGCCTACCTGCCTCACAGGATGGCCCACCCCCAGCGCTACGTTATCGATCCAGCCATTATCGGCACCGATGACGCTGAAAAGGCGAAAGCGGCCTGTAAGGTCAATGCCATTGACCTAGAGATGCAGGAAGAGACCATTGAATTCAAAGCTGGCGCCGTTGTCTGGGCCACCGGCTGGCGCCCTTATGACGCCAACAAGATTCAGCCTTACGGTTACGACCGTTTTGCCAATGTGATCACCAACGTTGAGTTTGAGCGCATGGCCGATCCTCAGGGCCCCACCGGCGGCAAGCTGGTTCGTCCCTCTGACGGTAAGGAGGCGAAGAATGTCGCCTTTATCCAGTGTGCCGGCTCCCGTGACCACAACCATCTGTTGCACTGCTCCCGCATCTGCTGCATGGCCACCCTGAAACAGACCCATTTTGTTCAGGATGCCTGGGGCGATGAGGGCAAGTCGACCATCTACTACATAGATATACGTGCCATCGACCGCTTTGAGGAGTTCTATCAGAGTGTGAAAGAGAATGAAAACGTCTCCTTCATCAAGTCCAAGGTCGCTTCTGTCGTAGAGAACAGAGAGAACGGCAATCCGGTACTTCACGGTGTCGACACCGAAGGCTACAACCGCTACGCCACCGAGTATGATCTGGTGGTACTGGCTGTAGGCATGGAGCCAAGCGTTGACAAAGGCAGCTTCCCGGTCGATATCGTAGTCAACGAAGAGGGCTTTATTGAGCCCGCACCTGAGAATGGTGGCGTCTTTGCCGCCGGTTGTTCTTCCGACGCACTGGATGTGAACCGTGCTGTACAGCAGGCCACAGGCGCTGCTCTACGCGCCGTCCAGGTAGTCAATCGCGTTGCTGGAACGGAGGGTTAATACAGTGGCAGACGAAAAGAAATTTGCCGGATACATCTGCACCGGTTGTGGCATAGGCGATCGCCTGGATGCCGGCCAGCTCGAAACCATTGCTACCCGTGAGGGCAAGATGGCTGAGTGCAAGCAGCATGAGATGCTGTGTAACGCCGAAGGCGTACAGATGATTCGTGACGACATTGCTGCAGGTGCGACCCACATTATGGTCGCCGCCTGTTCCCGCCGCGCCAAAGTGGAGGCATTCAGCTTCAACGATGTGGCCATGTCACGCGCTAACCTGCGTGAGGGCGTAATCTGGATGCGTCCAGAGGATGACGCCAACACCGAGACCACTCAGGAGATGGCGGATGACTACATCCGTATGGCCTGTGCCGAGGTGAAGTTCATGACCCTGCCTACCGCCTCCGGCGAGCAGGAGCTGAACAAGAACCTGCTGGTTGTCGGTGGCGGTATCACCGGTATGACTGCAGCCATCGAGGCCGCAGCAGCCGGTTACCCGATTCATCTGGTGGAGAGAAACGGCGCCCTCGGCGGCAGTGCCGCCGACTACTACAAGTCGATCCCAAACCGCTCGCCCTACAGCGAGCCCCAGGATACCGGTGTAGCCGGGATGATTGCCGACATAGAAGGTAATGATCAGATCACGGTCTACCTCAACAGTACGGTTACCAAAACCGCCGGTGCTCCCGGTCGTTTCAGTGTCGACATCGCTACTGAGTCGGGCTCAAGCAGCACCGTTTCAATCGGAGCCATCGTCCAGGCTACCGGTTTCACGTCCTATGATCCCAGTGGTCTGGCTCAGTACAACTACAGCAAAAGCGCCGATATCGTTACCAGCGCCGAACTGGAGAAGCTGGTTAAAGAGGCCAATGGCGGCGTCATTAAGCGCCCCTCTGACGGCAAAGAGGTGACAGCAGTCGCTTTTGTCCAGAATGTAGGTCAGAACTCCAGCGAAGAGGGGCTCCTCCCATACCACAACGGTATCGGTGACCTCATCGCCATCAAGCAGGCGATGTACTTCAAGGAGCTTAACGGCGACTGTGACACCACGGTGATGTTCGACAACCTGCGTACCCCCGGTGCCGCCGGTGAGAGCTTCTATCGCGCCGGCCAGGAGAAGATGATTACCTTCTCCAAAGCAGAAGTCAGTGAAGTGGTTCCCGGTGACAGCATCGAGGTTAAGTTCCAGGATCTGATCCTCAATGAAGCCACTTCCATGAAGGTGGATCTGGCGGTACTCGATGTCGGCATGATGCCCAACTCCGGTCCTGATCCCTACGCCCAGCTGGCCTTTGATGAGGCTGAAGAGGGCTCCACTGAGAAAGAGACTCTGAGGGAGTCACTGGCGGTGGCTCCACCGTCGATTCTCAATCTGGAGTATCGCCAAGGCACCGATCTGCCACACCTGAAACACGGCTTCAACGACTCTCACTTCATCTGTTTCCCTTACGAGACACGTCGTACCGGTATCTATGCCGCAGGCCCTCTACGCCGTCCAATGGACATGCGTCAGGCCGCAGATGATGCCACCGGCGCTGCCATGAAGGCGATTCAGGCAGCCGAGAATGCTGGACAGGGACGTGCCGCACACCCCCGCGTCGGTGACCTCTCCTATCCGAGCTTCCGTAAAGAGGGTTGTACTCAGTGTAAGCGCTGTACCGTTGAGTGTCCCTTCGGCGCCATCAACGAGGACGAAAAAAGCTTCCCGCTCTTCAACGAAGCACGCTGCCGCCGCTGTGGCACCTGCATGGGAGCCTGTCCGGTACGCGTCATCTCCTTCGATAACTACTCAGTGGATACCGTCGGCCAGCAGATCAAGGCCGTTGAAGTACCGGAAGAGTGGGATGAGAAGCCACGTATCCTGGTGCTCGCTTGTGAGAACGATGCCTACCCGGCACTCGACCAAGCCGCTATGAACGGTGTCGAGGTTAACCCCTGGGCCCGCATCATTCCGGTTCGCTGTCTCGGCTCGGTAAACCTCTCATGGATCACCGACTCGCTGAACAACGGCTATGACGGCATCGTATTGATGGGCTGTCAGAAAGGCGATGACTACCAGTGCCACTTCGTACGCGGCTCCGCCATGGCGGCTGAGCGCATGAGCAAGGTGGGTGACACCCTGCAGACCCTCAACCTCGAGCCAGAACGTGTTGAGGTTTACGAAGTCGCCATCACCGATGTGGAGCGTGCTCCCAAGCTGATCAACGATATGGCCGATACGGTCGCGAAGATCGGCTTGAGTCCGTTCAAGTTCTAAGGGGAGTTACAGATGAGTGACCTCAATACAGCAATGACTGAAAAGTATCGCACCAGCTTCCTCAAGGAAGTTGAAGCGAACGTAGAAGAGGGCGAATGGGTCAAGATGTGCATGCAGTGTGGTGTATGCGCAGGCTCCTGTCCTCTTGGTAAGCACTGGGCCCATCCTCCCCAGGAGATCTTCATGATGATCCGCGCCGGTAAGCGCGAGGAAGTCCTGAGCTCCGACTCTATGTGGATGTGCACCTCCTGCTACAACTGTATCGCACGCTGCCCCCGCGGCCTGCCGATCACCCACATCATGCATGGACTGGCAGGCTACGGCCTGCGCCTCGGTATGGTTCCCGAGAACCAGCCGACCCAGCGCTTCGGCCAGATCTTCTGGAAAAACCTGATGAAGAAGGGGCGGGTCAACGAGTTGAAGATGGGGCTCTCCCTCTACTTTATGGACGGGTTCAGCCAGGGCGTGAAGAATGCGCTGGCCAACCAGAAATTGGGCCAGAACATGATGAAGGCAAAACGCATGAGCCCAATGGAGATGCTGGGTGGTCATGGTATAAAGAGTCCTGGCGAACTGCAGAAGATCATTGCCAAGGCACATGAGATCGAAGACGCAAAGATCCAGAGCAACGGCTAACCGAGGAGCAATCGAAATGGCTAAGAAAGAAGTCTCATTCTATCCAGGATGCTCCGCTCAGAAGGCAGCCTCCTCGTCCAACATGATGCGCTCGGTCAATACCATGTGCGAAGAGCTGGACATTCAACTCAACGAAATCCCCGACTGGAACTGCTGTGCCGCCTCCATCGGTTACGCAGGTGGTGGCGAGTTGCCTCGCCTCACCCTGTCAGCACGCAACCTCGCCCTCTCTGAGGAGCACAACCCGGGTCAGGAGGTCGTAGCGGCCTGTGCCGCCTGCTGGCTCTCCACCCGAGAAGCAAAAGAGCGTCTTCACGAAGACGAGCAGATGTTCAAAGATGCCAACACCGCCCTCGCTGAGGGTGGACTGAAGTACAAAGGCGAAGCCGACGTACGTCACTTGGTTGAGCTGCTGGTCGAGGATATCGGTTTCGACGCCATCAAGGCGAAGGTGAAGAAACCGCTTGAGGGGCTGAAGATTGCCGGCTACGTCGGCTGTCAGACCAACCGGCCCTTCGGTATTGCCGGTGAGTCTTTCGAGAATCCCGTCTACCTCGACAATATCATCGACAGTGTCGGCGCCGAGACCATCCCAACCTATGAAAAAAAGGTGCAGTGCTGCGGCGGCGCACTCGCCTTCTCTGAGCCTGTAAAGTCTCGGGAGATGATCAAGGGGATTGTTGAAGCGGCCTATGACCACGGCGCCCATATGATCGTCACACCCTGCCCTCTGTGTCAGGCCCATGTGGAGATGTACCAGGATCAGATCAACATCGCCTACGGCACCAAGTTTGATATGCCGGTGGTGTTCTACTCTCAGCTGATGGATGTGGCATTTGGGTGTAGCGCTTCGGACGCCGCCCTTGATGGACAGCTGATCAAATCCAAGGAGCTGCAGGCCATCGCCGACAAGTAACCGCTGACCTATCCGCTGAAAAGTCCTCTTCGGAGGGCTTTTTTGTGGGTGGATCTTTTTCCATGAAATGAGATCAAAAAGCGGGATGCTGAGAGCGTAGAGAAGGCGCAAAAAAGCTTTCATTTATTTTGTAGTCACCCGGAGGAGCGAACTTGTTCGCGATGAACAGCCCCGAGTGGGGTGGCAGTCTTCGCGTGGGACGGGTGGCAGGAATTAATAGAATACCCAAGTGAGCACAGAATCTGACATAACCATTTCGTTATGTCGAATTAAGCCATGCTATTTGACATAGCGTGACTTTACGGTTAAGTTTTCGATATATGCTGGTGTAATATCGAAAATATTAGCTAATTTGGATATATGATGAATCTAGAGTATTACGAAGCAGGAGAGTATAAGCCGCAGTACGAGTATCAGAGTTTTTCTCCTACACCCATCAACCACTCTTGGGTGATCACTGATAGCAAAATACAATACCTACTGAGCGAGGCCGACCGGGCCTTAGGCACACTTAACGCTTTCTCCCAACTTGTCCCTGATGTGGAGTTTTTTATTCGCATGCATATTATGAAGGAGGCCACACAGTCCAGTCGCATCGAAGGCACACGCACTAATATGGAAGAGGCGATACTGGGTGTTAAGGATGTAGATCCGAAAAAACGTGACGACTGGGTGGAAGTGCAAAACTATATCCATGCGATCAACACCGCTATTGCCCAACTTGATAGTTTGCCGCTTTCCAATCGCCTACTCAGAAACACCCATAAAATCCTCATGCAGGGAGTTCGTGGAGAAACAAAACTACCCGGTGAATTCCGCAGAAGTCAGAACTGGATTGGCGTAAGCCTGAAAAGTGCTGCCCTTGTTCCGCCACATTACGAAGAGCTTCCAGGGTTGATGAGTGATCTGGAGAAGTTTATCCATAACGATGAACTCCAGGTTCCACACTTAATTAAAATTGCCATCGCCCACTACCAATTCGAGACCATCCACCCCTTCCTAGATGGCAACGGGCGTCTGGGGCGATTAATGATTGCAATCTATCTAGCCAACTTTGGGTTGCTGCATAAACCGGCACTCTATCTGTCGGACTATTTTGAACGTAATAAAACCGAGTATGTTGATCGACTGATGGCGGTACGACAGGCAAATCAGCTGAGAGAGTGGCTGATCTTTTTTTTGCATGGCGTACATGAAACAGCTGAGAATTCCATACAGGTTTTTAAGGATATCCTCTTATTGAAAGAAAGACTGGAGCGTGAGGTTCTACCTCACTTTAGTACCCGCCGACAAACGAATGCTCAGACACTGATGGGATATCTTTATCAAGTCCCCCTGGTCAGCATCAAGGATATTTGCGCACTATTGAATTTGCCACACAATACGGCCACCTCATTAGTAAGCGATTTTGTTAAATATGGTGTATTGAAAGAGTTTACCAAAAGTCGGCGTAATCGAATTTATTGGTTTCAAGACTATATGAGGATATTTAATCAACAAGCATAACCAGCAACCATAACCAGGGTCAGGTCATGCTGAGAGTCATACCTGAGTTAAAACTGAGTGACCGCGGCTTGTTTGACGGGCGGAGCTTTACATTCGTTGAGGATTAATCGGAAAAATAAATCAATCCATCCCTGGACTGATTCGATCAGATCAGAGTTGATGCTTGAAAGTCAGGCCAAGGGTATGACCGCTATTGTTCTCCAGTCCGACCACTTTGGAAGCGGATAAGACCAAAGCACTGGCCGGGGTCAGCTCATAGGCCGCTCTAAAAGAGAGATAGCCGTAGGTTCGGTCGTCACGTTCGGAGCTGAGGGTTGCCAGGTTATTGGCATCCGGCCCTAAAGTGACGGCGATCTCGTCGTCATTGAAATCGTGCTCCAGAGTACCGCGCAGACTCAGTACCATTTTTGGTGAAGAGACGGGTCGGTAATAACCCGCTACACCAGTTGAAAGGCGCAGCCCCTTGTACTCCTGATCACCGTAGCTCAGGCTGGCTGCTCCGTTCGATTCGGTGTAACCGTCAATGCTGACCCTCTCAGATGTCAGTTTGATTGTAGGGTTGAAGGTGAGGCCATTGCCAGCCGGCAACATGGCGCCTAAGCCTGCCGATATCGTTTTGTACTCCCCGTTTGTGCTGCCGGTGTAGCGTTCAGTCGCGGCACCAAGAGCAAAACTGCGGGTGACCTCAGAGACATCAATGTCGCCATAACCTGCCGAAAAGTTGGCGTAAACTCCTTCAGTAATCTGGACTGCACCAAACACAGCGGCAGTAACCAGCCGGGATTCAAAACCGCCTCGGTTGTCGGTGAAATTCACATCACCGTAATCCACCGAGACTCCGGCACCCAGAACGATTCGTTCAGATACCATCATGTCTCCGGCAATTTTTAACACCTTGGTTGAGCCTTCACCCTTTGGACGGATCTGCCCGCCGGATACCTCATAAGATCCGCCTTCAACGCCGCCGTATACTTCAGTGTTGCCGACGGTACGTTCTACCCGGTTACCTTTTTCGTTTCTCATATAGAAAGCGGCGGAATTCAAACGGTTGTCCAGCCCCAGAGATTGCTGTTTCAGAGCGGAGAGCGTTCCTATGGAAAGAGCGGCATTTTGTGATATGGCCTGCAGCCCTGCAAAGGCCGCTTGGGCGAACAGTTGATGTGCCTGACTCGTTGGATGAACACCATCGGCAAAAACTCGGGAAACACCATCATTAAGCGTATTGACGCCCTGGATACAGCTTAAGGAGCTGCCCAAACACTCAAACGTTGTGCGCTGATTTACGGCGGAGAAACCGTAGTTTGCCGGATCATCCAGTATTGCCGTCAGCAGCTTGTCTGCATCGACGATTGCTGCATTGGAGCCGGAGAGTGCTGTCAGAAGCTGAGCATTGAACGTATCGCTCAGGGCCGTATACAGCGCCTGGGTGGCACCGCCTGTGGTTACACCTGCCGGCGTGTTGTCGCCAATATCCGGTAGCGTTACAACCATTATGTTATTTGCGCCGGCGCTCTTTAGGCGATCTACCTGGGTACGTACATCATCGGCTGCAGTAGCGATATTGCTGAGAGCGGTGGCTGTGGGAGTGCCACCACCGACGGCAGCTGTTTGAGCGAATACATCGTTGGCGCCGGCCCAGATGATAATCAGATCGTCACTTCCCAATGAAGCTCCACTGGCAAGAAAGTTCGAGACCTGCGCGTCCACTGATAACGTGGTAATGCCTGTAACAGGAGAGTGGCCGATACCTGTCGGGTCGGTTACACGGGAACCGCCTTGAGCATAATTGCCGCCGCCTACATCGATGGCGGGAATAGATGCGGCGGGAACTCCATTTATTGTTGCAGGATCCAGTGGCAAATCGAGAAGATCGGCCAAACCTTCCGCGTAGGTTTGGGAGGAGCCGTCAAGGCTATTGTCGATGAATCGATAGCGCATGGAATCGCCACCGATCGTCGTTGCGGGCGCACCACCGGCCATGACTGCCTGACTGTAAGTGCCGCCATCGCTGAGGCTGTCACCGAACACATAGAGCTGATTGAAATCTTGCGCTTGCACGTTAAATCCAAGGCAAGCTGATAGAAGTGCACCACTTATTGCGGTATGAAGCATTGTTTTTTTCATAGCGTTTCCCCTTGTTTTGCGCAGTCTAGCATAACCCTGGTCAGGCCAGCCCTTTCAAGGTGATAACGTATTGAAATTATTAAAGATATTATTTTTGATGAAATCTGCGTTTTAGTTGAGGTGCAGATATAGTGCTATTCATTGGTGAAATAGCAATATACCGAGATAAGATACGTTAGAAATTCGCCGAAATTTGATACGATTTCGACGAATTTCTCAGAAAAATCCAAGCAACATCTAAAATTAAGTATAAATATTAATGAGTTACAATGCGACCTTGAAAGGGCTGCCCTGGTCAGGCTAGGAGTCTGTCGGGTTTAATCCACACGGCAAATCTACGCTCCAGAAAGAATCCCGTTACGAGGCATAGCGTTACGTGTCATTTTCAAGATATCGAAAACGGCCCTGGTATTGAGCAGAAGTTTTTTCATTTTCTCTGGAATTGACTCACTGGTTTTCTTGCATTTAAGTGATTGCAAGACCTGATAATCATCTAGCCGATTCCCCAGGCAAGGAGTACTTTTCGATGTTTGGCGACATTGACAGACCATTTGCAAGAGGAATCGGAAATGAAACTATATTCTGGAATTGACTTACATTCCAACAATAGTGTGGTTGTTTTACTGGATGAAGAGGATCAGACGGTGTATCAACGGCAACTGGGAAATGACCTCCAGACTATTCTGGCAGCGTTGGAACCCTACCGAGAGAAGATACAAGGGCTTGCCGTAGAATCAACATACAATTGGTATTGGCTGGTTGATGGCTTGATGGAGGCGGGCTACCAGGTTCATTTGGTAAATACGGCAGCAGTCAAACAATACGAAGGGCTGAAGCATGGCGACGACCGCACCGATGCTCGTTGGTTGGCTCACCTTCTTCGACTCGGAATCCTGCCTCAGGGCTATATCTACCCAAAGGAAGGGAGAGCTGTTCGGGATCTGCTGCGGAAGCGAGGGCAATTGGTACAGATGCGCACCACCAACCTCCTCAGTATTCAGACACTGATCACCCGCAATACCGGTAGTTCCCTGAGTGCCAACAAGGTCAAAAAGTTGCAGTCTGAACAGGTAGCTGAATTACTGCCCTGCGAAGATACCGCCCTGGCTGTGAATAGTAATCTGAGCATCATGAAGGCCCTTCAGGAACAGATCAAAATCCTGGAGAAGATAATTCAACAAAAGGCCAAGCTACAAGCTGAATACGCAGCGCTCAAAACTGTTCCTGGCATCGGTATTATTCTGGCCTTAACCATCATGCTTGAGACCGGTCCTATTCAGCGTTTTGCCAAGGTCGGCAACTACGCCTCCTATTGTCGTTGCGTCGGGACTACGCGACTGAGTAACGGCAAACAGAAGGGTAAGGGTAACGCAAAAAACGGAAACCGATACCTCTCCTGGGCGTTTGTTGAAGCGGCTAACTTTGCCATCCGTTATAACGACAGCATCAAGGCTTACTACCAACGAAAACAGGCCAAGACCAACAGGGTGGTTGCCCTCAAGACCGTAGCGCACAAGCTGGCCAGGGCCTGTTATTACATTTTACGCGACCAGGTCGAATGCGACCTAAAGAAGGCCTTCTGATAGTGAAGGCCGCAGATTATCACATAGAGAACAGTATACCTTCCGTTCCAGAGGCATCAAGGAGCTTCCCTCATTCTTCGGGACTCCTCCTCAGCAGGACGTTATCTCCGTAGGAGCTGCATCCACCGCCTAGATCCAGAAGGGTGACTGGTGCGATTCGGTTAACGAATACGATGCCGACCAATAGAGAATTAGGATGTGTTTATTGTCACCTATAGCGACAGGGTATTGTTTTATATGCGGCGGCCACGAAAGAGTATGAATTCGTGGTTAACAGGGTTAATTTGCCTGTTGACACGAATCGGCTAAATGGTGACCCCACTGTGCTTGGAGATGTACCAGGATCAGATCAACATCGCCTACGGCACCAAGTTTGATATGCCGGTGGTGTTCTACTCTCAGCTGATGGATGTGGCATTTGGGCGTAGCGCTTCGGACGCCGCCCTTGATGGACAGCTGATCAAATCCAAGGAGCTGCAGGCCATCGCCGACAAGTAATCGTCTGCATACGGTAAAAAGCCATCTTCAGGGGTTCGCGACTTGTTTTACTGACTGGATAGTCGTAAAAATCCCTAAGCCTCGCTGAAAATAAAAGCGCACAAGTTATTTGGCTTGTGCACTTTTTTCTTTATAACCAATTAGCTACTAACTATTATGATAACTTCTCAATAAAGTCGTGCTGCGCCTCGTTCCAGAACACACTGTAAATTTATTCCTGTACGCCCATCAGCAGCACCCCCCTGTTGTAAACTTTGCTGCAAAAACTGATCAACCTTTTCGTAGCCTGGGTTGAGTGGAGCGAAACCCGGGGCAAGTACAACTATCTTCCTGGGTTTCGCAAGCTCAACCCAGGCTACAGACGGCTTTATTCAACATCAGGGGCGAGTAGTTATGGCACCAGATTATTGAGAAGTTACGGAATGATTGCTTCCCTTTGGTGATCACGATCTGACCATAGAATGCAGGCTGGCTTTACCTGTATCTCGGGATTAAAGATGCTTGAGCGTCGAATTGCTCCAACGAGGGCCTGCTGACGATTACCTGTTTGCCCATCGCATTACCCTCCGGCAACCACTTCATCGGAAAGGCCATAAACCTCCCTAAGGACTTTCACTACATCAAGAACACCAAGTCCGGCCAAGCCAAAATCTTTTAGCGGTAGGTCGGGCTTCTCAGATATGGCATCAATGAAACGCCCCATATCGGACGCTACTGTCTCTGGAAGGCCCACACTCTGTTTAGGGGAGAGAATCTGGAATAAACGGAAGACATCATTTTTGTGCTTATTAACGTCTTTTGAATCAACTTTCTCGCCCGCGTCCTTGCGCGCACTTAGATCTAACCAAGCTCTTGCCTTCAGTGGTATCAGGCATTCCTGCGTAACTACGGGCACGCCATCTATGTCAATCTTGTGCTGATGCAAAAAACGGTAGTAATCCTCATCCAACAGGATTGCAGACAGGCTTGATACATCCTCTGCTATTGGGATTGGGGTCAAATGGCTGTCGTCACCCAATACCAGGTTATCCGGATTGCGTGAAAATAACTCCAACATGAATGGATAGGCTTCATCACTGGGCTTCTTGAATCGATGGAAGATCTTCTTCCCTATACTCCTTTCCTGAATCACGTAGCCACCTGCCTTGATAAAGGCCCAGAAGACATCGGCAAACTCTGCATCCAGCGCCTCAATACAGAGCACAATATCCAGGTCTTTGGTCGCACGGAATTCAACACCGGCATCATCCATCACCAGACCTGAAGCAGCACCACCAATCAATACATAGTGATCAGTGAAGCCAGCTGCTATTCAATGGATTAGCGGTGACTTTCAGCCCCATCACCTCAGATAGATAGTGCCTTAATTCCGTTGCTAGCTGCTCCATAAGTACCTCAATAACAATTTTTCTTCACGATAACATTGTTATTATTAGTGTGCAATTATTTGTTATCTATATGTTTTTATTATTTATATTTACGAATTATTTCGAAAAAATTGCCAGGGACATCATTAGGCACCTTGACTCAAGGCTTCAGGCCGACGCACCCAGCTGTCGAGCCATGTGCAGCCTGTCCGTGGCCAGCCACATCAACCCCCGATAGCTATATAGCCAGTCCTAATCTGACATCATCAATAATGGATCACTGAATAGCGGCATCGGTTTACTGATGCCATAACCCTGAGCGTAATCAACATCGATCTCTCTCAACAGTTGTAGAATTTCGTCATTCTCAACATATTCGGCGACCGTCTTCTTGCCCATCTCATGAGCGATGGTGTTGATTGACCTCACCATGGCAAGGTCAACCGGATCGCTCTGGATATCTTTTACAAAAGAGCCGTCAATCTTGATAAAGTCCACAGGAAGGTTGCGCAGATAGCCAAAAGAGGACATGCCGGTTCCAAAATCATCGAGGGCAAACAAGCACCCCTTTTTTTTCAGTCCAGCCATAAACAGAACGGCATTCGTCATGTTGGCGACGGCCACCGTCTCGGTCAGCTCAAAACAGATCTTTCCTGGAGGCATGCCTGATTTCTCAATCTCGGCAGAAACAAACTCAAGTGCCCACTTCTGTGATAGAAACTCACCAGACAGATTAATCGCGCAGAGCTGAAGTTGTTCAAGCTGAAGCGGATTTTTCTTGATCCACTCAAAATAGGTGCGCATAACCCACTGATCTATTTGTGGCATCATCCCGTATCTCTCAGCGGCGGGAAAGAATGCACCGGGAGGAATCAGCCGGTCATCGTCCAGCATTCTAATAAGGATCTCATAGTGCAATCCCGTCTCGTTGGGCCGGTCAATGCTGACAATAGGTTGGTGGTAGAGAGTGAATTTATTCTCATCGAGTGCTTGCTGAATACGACTGGCCCACCAGGTCTCCCCCGTCCGTTTTGCCAACTCATCATCATCCGGGGTATAGGTGACCACTTGATTCCGACCATTATCCTTGGCTCTGTAGCATGCGTGATCGGCTGCTGTCAGGACAGATTTCACATCGCGACTCTCCATTGTTAACGGAATCACGCCTATACTCACACCAACATTGAAACAATGGTCTTGCCAGCAAAAACGAAAATCTTCAATCGTCTTTCTGATCTTTTCCGCAATATGGGCTCCCTTCTTAAGGGGGCAGTTGGTCAATAGTGCGCCAAACTCATCCCCTCCAAGGCGGGCCAGCATATCGTTGCTTCTCACCTGCTCCCGCATCAATGAACTGAGCTGCATAAGCAGAGCATCGCCGGCAATATGTCCACAGGTATCGTTAACTATTTTGAACTGGTCAAGATCCAGATAGAGCAGCACATGCTCGGACATATGGATCATAGCCTCCTCCAGAAGCTCCAACAGATGATCCTCAAAAGCGTTACGGTTGGCAAGGCTGGTGAGAGGATCGTGCCTGGCCTCATAAGTAAGCCTGTCGGTCAATTTACTGGCATGGGTAATATCATGAAAAACCAGCACGGCACCGAGAATCTCACCACTGCATGAGCGGATCGGAGCAGCGGAGTCCTTAATGATAGACTCGTCTCCATTCAGGCTGATCAAGCAGGTATCACCGCTTAACTCGACAGTCTTGTCCGTCATCAGGCAGTCGTGAATCGGGCTGTCAGTGGGCTGGCGGGAATCTCTATCCACTATGTGAAATACCTTATCCACCGACACTCCAACCGCCCGCTGATTTTTCCACCCAGTCATCTTTTCTGCTACCGGATTGAGAGACCTGACAAGGCCCGCCCGGTCGGTGGTGATGACCGCATCGCCGATGGAGTGTAGCGTCACCTCTGCCAACTCTTTTGCCTCGAAGAGTGCCGCTTGCGCCTTCTCCAGCTCACCCTGCTGTGCCTTCTCCACACGGAGTGCAGCGCCAAGCCGGTTGACGGTGAGCGCAAGAATCTCCAGCTCACGGGCCGTTTTAATCTCTATCCGGGTCTCCAGATCTCCAGAGGTGAGCGCCAAAATCCTGTCGCGGATATTGTTGAGTGGTGTCAGCACCAGCCTGTTGATAAACAACAGTATGATACCTGTCAGCAGGCAGAGCGGGATCACTGTAGCGACCCATACTTGTGACATCGCCTCCCCTATAATACGGTTGATCTCCGAGGTGCTGATGGCAACCCCGATTGAGCCAAACTGTTCCCCTTCAAAGCTGATATCGCGGCTGAAGTGGAGCAGTTGTTCAGTACTGAGTTTTTCATGGTGGTGCCAGTCGACAAGAATCTCACCTCTCTCATTGTAGATCTCTATGGAGTACAGATTTTGATCGAGCCGGACCATCTCCGTTACAATACTTTTCAATATCGAGATATCCTCGCTGATCACCGGCTCAAGCACAGAAACCGCAAGGGTGGCGATAGCCTTTTCACTCTCTCCTGTCAGTTGGCGGAGGAGATACCTCTCCCCATAGTTCCCCGCTACAAGGCCCGAAAGCCCGGCCACAAGCAGAGTGGAAACCGCCATTACAGCGAACACTTTCACCCAAAGCGGCTTACTTGTTGTCTGCGTCCTTGTCACTACCCAACGTCTCTAATGGTTGTTTGTTTTCCAAAAAACCGGCTGTTGTGCTCGATCGACCTTCGTATCGAAGCAAAATCGCCATCACCCCCGAAGAGAAATCCACCTTTACTGAGCGCCCTGAGGGCTTTGGGATCTTTCAGATTGAGCAGCGCCTGCTGCAGGGCAGCAAAAATCTCCTTGTCAATCCCGACCCACGCGATCCAGGGTTTGGTAGGCATCAAAAAATCCACGAGCACACGCAAAGGTTCGCCTGCGGCAATGAGCTTTTCGTACGCTGCCTCCTTTTTCTCACCCCCCCACCACCCGCATATTTCCAGGGAGCAGAGGGGATTTTCGGTGGAAACAAACTTCATCGGCCAGACACCCTCACAGAGAGGACACTAACCGGACAGTCAGACCGGGAAGTAGTTGAGCGACAGGCTCCATAGTTATCTGCACGAGAACTACCATAAGTATAGATTTGCCTGATAGAAATACAAACCAGACACCGTGCAGCTGTCACGGATTACCTTCATTATCCTAGAACCCTTAGTTGGGCAGGGTGGAGAGTGCACTTGCGGTCGACTCCATGGATGGAGGAGTTAGGGCGACGCATGCCTACAGGGATGTAGGTGAGGTGCGTGAGCAGGATGCGGAAGCATTACCGAGGAAGCCAAAGCCAAGGTTGCAGTACAAGGCACAAGGATTGAGTCCAATTCCAGTCCAATCGTCGAGCGGCCGGGTTAAGCAGCTCAAAAGAAGTCAATACAGCCCCCAAAGACACCTGAGGATTATTAGGATAAAAAAAGGCAAGGCCGCAGCTTCGGCCTTGCCTCTCCAGGTGGGAACAGTGACGCTCAGTCGTCCGACTTGTACATCTCATCATCCTGGGCCTGCTTGCGAGCGATCTCCGCCTCACGGCGCATATCCCACACCTCCTGACGATTCTCAACCCGTTCTTCCCAAGCGTTACTCATCTCTTCGATGGTACGCTCACCAAAGAAGGCCTGCTTCATAAAACGGGTACCAAACTGCATCAGCGCCACGTCCTCTTTTTCGAGGATATCATAGGTGGAATCTTTCATGTCATAGGTGGCACGAAACTGATCACTCATGACAAATCGACGAAAGCGATCCATATCGTAGGAAGCCATAAAGAAGAGCTGCAGAGTCGCCTCGGGAAGGTTACCCACCACCGCCCCGGAAGAGCGCTTTTTCAGCTGGATATCCAGCCAATCGCGGTTATAACCGTCATAGTCGACGATAAACTGGTCTTTGCGGAATTCGGCAATGGTCATCACCTGCTCCTCTTCATGCCCTTTGCAGTGCTCTTCACTGATCATGAAGTAGGCTGCCGCATCTTCTACGGCATCCTTCTCCTTGATCGCCATGTGCCCCAAGGGGTAGTAACGGCAGGCGCTAGGGCGGTCTTGGTAGATGGAGCACCCCTCGTCGGTGACGAACAGGCAGGCGCCCTCATCATCGGTACGCATCTTAATGCCAGGCATACCCTGCTGATCCATCTGAAATGGCACGGTGTGAGCCTTGAGGAAGTCTCCACTGGATAGTCCACAGTGATCTTTCATGCGGATCACATCATAGGGGGTAAGTGTGACATCTGCGCGCTTACAGCAGGCGTTGAAACAGGAGACGCCCTTGTGGCATTTGAATTGAATCTTGGTACTCAGATCCAGTTTTTGGGGAGCCAACTGACTCTCATGGGGAAGATCAAACTTATCGCTCATCGATAGCCTCGGTAACTCATTCTGTTTAAAAGGATTTGCCGCGAATAAACGCAAATGAACACGTACAGGAAATTGCTCATCCACCTGATCAGCGAATAGTACATCAATTGATCCGCTTAATCAGTAAGCACTAATACTCCACTTACGACACTTGCGTTTAGTCTTGCTCAAATAGTGTGAAATATCTGATTTCAGAGACGAAAAAGCCCGGACACCTTGCGGTGCCCGGACCCTTCTTAGCCGCTAGGCTGTCAAATAAGACTTATTTGAACAGCTTGGACTTGTCGACCAGATCAACGTGGGCGCGCTTGAAGCAGGTCCACTCCTTGGTCTCTTTGTTGTAGATGGAGTTCACGAAGCAGTGCCAGTTCTCCTCGTCAACAAAGTTCTTGTCGGCGCGGTAGTAGAAGCCCGGGTAACGGGACTCCTGACGGAACTGAATGTGCTTCATGTGAGCTTCAGCGGTAAGGATGCGGTGGTAGTTCTCCCAAGCACGCAGCAGCTCGTGGAGATCTTTAGCACGCATCTTCAGAGCGTCCTCTTTGAGGTCGTTCAGCTTATGCTCAGCAACTTCCAGCATGTGGGCGTTGGTGGTGTAGTAAGTAGCAATACCGGCAACATACTCATCCATCGCTTTCTGCAGGCGGAACTGCAGCATCTTGGGAGTGATGTAGTTAGGGTTAACATCAATCGCGGTGCTGTAGTCCTTGTGCTCCAGGAAGTTACGGACAGGACGGTAGATCTCTTCGATCAGAGAGTCAACGTCGGTATCCAGCTCAGGAGTGTAGTCCTGGTTGTCCATGACGTACTTGACCATGGACTTGGCACACATACGACCCTCGGCGTGAGAACCGGAGGAGAATTTATGACCGGAAGCGCCCACGCCGTCACCAGCGGTGAACAGACCGGAGACAGTGGTCATACCACGGTAGCCCCAGTTCCAACCAGAAGGCAGATGCTCAGGAACTCCAGCTTCAGTCTCTTCGGTAGGTGCACCGACATCATCAGGACCGGAAGCCCAGATACCGCAGCAACCGGAGTGAGAGCCCAACAGGTAGGGTTCGGTAGGCATCAACTCAGAGTTTTTCTTCTCAGGCTCGATGTTCTCACCAGCCCAGATACCACACTGGCCGATACACATATCGAGGAAATCTTCCCAAGCTTCAGCTTCCAGATGCTTAACTTCGCGAGGAGTCAGGGTCTCACGCAGCTTAGCAAGAGCGGTAACGGTGTCCATCCAGATAGGACCACGGCCTTCCTTCATCTCTCTCAGCATGAGGTGGTTACGCAGGCAGGAAGCAGGAACGGCAGCCTGTCCGTAAGGAGGGTAGTCGTTGAGCATCTCTGCGTTGCGGGTCATGTAGGTCTCGCCAAAGGCGTTAGTAGCCTGAGACTTGAACAGCAGGAACCACGCGCCAACAGGACCGTAACCGTCTTTGAAACGGGTAGGTACGAAGCGGTTTTCCATCAGGGTCAGCTCTGCACCGGCTTCAGCAGCCATGGTGTAGGTAGAGCCGGCGTTCCATACGGGGTACCAGGCACGGCCCTGACCCTCACCAACAGAACGAGGACGGAAGATGTTTACACAACCACCGGCAGCCAGCAGGATAGCTTTTGCTTTGTAGACGTGCAGGGTGTGATTACGAGTGGAGAAACCAACAGCACCGGCGATGCGGTTAGGATCGTTTTTATCGTTGACCAGCTTAACGATGAAGATACGCTCTTCAACATTATCAATACCCATTGCTTTCTTGGCAGCTTCAGCGACGATCCACTTGTAGGACTCACCGTTGATCATGATCTGCCACTTACCGGAACGTACAGGACGACCGCCGTCTTTCAGAGGGGTCATACCTTTGGAGCCGTCAAAACGCTCACCGTTCTCGTCGAGCTTCCAGATGGGCAGGCCCCACTCTTCGAACAGATGCACAGACTCATCAACATGACGACCGAGGTCGTATGCCAGATCGTCACGGGTGATACCCATCAGATCGTTGGAGACCATACGTGCGTAGTCCGCAGGATCCTGCTCGCTACCGATATAGGTGTTGATAGCGGAGAGACCCTGTGCAACAGCACCGGAGCGATCCATAGCGGCCTTGTCGACCAGCTTAACTGTGATGTCCACGCCTTCTTTCTTGGCAGCATCCATCCAGGGGCCAAGCTCGTAAGCGGTACCACAACATGCCATACCACCGCCGATCATTAGGATGTCAACCTCTTCCTGGATGACATCGGGATTTCCAAATTCAGCCATATCTAATTCCTCAAATAAAATCTAATTTGATTCGTTTTCGTCGGAAACCCGATTACTTGCAGATCAACTCGCTGGGATCACCATCACGATAGCCGTTCTGCTCGTTATGGTTGAAGAAGCCAGGCTTGGCAATGTTGGCAATATCAGCTTCAGCCTTGCCACCGTAGCAATCGATAGAACCCTCAGGGGTGGTACGGATGGGGAATTTGAAACGCTTCATGGTGCCGTTACGGAACTTAATGGTCCACATGATGGAGTCCGTACCACGAAGAGGCTGTACAGAGCCGCCCAACGGAACGATATCGGCATAAGGACGTGCCTCAATTGCCTGCTGAGGGCAGATCTTGATGCAAGAGTAGCACTCCCAGCACTGCTCAGGCTCCTGGTTGTATGACTTCATGGCGTGGCCGGTTTCAG
>JBEVXT010000366.1:0-2571 GCA_040505955.1 Sedimenticola sp. | reverse complement strand
GGCGTCTTTAATGATAGCATTGAGGCCCTCAAAATAATCACATAACGGTCATTGGACTGAGGAGAGAAGATGCTTAACCTCGCTTCGAATCTGGCTCGCAGCGCTTTTGTTACACCGGAAAAAACAGCCATCCGATTTACTGGCAAAAGCTATACCTATGCCCAGCTGGACGCCCTGTCGAGCCAAATCGCCAATGGACTGAAATCGATTGGCATTGAACCGGGTGACAAGGTGGCCCTGGGGTGCCCCAACCTCCCCTACTTCCCCATGGTCTACTACGGTATTCTCAAAATGGGAGCCGTAGTGGTGCCCCTCAATGTGCTCCTCAAAGGGAGAGAGATCGCCTACCACCTGCAGGATTCTGAAGCGAAGGCCTACTTCTGCTTTGAAGGTTCAGATGCCCTGCCGATGGGCGAAATGGGGTGGGAAGGATTCAGTCAAAGTGAAGGATGTGAGCACTTCTTCATGATTACCGCCGATCCAGCGGCGGCGGCAAAGATGGCAGATATCAAAACCCTGGGATCACTCATACATGCCCAGGCGACAACCACCGAGATCTGTGAGACTGCCGCTGATGACACTGCCGTTATCCTCTACACCTCCGGTACCACAGGCAAGCCAAAAGGAGCGGAGCTGACCCACTCCAATATCGCCATGAACACCTTCGTCAGCCAGTTACTGCTGCGCATTAATGCTGATGACAACCTGCTGGTCGTATTACCCCTGTTCCACAGTTTCGGGCAGGTTGTGCAGATGAACGCCTCTCTCCTGGTGGGTGCAACAATGGTACTGATCCCGCGTTTTGAAGCCGCTGCTGCACTCACAGCACTGCAGCAGGAGAAGATTACCGTCTTTGTCGGTGTACCGACCATGTATATCGCTCTGCTGACCGCCGGGACGGATCAGGACGACAGGGTCGCCGCCATTGCTAAACAGTTGCGCATTACGGTATCCGGCGGTGCCGCAATGCCGGTTGAGATACTGAAACAGTTCAGTGATAAATTCAGCGTACCTATCCTGGAAGGCTACGGACTCTCTGAAACCAGCCCGGTGGCCACCTTCAACCACCTGGAGTATGAGTGCAAACCCGGCAGTGTCGGCAGACCGGTGGCCGGTATCGAGGTCTGCATCCTGGATGAGGCGGGCAACCAGCTTACCACCGGGAGTGAGGGTGAGGTGGCCCTGCGCGGCCACAACATCATGAAAGGTTACTACAACAAGCCGGAAGAGACCGCCGAAGTGATGCATAACGGCTGGTTCAGAACCGGTGATATCGGCAAACTGGATGAGCAGGGCTATCTCTACATTGTTGATCGGGTCAAAGATATGATTATCCGCGGCGGTTTCAACGTCTACCCGCGTGAGGTCGAAGAGACCATGATGGAGCACTCAGAGGTGGCGATGGTGGCGGTGATTGGTACGCCACACGAGACCCATGGTGAGGAGATCAAAGCCTTCGTCGTATCTACCCCCAATGCCGACCGGGATGAAGTGTCCATGCGCGCCTGGTGCAAGGAGCGCATGGCAGACTACAAGTATCCAAGAAAGATCAGCTTTGTAGAGAGTCTGCCGATGAGTGCCACCGGTAAGATCCTCAAACGTGAGCTACGTTAGTAACGGACGGGACTGGGGTGTGCAGCTGAGAGAACCCACTCCAGGCCTGACAGCTGTCAGCCGGAAGATCACAACCTCAGCCCACCATCCAGCTCCAGTACACGACCATTAAAGTAGTCGTTGGTGAAAATATAATTGACTGCATCAGCCAACTCTTCGAGCCGGCCGGTACGGCCAATTGGGATCGCCCCCACTATCCGGGCGTAGGCTTCAGGCTTCATCGACGCCACCATATCGGTCTCGAAGACACCAGGGGCGATAGCTGCCGCACGGATACCATAGCGTGCCAGTTCCCTGGCCCAGGTGACCGCAAGTGCGGCTACCCCCGCCTTAGCGGCTGAGTAGTTGGACTGGCCCATATTGCCGGCGCGACTGACGCTGGATATGTTGATAATGGCGCCACGTGTGCCACTCTCGATCATCTTCGTTGCCGCCTCACGACCACAGAGGAAAACTCCGGTGAGATTGACATCGATTACCGCCTGCCAATCACTGAGAGAGAGACGGTCAGTGACCTTGCCATCCTTCGCCTTTACCATCAGTCCATCCCGTAGAATGCCGGCATTATTGACCAACCCACAGAGTGGCCCGAGATCGTTCTCTATGGCGGCAAAAACCGCTATCACCTCCGTCTCATTGGCGACGTTGGCAATATAGCCCTTCACTTCACCCCCTGCCTGAACACAGGCTGTCACAGCCTCATCCAAGGCACTCTGATCACGGTCTATCAGCGCCACACGGGCCCCGCTTCCAGCAAGGGATAGGCCCATTGCCCTGCCAAGGCCCCGGGCACCACCGGTCACTGCAAAGACGCCACTCTCAATTTTCATAATAAACTCCTTCGTCATAAGTCAGATCACCAATATAACCATATCTTAAGTACGATCATAACTATTCAGCTCACCCCTGAAATTCGCCGTTTCTGAGTTAAAAAATAATTATTTGCACACATAAACT
>JBEVXT010000365.1:1652-6518 GCA_040505955.1 Sedimenticola sp. | reverse complement strand
GCCCTTCATCGTGGTGAGGCGGTGGCGAAAAAGTTAGGACCGCTTCTGGATGACTATTTCGACGAACAGGGAGAATTCACCGGGCGTCTGCCAGAGGATTTCTTTCGTTTTGAGGAGCAGGTAGAGGGGAGGGAAGGGCTGGATCTTGGCGAGGATGCGCGGGGCTACGCCAAGCGTCTGTCCGAACAGGCGGTACACCAGGTGCGGATGAGGGAAATTTACCAACAGATTACCGCTGGTGGTGGTCATATACCCGGCCTGCGGGCACGGCTCTACCCCTACCAGGTGGAGGGTGTCGCTTTTCTTGCCGCCAATGGTCGCGCCTTGATGGCCGATGATATGGGGCTGGGTAAGACCCTGCAGTCCATTGCAGCGGCCGTCTGGCTGCACGACCACGCCGAGACGCGCCGCATCCTGGTGGCTTGTCCCGCTTCACTCAAGCAGCAGTGGGCGCGAGAGATTGAGCGTTTTACCGGTATCCAGGTACAGGTGATACAGGGCGGCCCGGAAGCACGGGGAGTGCAGTACCGCCGCGGCGATGGCTTCTTTATTGTCAATTACGAACTGATACTGCGAGACCTCTCCCTGATCAATGAGGTATTGAGCCCGGATCTGTTGATCCTCGATGAGGCGCAACGGATCAAGAACTGGCGCACCAAGATCGCCTCAACGATAAAACGGATCCCCTCCCGCTATGCGTTTGTCCTCACCGGCACACCGCTGGAGAACCGCCTGGAAGATCTCTACAGTCTGATGCAAGTGGTGGATCCGGCGGTACTGGGCCCCCTGTGGCGCTACCTGGTGGATTTCCATGTCACCGATGAGCGCGGCAAGGTGCTTGGCTACCGTAATCTATCCGAATTACGACGTCGGCTGCGTCCGGTGATGCTGCGCCGTGATCGGCGTCTGGTGGCCGATCAGTTGCCCGAGCGCATTCAACAGCGCCTTGACGTGCCGATGACGGTGAAGCAGCAGGAGCTGCACAGTACCGCCATGTCTGCGGCAGGCTCTCTGGCGACCATCGCCAAGCGTCGTCCCCTTACCCCCGGAGAACAGAACCGCCTGATGGCCTCGCTGCAGCAAGCGCGTATGGCGTGTAATGCGGCGGGTCTGGTGGATAAGGAGACCCAGGGTGCACCAAAACTGGATGAGCTGGCTGATATTCTCGATGAACTCTGCCTCCAGGGTGGGCGTAAGGCGGTGGTCTTCTCCCAGTGGGAGGGGATGACGCGCATGGTCGAGGAGCGTCTGCGTGGTATGGGGCTGGGCTCTGTACGCCTGCACGGCGGGGTGCCCACTGCCAAGCGGGGTGCGCTTATAGACCGCTTTCGTGAGGATGATGGAGTTCAGGTTTTTATCTCTACCGATGCCGGGGGGGTTGGTCTGAATTTGCAGTGCGCCTCGGTACTGGTCAATCTCGATATTCCCTGGAATCCAGCGGTGCTGGAGCAGCGCATCGCCCGCATCCACCGCCTGGGCCAGACCGAAACCGTCCAGGTTATTCTGATGGTGTCCATTGATGGGTACGAAGAGAATGTATATGGACTGGTGAAAAATAAGCAGACCCTGTTCGACAACGTGGTTGATCCAGAAGGGGTAGAGGATGTGGTTGGTGTCTCTCCGAAACTGCTGGAGGTGCTGGTCGAAGAGCTGGCGGGTGAAGTCACCCCGGCAGATGATGATGAGGAGAAGTTACTCCGCCTACACCAGGAGAAGGGTGAGCGTGAGCCCGATGAGCAGGCCGATAGTGGTAACAGAAAGAAGCAACGAGCCATCCATACAGCCATAGAGCAGATGCAGCAGCGTTTTGGCACTCGCCTTGAGCGTATTCTCGGCACCGGCGGTGGCCTGCTGGCAGTGATCGACCGGGTGGATGAGGCTGATGACACTTTCGTCAACCAACTCACCAGCCACCTCAGTGACGATAAACAAACAAAGCTACCCCTGGCGCTGATCGACCCAATCACCCTTAAAGGGTTGCGGCGGTTGGGTGAGGCTTCACCGATAGAGGAGGGGGAGACCTACTACAATGCCGCAGAGGAGAGCCCCAAGGCGCAGGAGCCACGACTCGCCCGCCTGGCCAGAGAACGTATGGAAGCTACCGGAGTGCTGCTTGAAAACGGAACGGTGAATTCCGCCCTGGAGCTGCTTGTTTCCGCCCTGCTGGCCGCTGCTGCCCATCGGGCGGGAGTTGAGCAGGAGCCCTCTTCCCGTGAGGCGGCGGTCTGGCTCTATAGTGAGATCCTGCCCAGTGGCCGCCTGCGGGATCAACACGGATCACTGATTATGCGCGCTATCGGCCTTGCCCAGGCCGACCATGTGCCGCCGACACTGCTCTCTCCACTGTTGGATGAGGCCCGTGCTTTTGTGCGCGAAGGGTAAATTTGATGTGTAGTAGCTTATGGTGTGAGTATTAGGTGTAGAGATTCCTTGCTTTCACTGGGCAGGCTCCCGGCTCTCCTGTTCGGTGCGGCTCAGTACATCGGCAAAGGGTACCTGCTGCAATCTGCCGAACAGAGGGTGGCCTGTCAGCTTGTTACGACTCAGACGGGGTGAGGTGATGCCGCAGAGCAGTCGGGTCAATAGACGGGGATTGGAGAATAGCACCTCCTCCGATCTGAGCCGTTCGATTTCTCGCCAGAGGTCATCGCCGGGTGCAAGCGTCTGGCGTGGGGGAATACTGCTGACCCCATGGTGACACCAACTGCAGTGGCCGCAGGGTTGCAGGCGTTGCTCACCGAAGTGAGCCGCCAATGCATTGGTTTGACACCCATCCAGGGCTACCAGATCCACTACCTGTTGTAATCGGGCTATCTCCGACTGTTCGCGCTTGAGAATGCGTTGGTGCAGTTCCGTGGCCAGTGATTCCCTGGATTGGGGGCGCTTGAGCACTCGGTAACTGTGACGGACACCGGCCACTTTTACCTCCAGCATCTGTTGCTCTCCCAGCCAGTCGAGGGCTCTGATGACGCGCTCGCGGGATGTGCTCAAGGTGGCGGCGGTCTGGTCGAGATCCAGCTTGAACCAGACTCTGCCCTTGATCGCCTGATGAAACAGACCAGCGAGAAACTCTCTTCGCTCCCCTTCGAAACGGCCAAGAATTTCGCTGGAGCTCTGCAACGGCTTGAAGCTGTAGTCGGCATAGAAGGGGGTACCGCCTTGCAGGTAGCCGTCAAGTTCGAGGTAAGTGAGGAGGGTGCGCAGCACCAGAGTACGAATATCAGTCGTGGCCGAGAGGGCGTAGAGACTGACATCAAAGAGATCTTCCTGATTGAACAGCCACACAATCAGCTCCCCTATCGAGCAGTTGTCCGGGGTATCCCCGTAGACAAAGTTTTCCAGTACATTGAGATCATCGGAGCAGGCCAGCATGCGGCAGAGTGCTGGCTGACCGTCACGCCCGGCACGGCCGATCTCCTGTGAGTAGTTCTCCAGGCTCTTGGGCAGATTGTAGTGGTAGACCGCACGGATGTTGGCCTTGTCCACCCCCATGCCGAAAGCGATGGTAGCTACCACGATGGCGTGGTCTGCCGCCATGAACCACTCCTGTATATCACTGCGTAACTCGGCCTTCAGACCGGCGTGATAGGCGCGGGCGGGCAGACCGGCGGCAACCAGCCGACCGGCCACTTCCTCGGCCGTACGCTGCAGGGTGACATAGACAATGGCCGGGGAGGGTGGTTGCTGCTGGATCGCCTCGCACAGCATCTGATCACGTTCAACGGCAGTCACCACCTGAGTATCGATAGTGAGGTTGGGGCGATAAAATCCGGTGTGGATGGCGCAGTGAGGTTTGATCTCGAAGAGACGGCAGATATCATCCAGCACCGGCGGGGTGGCGGTGGCGGTCAGTGCCAGAATCCGTTCGGCACCAAACTCCCGGGCAAATCCCGCCAGCTTGAGATAGTCGGGCCGGAAGTTGTGTCCCCATTCGGAGATGCAGTGGGCTTCATCCACTGCAAAGAGAGAGATGCGTATGTGTCTCAGGCTCTCGCGGAAGCGCTCGTTGTTGAAGCGCTCCGGCGCCACATAGAGCAGACGTAGAGTGCCCTCTCTGATCTGCGCCATAACATCACGATACTCCTCGACACCGAGACTGGAATCAAGCCGCCGGGCGTTGATGCCACGGGCGGTGAGGGCGTCGATCTGGTCTTTCATCAGGGCGATAAGAGGCGACACCACCAGGGTGATATCGGGCAACAGCAGTGCGGGGAGTTGGTAACAGAGCGATTTTCCGCCACCGGTGGGAAAGACGGCAGCGGCCGATTCTCCATCGAGAATATGCTGGATTACCTCCTCCTGTCCCGGGAGTAACTCAGTGAAGCCGAAATGGTGTTGCAGATGCTGCTGAATAGTGACTGTCATGTTGTTCTCCCCTTTCCCTGAGCAGATAGTTTTCTATAAGTTCTATTATGGTGCCATACTCATAGTAGAAGTCAATTCATGGGTATCCACAAGTGATTCAAGTGATCCGCAAGCATTGGTCATCGGTTTAATGAACCGCTGTGGTAAAGTAGTTTCACCTATTCCAGACAAAGAGGGCAACCCTTCTGCCAGGGGAGTCAATCATGCTATTAGATAAGATCCACAGTGAAAAGAAAAAAATACTGTCTCTAGGCGGGAAGTATGGTGCCCGCCGTATCCGAGTGTTCGGCTCCGTTGCGCGAGGTGAGGAGCGGGTGGATAGTGATGTGGATTTTCTGGTGGATTTTCCGCACGGCTATGATCTGCTCCGTCAGCGGTTGCCACTTGCTGAACAGCTACAGGCTTTGTTGGGGCATCGGGTGGATGTGGTGCCGGAACATGAGCTTAATCCCTACATTCGTGAGCAGGTGTTGAACGAGGCGGTAGACTTGTGAATAAGCC
>JBEVXT010000365.1:0-1552 GCA_040505955.1 Sedimenticola sp. | reverse complement strand
GTTTTTCCCAGTGTGTCTTGAAGCCGTTTGCTATCCTGTCTGGCTTCTTCCAATAGAGTTTTCCAATCATCTGGTGGATGACCACTCTCGATCATACGACGAAAAACGCGATAGGCATCTGTACTGCTTCCATAAGCGCGCTTTGTATTGTCATCATTGACCCATGCATAGATGATGATCTTGCTCTCATGGTGATACCGGAAAAACAGTCGGTACTGCTGAAAGAACTTGGCACGGAACCAGTGCTTGTGCTCGTCACCCAATGTGGAGCCTTGGCGATAATCCGCTCGGGCTGGGTCTTGAGGGATGATCTCAAACGCTAGTTTGGCGATGGCGGCAAGCTGTTTAGTGGCGTTCTTCTTATTGTAGCCTTTCGGGTTCTTTTGGCGCAGGCGCTCTACCTTCTGCAGGAGAGCTTCCAACTGCTCGAGAAAGAGCGAGTGAGCAAAGAGGGTCCAACCATTGATGACCAGGGGTTTAACCGCAGCCAATCTTAGTTTTCCTCATCCTGATCGTCATCAGGGAGTGGTGACTCGAGGTCAATTTCAACATCGCCAACCAATGATTGCACTCGCTCGGCCAAGTCGGCACTCAGTGTATGTACATGCTGAGGGTGCTTTGCGATATCTTTGGCAAGAAATCCCAGAAACTGCCCGAGAAGCGGGTCAACCTCAGAGTCGTTGGCACGGGTCAGCACGACCCTTCCATCGGGTTGAAGAGAGAAGCGGATTTTGTCACGTTTACCGAGGTGCAGGGCGCGGCGTACGGATTCAGGCACCGTTGTCTGATAGCGGTCGGTGAGAGTTGATTCTACAGTCAGTATTGCGGTCATTGCGACCTCCAAAACAGTATTGATTAACTGCATTGAATAGTAATGCAAACGCATTGCCGTGTCAAATGTATCCAAGGTCTACATTATTGGTTGGAGTCGCAGACTGGCCAAAATCTGACACGAAAACATGCCGGTGTTATTCTTCAGCCTGCTCCACCCTCACTCAAAAGGACAGCCATCAATTGGCTCGTCGAAATGATGGGTGTCCTTGCTTCATTCTCAATCTGCTAGACGCAGGTTTTCTTCTCAGGGGCATACTCTGGCATCAAAACATCAATCACTTGCGTCACATGAAATCACTTCATATAGTTAGCTGTCACCTGTGTGACAGGGGCAGACCCGGTCAGGTTTGCGCGGCGGCGCGTTCTTCAACAATCAGCACCACGCCCGCTGTGCCTACCGCAACAACAACCACCCTGAAATCAGGAACAACAACAGGGGTTTTCGTCCGGCCAGCACACCCCGGCGCGAGAGCGGTATGGCGCAGATGCGCCATGTCGGAGTGCAGAGGGGAGTTCAGGGTCTGTCCCGGCCAACAGCCGTACCGGGGGCCGAAGATAAAAAGCCGTGCCCCGCTGTGGTAACCCCAATGGGGTGAAGCGCCGGGGTGCGGCAACTCAATTTTCAATATAGTAATCAAGTGAAACTTTTCATGAATTCAGAAGTAGCCAGTTCAGCCGAAAAAACGGCAGGAAAAATAATCACCGAACGTTATCTCGC
>JBEVXT010000364.1:4505-9613 GCA_040505955.1 Sedimenticola sp. | reverse complement strand
GACCTTTCTCCACAATAGCAAGCGGCTCGCTGTACTTGGGGCAAAGCTTCTTAGACATGCCCACTGGTGACTGTTCTTGACGTAGCAAGACGCGCTGACCAACCTTGAAACTTGGCTCAGCAGCGGACCGGTCGTATCTGGCCTTCTGTCTCGCCTGAGCTTCTCGTCTACGTTTTGCGGCTATTTCGTTTGTAATGTTGAGTGTGACTTGAAGCTGGTCTAAGTGTTCTTTGGCAGACTTGCCAAGTGTGTCTTTTGGGATGAGAGATGTGTCAATAGGGGCTCTCATTTCTCTACCAAAGAGCATGTAATATGGAGAGTATTCCGTTGTGGCAGAGACTGTCATTCTGAAGGCCATCATGATTCCGGGGAGAAGCTTCGGCCAATTTGTGTGTTCCTTGTCACAATATGTCCTCAAGGACTGTAGCAACGAGCTATTGACCCTTTCAACCGTAGAGTTAGTCTGTGGGTGATAGCTCGAAGTATTGTGTCTGGTTACTTGGAAAAGCTCACAAAGGGCGGAAACAAGCTTCGACATGAAGTTCTTCCCTCGATCGGATACCAAGACACGCGGACAGCCGTACCTAGTAAAGATTTCCGAGTATAGCACCCTGGCTATCTCAGTTGCCTCTTGTGTGACCAACGGAAACGCCTCACACCAAGATGTGAACGAATCGACAATCAGAAGGACATATTTGAATTTGTCCGGTGTAGTTGTCAATGGACCTAGAATGTCAATGTGGAGGCGAGATAATGGCTCGGAAATGGGCATCGGTGTCAAGGGTGCCTTGTGACTACCGTACTGACGTTTGGAAGTCTGGCACTTTTCACAACTCTGAACATGAGAATAGATGTCCCGATAGGAATTGGGCCAAAAGTACCGAAATCTGATGGATGCATAGGTTTTATCGAAACCCCTATGACCTCCGCCTGCTTGGCAATCATGAAACGACAAAATGACATCTTCTCTAAGTACCCGAGGGACAGCCACTTGTCGGATTTGCCTAGCTTCACGTGGAACCCCACGTGATCTGACGGAAAAGATATGATACAGGATACCATCCAGAATAACATATTGTGCAGATTCTGCAACCACCCTATTGGACAGAATGTTGTCATCGGGCAGTCTCGAGTGAACCATGTACTCCAGTATACGTTTAAAATCGGGACAGTTCCATTGTAGTTTTCCCAAGTCCTCCCTGTTGTGTGAATCAATGTCTGGAATCTTACTCGGGTCAGAATCATCCGGCTCAGTGAGTTCTTCAGCTGCCGAAATAATTGGGATCGGGCTCGTGTCCTGCTGGTGACTATACTCTAACTCAACCTGGTAATAAGTATGTGACTTCGTGTCTACCATGTCTGATGCTGCATTGACACATTGAGTGTCTACTACAGAACTAACTGAATCAACCGGATATGGTCGTCGGGAAAGAGCATCGGCATTTTGGTTGGTTACCCCTGCCTTGTGGATGATTGTAAAATTGTACCCTTGAAGTTTCAAAGACCATCTGGCCAGTCTACCGGTTTCATCCTTGATTTTCTTAAGCCACTGCAATGCAATGTTGTCAGTGTATACTGTGAAATGATTGTGTGCCAGATAAGGATGGTAGGTTTTAACTGCCTCGACCAATGCCAAACATTCACGCTCTGATACAGACCAGTTAAACTCTGTACCACGAAGTGATCTACCGCCATATGAGATCACCCGTTCAGTACCGTCTTCAGCAACCTGACCAAGAACATAGCCAATTGCAGTACCTGATGCATCCGTTGACAATATGAACTCCTTTTGCATGTCTGGGAATCCCAAAATGGGTGGGGAAATCAGTCTATCTTTGAGTATATTGAACGAAGTCTCACATTCTGGTGACCAATCGAATTTGATATCTTTGCGTAACAACTTGTTCAAGGGACTTGTGATTTTGGAATAATCTTTCACAAAGCGTCTGTAATAATTGGTAAGGCCTAAAAATTGGCGAACTTGCTTTGCTGTTTTGGGAGCAGGATACTCCTTCACAACTTGAATTTTGGACGGGTTTACTTCAACACCATCCCTCGACAGAATGTGACCAAGGTACTCTACTTTCCTGGTGGCAAATTGACATTTTAATGGGTGAAGCTTGAGATTGGCTTGTCTTAGGCGATCAAAAACGTTGCCTAACAGGTCTAAATGCTCTGTGAAGTTTGCACTGAACAGAAGGATATCATCTATATAAACCAATGCACATTTCCAATTCAAACCCTGCAACACCTTGCTCATTACCATTTGGAACGACATGGGAGCATTCATCAAGCCAAAACTTAGCCGACGGAACTGGAAAGTCCCGTGTCTGGATATGAAAGCAGTTTTGTGCTTTGTTTCATCATCCAAGGGAATCTGATGGAACCCTGATTTGAGATCTAGTACCGTAAATACCTTAGCATTCGCATTGCCAATGGTGTCAAAAATGCACTCTAAACGAGGCAATGGGAAGTTGATTGGAACGGTGACGTTATTCAAACGTCGGTAATCTATACAGAACCTGAAAGAGTTGTCTTTCTTTTTTATCATCACTACCGGACTAGTCCATACCGAATCTGAGGGCTCTATAATCTCATTTTGTAGCATGTCATCTATGTGTTTCCCTATTTCGTCGTTGACCTGTGGGGATGTGCGATAAAATCGTTGCCTCTGGGGGGCAGCATCCCCGGTCTCTATCCGATGATGGTGCAAATTCGTGCAACCCAATTCTGAAGTGTCCTTAGCAAATACATCTCTATTCTTACCAATAAATGTAAGGAGACTTTGCTTTTGATCAGGAGACAGATCAGAATCATCCAGAGAAATGCCAAGATCTTTTGCTATTTTAATGAGATCTTCGTCACTTTCTGCTGCCTCTGCGGTGGCAGATGCAACAAAATGATCAGTGACTACGTCCCCCTGTGTGCATGTACTAGTATCGTTATCATCAAATGGGATAACAGTGTCCTCATCTACAGCAAATAGCTTGCCCACTACTTGTGTAGGGCGCAAGTGTATGGGTGTTTGTGTAGGATTTATGAGTCGACATACTGCTCTCCCTTTTCGGCATGTCACTAGAACCCTGGCACCAGCAAGATGTAGTGAGGATGATAACGTGGAAATTGGTTCTAGTAAAGCAACACCACCATTCGGGATTCTGGATAGTCGGACAGGGACTACAGTTTCAGACAACGGATGTATGGTGACACTTCTTACAGTTCTGGCCAAGCCAATATTAAATGAAGTAGAAGTACTTGAAACGAAATTCACAACAGAAGGAATCCCAGAATCTGTCAAGAGTGTCATTGTATCCATGTCAATTATGCAGTTGTTGTCGCGCAAAAAGTCAATACCTAGAACTACGGAATGGTGTAAACGTTGAAAAACGTGAAACTTTTGCTGCAATATAGCATCTCCGATTTCCACAGGTAATATCACCGTACCGGTAATGTCATGAACAGTACCGCATATGCCGATCACTTTGTGTACCGTCGGTACATGTATTGTGTAAAGCCGTGAATCTATTTTCTTCAAAAGGGACTGTGAAATGCATGACAAACTAGCACCTGTATCTATTAGGCTATGAGCATGTACGCCTTGAATTGTAACTTTGATTGTATTGGAATCTATTGGCGTTGAAAATGAAATAGATGGGTAAGTATTGTTTGTCTTTGATGAATCTGGCCTTTCCATGGGAGTCCCTTTTAAACCCTTGGCAGGCGAAAAATCCTACATGCGGTTTGACCTCATGCAAACGCTGCCGAAATGGCCGCGCACGCCGCATTTCGTGCAGTCTTTGTTTCTAGCGGGACAGTCGCTCCTGGAGTGTGATGAGCTACCACAACCATAGCACCGGTAATTACGTGTGTTGTTTTGTCCGTAAAAGGGTTGATGGGTGTTTGCGTTTGTGTTGCCATTGCGGCTTGATCCGTGTTGTGTACTATTGTACGCGGGCTGTGTGTTTTTGAACTGTACGTGTTTGTTCCGTGATGTAGAGTCGGAACGATCGTTCCGGTATCTCGGACCAGGTGATCGTGTACGATCATGCCTGTCACGTGAAAATGCCCTATCATGTGAAAATGACCTGTCATGTGAAAATGACCTGTCCTGTGAAAATGACCTGTTATTTGGTCGTGAACGATCACGAGATTCGGACCTATGATGTTTGGGCGAGTCCACTGAACCTACGGACTGAATGGATGCGAGTCTGTCGGCAAGGGAGTTAACCACCTGCACAACTTCGTCTAGTTTTGTATTGTTTTCATTCCTACTGTGTTTGTGTGCCAATTCAGAAATAAGGGCCGTTTGTAAAATGTCATCAATGTTTTTCGGATTTGCTTTCAGAATATCTGGCCTAAGTGAGGGTGTAATCCCTTTTATAATAGCCCCCATAATTTGTTCTTCCGTTAGTTTTAGACTGTTCCCTTCCCGTTTCATGTATGTTATGTATTCATTTACAGACTCCGAATGCATTTGGTCGCGGTGATATAGGTCACCCACTTGAGCCCATGTCATGTGGCGTAAAGGGTAAAAACGGGTAGCAAAGGCCGTTTTTACACCGTCGAGACTTCCTTTTTGGGTGGTGGTAAGACTTTCAAACCAGTCGTGGGCGGTATCATCTAAGAGTAGGGGAAACAGACGAACCCTATCGTCATCCTTTAGACCCTTGAAATCGGCGTACTGAACAAACCGTGCCATCCACCTATGCGCATCTGTGACACCAGAAAACCTTGGACAAATGAGTGATTCCATACCTCTAAATTCCAAAGGTTCTGTGGACTCTTCGTTGACGGCTGGTAGAAACTTGCTGGCGCTCCTGGTAACGCGGCTAGTGTTGGCTGGTTGGCCGCCTCTGGGCATACACGTCGTCTATCGTACTGTGTTACTTGGGGAATTCGTAATTCACTCGCTTCGTTGTGGAGGACCGTGACTCGATCCGGTTCTCACACCAATTGTGATCAGGCTGATCGGGGGTGTAAATCTCGTAAGGTGTATCGTGGGGTGTTGGACCTGGGGCCTTTATGAAATATAGAGAAGAGCAAGCTGTTCCAGTGTCGTCCAACGGATAGACCGATTGACGAACACTGAAAAAGCCGGCATTTATATA
>JBEVXT010000364.1:0-4405 GCA_040505955.1 Sedimenticola sp. | reverse complement strand
CCTTTATGAAATATAGAGAAGAGCAAGCTGTTCCAGTGTCGTCCAACGGATAGACCGATTGACGAACACTGAAAAAGCCGGCATTTATATACCGAGTCCGTCTCGTAACCTGTCATTAAACCTTCTGATCTGACTTCGGTCAGACACATACATCAATGATGCAACCGTTTCCCCTGCCATAACTCAATGCCTAGTATTATATAGAAATGACAGGTAGACGGTGTGTTACATAGGTTTAACCGAATCCCTTCCTGATTACTGTATCATATTATATCATATAAACCCACCGTTGTGACAATTCTCCCACCGAACTGAAAAGTGATGTCCCCATCACAACAACGTCTCCAACTATAAGGGGAGAG
The DNA here is from genome assembly GCA_040505955.1 of Sedimenticola sp. Classification (GTDB taxonomy): domain Bacteria; phylum Pseudomonadota; class Gammaproteobacteria; order Chromatiales; family Chromatiaceae; genus Vondammii. The sequence goes on along the minus strand of JBEVXT010000364.1, from coordinate 4,043 downwards.
TGTTTATATCATCACGTCGTCCATTCAAACAAAGTACATGTATATACAAGCATATATCTATATGAAAACAAAGAACGACATTCACAAGTACATGGTATGAATACTGGATCATGCTACAATACGTGTTCACGTGGTATAGTGAGTCAACACTGTTAATAACAATTCAAATACATATACAAAACATGTTATACATATGGTAATATTCCAGACAAATGATGAAAAACATATTTCATCCTATACCCATAACTCTCCATTCTTGGTAAAGTTTGTGTCCACTTTGCGCACTTCAGCAACGTTCTTCACATATGCATGATTGTTTGTAGAGTATGTTTCCATATAATGGAGTACCAACTAAGGTCGTATACTACGTATGTTCCTCATCCTTTGTAGCATGTATGGAATCACAATAAAGGTACTGGTGTCACAATATGAACAATAGTAAAATACCACAGCTCGAACAGCAGGCATAAAGCAAGAGCCTAATAATGGTGACAGGATACAGTGCTTCACCCAACTTCCAGATGCACCTCCACGACAGGCACGTAGTAAAAGCGCGAATGCTCATGACAAGTAATGAATTATAATAACCCCAAATTGTTCAACTAGGGATTGGAGAAGACAGGCATAGGAAGGATTGCCTTCGTATCATAATGGTGCATGGTACCATACACATTATTCAATGGCATGAGGAGCAGTCAGTCCGGGTTTGCACGTTAAGTCTGAGTTGAAATCAGTGCAAATCGGGACGGGAATTGCAAATCCCTGGTGAACCACCCATAAATACGCAGCAAATGGCGTACTCAGAATCCGTCTGAGTTTCAGCGCTGCTATTGGACCCACATGTATGTTCGAACTGGGACAAATAGAAGATTTTGGGAGCTTCTGTACAATATCGAAGTCTCCCCAATCAAGCGTCAAGCTCGGGAGCAATGTCCCAGAAATTTGAATGGACGTTAGAAATGAAAGTCCATGAAAATGGAGGTCATGTATGCATGTTGGTAGTCGCATAACCGTATGTGTGACACATGTGTGTCCATTCGTAAGCTCAAGCACTAACCTGGATGAATTGGAACGCATGACAAACTGGTACATTATGATTAGAAATGCGAGTAAAATGAATAACCCAGCAATGTCTGCTGCGGTTGAGGTGTGTACATAATACAATGGGATAGTGACTGGGGGTGTGTCCGTTTGCTGTGTAGTAGGCATTGCATTGTATATAAATGAAGGCAGTGTAGTCGGTAGTGAATGCGCATTGTGAATGCTGCCGGCAAGTACTAATGCTGATAATAATCGTTTGTATTTGCAAAATAGTATCATGGATGCAGTTATAGCGATGACCGCACATACCAGGGATGTTATGGCTAATACTAGTTCAGTGGACATACCGCCATCCACGTTCAGTCTACCATCTAAAATGGGCTCCGCGAGCGATTGAAAGATTACCTGATTTCGTTTGGCTAAGGAAACCATTTTTGTTAGACTTAAATGGTCTGCTTGATCATTTGCTATGATGTCAGAAAAATTGTGACTGAATAAATTGAAGGGTGGAATTCTAATATTCAAAGGGGTAGTGAACGATGTATTCGCAAAGATGTGTTTTATGTCGTTTTCGGTAAAGAATTCCTGAAGTAGTGCCAAATTAACAGGATGCATTTTCGTGATGTGTGTGGATCTGCTGTGACATGCATTCCACCTCTCCGGAAAGTATGTGGATGTCGTGTTGATAGAACACCGACACGGTACGTCTATGGTACAGAATGAACAGCCAGGTGTAGTCCTATTTGTTTTGTGACAATTGAATGTTATGTTCTCTGTATTATAAACAATAAACTGTGATCTTGTCAGTTGCACCATTGATGGTCTGATGGCATTTTGTAAGAAGCGAAAGTCACATAAATCTTGGATGAGCGACTTATTCCCAAGCCATAGAGCTACAGAACAGCTAGCAACTGACATAGGGGTCAATGGCACATTTGAGGGACAGTGTAGTTTATGTTGAAAAGCCGAACACTTTTCAATCATGTTTCGTGATAGTTCACTGTAATAAGTTGAATCTCTGGTGATTGCAAGATATCCCGGAAGATCAAGTAATTTCGAAGCATGTGTTGAGTTATGTGCAACTGGGACGGGGAACGACAAAATGCGATAGAGGTGTATGTATGACTGTACCGAGGAAACTGGAAATTTTATGGAGATATATATGGCGTCATTTCGTCTAAAAGACACAAGGTTGGCGTGGGAGTAGTAGAAGGACGGGTCAGTGTGCACTAGGTGAAATTCCTTGTGATATTGTAAGCGTGCCTGTATGTGAATTATGGCATTTGAAAGCGTGTGATATGGGATTATGTTCGGGGACAGTTTTCCTTGTATGAGAGTAATGATGCCATTGAATAAATTTTGGAAGCGGTTTTGTATTTGCCAACTTAAACTTAGTTGTTCGATGAGTTTAGAAAATAGGTCCTTGTCCATGTCTAAAGACCTCTTGACATTCATTTGTAATTGTAGAATGCCATTGTGATTCTCAGTGATGCCATGCACTGCGTTGCTCAAGCGTTTATCTGTGGCATACATGAAAGATGAAAGTAGTTCTGTCTGATTGTTAAAGGCGGCTGCCATCTTTTCATTTCGATTTTCGGCTGCCTGCACGTGTCGTGCTAGCGTTATAAGGTCATCCGTTGTTGCTAATCCGAAAAGCGATTTTGATATGGAGCCTATGAACGGCAAAAGAGACCTGTGTTTTCGTTTGGGGAGTTGAAATTTGTGGTTTGGCAATATTGCATAGATATTTTCGAGCATGTCCCCAATAGTTTGAGATGCATCCTCATGTACTTTATATAGGTGGGTAAGTAACTGTTTAATGTGCTTACATGAACAATTTGGGTATATATTCTGGTCTGTAGGTATAACCGGTAATTCCAGAACAAATGTATGTTTCCAGTGATCAGCAGCAAACGATACATCGTGTTCTTTTATGAATGTTACACCATAGTTCAGACGTAGATGAGTTTGAAGTTCGGCACTGCACAACGTCAGCAAGGCGATGAGAATCAGACATCCCATGTTGCCCTAAAAAAATAGAAAACGAAAATTGATTGTGGGGGAGACAAAAAAAATAGTTGCAAGAACGGCGAGGAGGGGCTTCAAATCCTTTCTCCTTATAGCCTTTCGACAAAACGGTTTAATGGTCAAGACGATGGTTCATGCAAATATTCTTCAGTATTAAAATAAATATTTAAACAAAAATAGGACAACATTAGGAAAATGGCAATGCTAGATTGCATTCAAACCACAGTCTGAAGTGCCTTAAATAATGTTTGCTTCGTGTATACTTTATAGAAGAACATACTAAGTATCAATGTATGCAAAATAAACAACATTTTGTACCCGCACGAAAACACCTTATTCGAACGAGAGTAGCAAAGCTCGTTATGAAATCGTAAACTGTATCATTGAAGTGTATGTGATTGTATTTGTACATGTATGTATGCATGAAGAATCTATGACCTGTGGAAGTACTTTGGACCACTATGCTTGCGACGTCGACCCTGTAATGTGTGTGTAGCGTGATATTGGCGAACTAGTTCAGGTGTCAAATTTGCTTCCGGTTCCCATGTGGTATCCGAAAAACCTGTCCATTTCACCCGGTACAATCTTGTTCCCGCTACATGCTTGACTCCCAGTATGTTGTCAACTGTGTACCAGGTGTCTGTGGTGCCAGCCGGCTTGTCCACCTGAGAATCTGACCTTGAATCTTCTACCACTGTCGCCGGATCAGGTACTGGTTCCTCTTCAGTTCGCCTTCCTGCCTGGTCAGATGGTGCTTCATCCGACATGATCGGTTTGTATTGCCTCTGCCGAGGGTCATAGTATGGCTTGAGGCGATTTGCATGTACCAGTGGTTTCAGTGGCTTCTCTTCTCCACATTTACGCAAACGGAACGTATTGTTTGGACCTTTCTCCACAATAGCAAGCGGCTCGCTGTACTTGGGGCAAAGCTTCTTAGACATGCCCACTGGTGACTGTTCTTGACGTAGCAAGAC
>JBEVXT010000363.1:0-4663 GCA_040505955.1 Sedimenticola sp. | reverse complement strand
GGTGAACCCGTGAGCGCAAGCGTCGGACCGGATACTGAAAATAACTAAAATAACTAGGGTCAGATACACGTTACGTGGTTATAGCATTTAAATAACTAGGGTCAGATACACGTTACGTGGTTATAGCATTTAATTTGTATCTGACCCCAGTTATTTCAGTTATTTCAGTTATTTCAGTTATTATGACCCCAGTTATTAATGAAACGAGGCGTTTGGCGCCTCTAATTCAATACACAGAATTTTTGAATTTTTTTGCACCCCTTTAGATAGGGCAGATCGAGCGTTTTGGATGCCCTTTCTGAGGATGGTGGGGGTAAGGGTGCTAAGGTCGGCCAATCTAGAGCACCAGGACGGATTCAAATCAGTTCAGCCTGGATTCCCTGTATCTTGATCGCACCACTGATTATTCCCTAAGGGTGAATTCATGATGTACAAAAAAACGGAATGTACATTATTAATGAACATGCTATATTGGTGTACAGGTGGTTGTGGGTATTTTGAAATGACAGCTACCCGATCATCTATACATCGGATCTTACTGTACATTAATAATGAACATTGCTAGTGACTGCACATCATGAACAGAGAAATGGGAGCTGAGCAGGAGATTCTCGAGCGTGCTATCGATGCGGTAGGGCGTGAGACGGGACTGCTACTGCAACTAGAGCAGTGGGGTACCCGGGTTGGCGACCGTGTCGTGGATGCCTTTGTGCGCCTTGAGCAAGGCAATCGACTCTTGGCAGTAGAAATCAAGAAGTGGGCACAACACACCAATCTCGGCGCCCTGATCAGCCAGGTCACGCAATTACCTGAAGAGGGGTTGCTTGTCGCGGATTATATCAATCCCCGAATGGCAGATAAGCTACGTCAGCAAGGTGTTCAATTCATCGATGCAGTAGGCAATGCATTTATCAAGCAGCCACCCGTGTACGTGTATGTCACGGGTAACAGGCAAGAAGAGCGCCATTTCATGCCTACCAAGGATGGTGCAAAACGGGCGTTTGATCCAAAGGGATTGATGGTCGTTTATGCTTTTCTACGGCATCCGGAACTCGCCAATGCACCTTATCGTAGGATCGCAGAACATGCGGGAGTTGCAGTCGGAACCGTGGGTTGGGTGCTCAATGGGCTGAAGGCTGGTGATTTTATTCGAGACAAAGGCAAGAAAAAGGGCCGGCGACTCATCAATTATCGCAAGCTTTTGGATCGGTGGGTTGAGGCTTGGCCTGAAAAGTTAAAACCTAAACAACTGATTGGTACCTTCAATGCGAATGATCCCTATTGGTGGGAAGGGATTGATATCCGTGACTATGACGGTTACTGGGGTGGCGAGATAGCAGGTGCACAATACACTGGCTATCTTAAGCCGAAGATCGTGACAGTTTATCTTCCCGAAACAGATCATACGAAATTGTTACGTGACGCACGTCTTAGAAAAGCGATCACGACAGAGGGAGAAGAGGGAGCCAATGTGTTGCTCTACCGACCATTTTGGCCGAAGCAACCGGATAATTTCGAGAACGGATTTCGACGAGATCTAGTTCATCCCATCCTGGCCTATGCAGATCTCATTGTAACCGGCGACAGCAGGAATCTAGAAACTGCCCGGAGGATATTTGATGAGCACATTGCTCAATATTGCCGGGAAGATTGATCCGGATACTATTGCCGTCTTTGAAACGGTTAGCCAGGCAATGGCTGAGCTGAAGATGCCTTATGTCGTTGTTGGAGCAACGGCGCGAGACCTGGTTTTACATTATGGTCATGGTGCAAAAATTGAACGGGCAACCCATGATGTTGATTTTGCTATTGAGGTGCCTAGTTGGGCTGCATTTGACGCGCTCAAAGACAAGCTCTGTGGGCGTGGCTTTAAAACAACAAAAGCACAACATCGCCTGATTAGTCCGGCGGAAGACATCGTCGACATCGTGCCATTTGGGCATATCGAGGATGAGCAAGCCTCAATTGCATGGCCTCCAAAAGGAGAGGTCAGTATGAATGTCCTGGGATTCCAAGAGGCATGTGATACGGCTGAATGGGTACGTATAAATAATGAGCCAGAACTGGATATTCCAGTCGCCACACCTGCATGCATGGTGTTGCTTAAGCTCATCGCATGGACAGATCGAGCCAAAGACCTGAGAAAAAAGGATGCAATGGATATTGCGTACTTATTATCGACCTATGAGGTAATCCAGGAGGTGATGGAAGCCTTGTATGAAGCCGATAATACAGATGTGATGGATAAATATGACTGGGATGTAACTCAAGCGGCGGCACATCTGTTGGGCCAACGCGCCAAGTCTATTGCACAGACCAGTACATTGCAGGAGATAGAACGGTTAGCAAATGGAGAAATTGACCGACTGATGGAAGAGATGTGTGAATCTGTGGATGCTGAATATGAAAGGAACCAGCAATTGATGACAGCCTTTATCAGCGGTTTTGGCATCGGATAAAAATGTGGGGTACCTTTCGGTAGCAAAACTTATCCACAGACGGTTTTCCGAGATAAACTGCGGTATTTTTCGAACCTGACGACATTATCCTATTTAGTGCCTGCCAAGGGTTTTAGTGAGTCACCGTAAAGCACTGTATTACGTGGAACCACTTCCACCACAGCCCTACGAGAAATAACGGGGTCAGTTCTAACAATCCAACACACTCCGTGCCCCAGTGCCCAGCAGAAATGTTTGAATGTTAGAACTGACCTCCTTGCCTTGATCGGCTCCCATTCGGTGATAAAGGCAATAATCCTCATCTCCCCGCCGCACCTTGGGCAGACCAGAGGATTGATCTCATAAATCCTGCAGAACTCAGTAAATTGACCAATTATTGGCCAACCAAGTCGCAAGTTCAAAGGTTGGTATTTTATCTCGACGCCTATCTTACCCAACCCTGTTCAATCAGTCAGGACGAACCGTTTGCCTGTTGGAAACCTCATAAGAATTTTGCTACAAACTGATAGTAGCCTCTGGGGCCAAACAGTGAATGTCGTTTAACCGACTTTTTCACTTTTTCTATTCGCTTCACATATTCCTTTAAAGACAGATCACCGTCTTCTTTTGCACGTTGCACACCCACAGTGACGCACCAATCGATTATCTCTTTGACCTGTTGGTTGTCAGTCACTATCTGCATTCGCCGCAAATCCAAATGACTGCTTTATGGCGACCTTCGTCTGATCCAATGCAAAGAGACACAATGAATCGGTTAAAGCAGGATTGGAATCGGTTAAAGCAGGATTGATTTCATATTGCTTCATCAATCCAAGCTCAATATTCTGACAGACATCCAGGTGCTCATCGTTCTCGAAACCCATATTTCAGCACTTATTCCACATAGCTTCTGTATTAAAATAATTTTATCTGGTCAGCTTCATATCGATTCGTGTCTTCGTCTCTATCCACCGGCTTATCGAGTGAGCGAATAGACGCAAACCGCTACGGCAGTTACCACAAAAAAGGCTACCTATGGAAGTACCTGTCACATTACAAGAAGTTCTTGGGGTCGATAAAAAGAACCCCTATTTCACCATCTGCAAGCACCCAAAACAACCTGGAAAGCTGCTGGTTTATTTTGGTACGGCACTGCTCGAAGTCGTTGAAGATGACCAGGAGCACCCAAGCTTCAAATTTTTGATGGGTGTTCCAGCCTTCCACCTTCCGCTCTTCGGGTAGATCTTAATAAATTCCACTTGGCATTTCATACGCACTCCGCTCAGGAAGTGTATGAAATTGTAGTATATTTGATTCCGGCTATGCCGGGTTAGGCTTTACTTATGAAGCCCATTGCATATGTAATTTACGATGATGAATAGCACAGTCACGCAAATAAAGATTAATAAGTGTTTGGTATGGAATGCCTGTTTCTTCTGCTAATGATTTGAAATATTCAACAGAGTCACAATCAAGACGCATAGTAACTGGCTGCTTAAGATACTTGATGTAGGGATTCTTTTTTTCTTTCATCTTTGAGAAATCATAATGATCTTTCACTTTCTTTTACTCCAATATACTTGTTCTTCATCCTTATCTGCCTTCCTGTCTGATACTATCCTAACAACCGTTTCTTCTTGCCTAAAGCAATGACAAACAACAAGTGTTTTTAATTTAAAACTTGTACCAAGTAGAATGAATCTATCTTTACTCTCAGAATGCTAAAGATCAAAAAATTGAATAGCGTCTTCATCATAAAAAACCATCCGCGCCTCATCAAATGAAACGCCATGCTTTTTAGTGTTGGCATGATCCTTCTTATCATCCCACTCAAATTTTAGCCGGTTCATACATACCGTGTGCTTATGACGCCCTCGATGTCAAGGTAGCTCATGCAGTCATGTATCCCGTTTTTTCCCGACCAAATCCAGAAACCATCTATAGCAACGCTTCCAACTCCTCCCAGCGCTCATAGGCCATAGCAAGCTCCGACTCCAGTGACTGCAACTGATCATTCGCCAGCGCCATCTTATCGGGTGTCTTCTGATAGAAGGCGGGGTCAGCCATTGCCGCCTGCAGCTGATCAACTCCCTTTTCCAGCTGTTCAAGCCGTTGCGGCAAAGCATCCAGCTCGCGCTGATCCTTGTAACTCAGCTTTTTCGGCTTGGCGGCACTCTCCCCCGCTGGCTTATTCGCGGCTTTGAGCACCTGTTTTTTCTCTGCTT
>JBEVXT010000362.1:11638-17291 GCA_040505955.1 Sedimenticola sp. | reverse complement strand
CTGAATATCTTCAGCAGTTGATCCCCATCACCGTCACGTATCAGCTCGGCAAGCTCAGACATCTCACCAATATAGCGATTCATCATCTCCCCCAACGCCTTGCGATTGGCAACACAGATATCCCGCCACATTACCGGGTTGCTGGATGCAATACGGGTGAAATCACGGAAGCCACCGGCTGCATAGCGGAATATCTCATCGTTCTCTTTCATGCGTGCAAGGGAATCGACCAGACTGAAAGCAAGCATATGGGGCAGATGAGAGGTGGCGGCCAGTACCTCGTCATGGTGTTCAACCGTCATGGTTGTGACATTGGCTCCGCAGATACGCCACATCGACTGAACTTTAGCGAGGGCTTCGCCTGAGGTGGACTCGGTGGGTGTCAATATCACCCGTCTATCCTTGTAAAGCTCAGGAAAAGAAGCCTCAACACCGCTGTTTTCTGTGCCAGCGATGGGATGCCCGGGAACAAAACCCGGCGGTAGCTCGCCAAACGCCGATCTGCAATCTTCGATGACGCTCGCTTTTGCGCTGCCGCCATCTGTAATAACTGCATCAGTTTGAAGCTTTCCAACCATCTCCCTAAAGGTCTGTTCCATGGCACCAAGGGGTACGGCGAGAAATACCATGTCCGCACCCTCTACCGCTTCACCAATGTCGTGGGTGTAGCTGTCGATGACACCCAGAGAAACAGCTTTTTCCAGGTTCTCACGCCCTCGCCCACAACCGATCACTTCTTCAACTTCACCGGCTGCCCCCAGGGCGCGGGCGAGAGAGCCGCCGATAAGCCCGACACCGATGACTGCAAGGCGGCGAATTATCACTTGTTCATCACCTCTTTAAATGCCCCAAGGAAGCGCCGGTTCTCTTCCTCGGTGCCGATGGTGATCCTTAGGTGCTGCGGCATGCCGTAGTTGGCCAGTGGGCGGGCAATACACCCCAGTTTCAGCAGTGCCAGGTCAACCTCCTCTACCGGGCGACCCACATCGACGGTAATGAAATTACCCACTGAAGGAATGTAGGCGATCTGCATCTGATCCAGGGCATCAGAAAGTTGCACCATACCCCTGCGATTCACCTCTATCGATTGCTCAACAAACTCCTGATCCTGAAGAGCGGCAACGGCTGCCGCCATCGCCATACTGTTGACATTGAATGGCTGTCGCACTCGATTGAGCAGGTCGGCAATATCAGGATGGGAGAGTGCATAACCCACCCTCAGTGAAGCGAGACCATAGACCTTTGAGAAGGTGCGGGTGACGATTAGATTGGGGTATTTATCCAGCCACTGGGAGGCATCCGGGTAGTCGGCTTCTTCGACATACTCGATGTAGGCCTCATCAACCACTACGATCACATCCCCAGGAAGCGCTGCAATAAAATTTTCCAACTCGGTGCCATCAACCCAGGTGCCGGTAGGATTGTTGGGATTGGCTATCCAGACAACGCGGGTGCGCTCCCCTACCCCATTAATCATCTCTTCCAGATCATGCCCATAGCTCTTGGCGGGGATCATTTTAAGGGTGGCACCTACCGCCTGACTGCTAATGGGGTATACGGCGAAGGCGTACTGGGAAAAGAGTGATTCAACACCAGGAGCAAGGAAAACCCGGGCAACCATATCAAGTACATCGTTGGAACCGTTGCCGAGAGTGATGCAGTTGGGGTCAATACGGTGCTTTTTTGCCAGACCGTTGCGCAGTTCAAAACCACCACCATCAGGATAGCGGGCGGCATCTGCAAGCTCTGCCTGGATCGCCGCCTTGGCTTTCTCACTGCACCCCAGGGGGTTTTCGTTGGAGGCCAGTTTAATGGAGTTGGATATACCCAACTCTCTCTCAAGCTCGGAGACGGGTTTTCCCGGCACGTAAGGTTTGAGATTGGCGATTCCAGAAGTGGCGGTTTCGATAAAACGGTTCTCTATTTGGATCATGCTGTCTCTATCAGGTGTCGATATATGAAGTAGCCAATCGCGAACAAGTTCGCTCCTACAGATGCAACTTTTTCATCAATCTACAGGCTCAGCATTAAACTAAAGCACTGCATGAGGATAAGACCCCAACACTTTGAGCATTCTTGATTTGTTATGGAACTCTTTTAGTGCCAGTGCGATATTTTTATCATTCTGGTGGCCCTCTATATCTATAAAAAAGAGATAGTCCCAATTACCTTGCCGGGATGGACGTGACTCAATGCGCGACATACTGATACCGTGCTGGGCAAGGGGTTCGAGCAGCTCATTGAGGCCTCCTGCAACGTTGCGGGTGGCGCACAGCAGTGTGGTTTTGTCGAGACCGCTGGGGAGTGGTTTCTGCTGCCCTACCACCAGAAAGCGTGTGGTGTTGTCAGGCTCATCCTCAATATTACGAGCCAGACCTTTCAATTGATAGAGTTCGGCCGCCATTTCACCTGCAATGGCAGCGGTATGGGGTTGACTCTTTACCAGTCGGGCAGCTTCGGCATTACTGCCAACAGTAACCTGTTCTGCATGGGGCAGGTACCGATCCAGCCAGAGCCTGCATTGGGCCAGGGATTGCTGGTGGGAGAAGACTCTCTCTACTCCGTCAAGATCCGTCTCCTCGCTGAGTAGATGATGGTGAATACGCAGCATCACCTCACCACAGATATTCAATGATGAGGTGACAAAGGTATCCAGGGTGTGATTGACCATCCCCTCGGTGGAGTTCTCTACCGGCACCACACCGTAGTGAGCGGCGCCGGACTCCACATCCCGAAAAATATCGGGAATGGAAGCCATTGGAATGGTGTTAACCGAGTGGCCAAAGTGTTTCAGTGCCGCCGACTGGGTGAAGGTCCCCTCCGGGCCGAGAAAGGCGATCTTCATCGGCTGCTCCAGGGCAAGGCAGGCCGACATCACTTCACGGAACAGCCGGGCCATCTCCTCATCACCCATGGGACCGGTGTTGCGCTCTTTGATCCGCCGGAGGATAGCTGATTCGCGCTCAGGCCGATAGAAAAAGGCATCCTTGTCCTCTTTCAGTTTGATTTTAGCCACCTCTTGAGCGATGGCCGCCCGCTGATTGATCAGCTTCTGTATAGTCAGGTCAAGCTGATCTATTTGCTGACGGATCGCATCAAGTTTTTCCTGATCACTCATTGCCTGCCACTCAGTTTTTCATGTTACAACCGAGACAGCGAACGGAGAGCACACCGTCGATATCGGAAATCAAGTCCAGCGTTTTCATATCCGGCTCACTATCGACATCAAGCAGGGTAACGGCTATATCACCCCGTGATTTGTTAAGCATATCGAGGATATTCATTCCGCCCTCAGCCAGATCGGTGGAGATCTGTCCCACCATATTGGGTACGTTGGAGTTGATAATACAGATTCGGTAGCCCCCATTTCGTGGCAGATTGATGTCGGGAAAATTGACCGCGTTGAGAATGTTGCCGTCTTCAAGAAAACTACTCACCTGATCGGCCACCATGATGGCGCAATTCTCCTCCGCTTCAACGGTTGAAGCGCCAAGGTGGGGCAGCGTTAGGCATCTTTCGTGATCTTTCAGCAGGTTACTTGGGAAATCACACATATAGGCGTAAATATCCCCCTCATCGAGCGCCTTCACTACCGCTTCATCATCGATGATGCCGGAGCGTGCAAAGTTAAGTAGTACAACGTTGCTCTTCATCAACTTGATGCGCTCAGCATTGATCATATTTTTGGTGGCATCGATCAGTGGAACATGGAAAGTGATGAAGTCACTCTTGGAGACCAGATCGTCAACACTGATCGCCTGCTCGACACCGGCTTCCAGCTTCCAGGCACTCTGAACAGTGATGGTGGGATCGTAACCGAGAACATTCATTCCCAGTGCACGTGCGGCGTTGGCCACCCTGACGCCGATAGCTCCAAGACCGATCACACCCAAGGTGCGGCCGGGCAGCTCAAAGCCGACAAACTGCTTCTTACCCTTCTCCACGTTCTTGTTGATTTCGGCATCCTGCCCATCAAGACCCCTGGCAAAACTCCAGGCCTGGCCGATATTTCTTGCCGCCATCAACATACCGGCGATAACCAACTCCTTTACCGCATTGGAGTTTGCCCCGGGAGCATTGAATACCGGGATGCCAAGTGCGGTCATCTTATCCACCGGAATGTTGTTGACTCCGGCGCCAGCGCGTCCAATTGCTTTCAGCGTCTCTGGAACCTCCATGTCATGCATCTTGAACGAGCGCAGAAGAATACCGTCAGGATGGGTGATCTCTGAAGCAACTTCATATTTATTGCGTGGTAGCCGATCAAGACCAGCTAGGGATATATTGTTTAACGTCAGTATCTTATACATCTTATTTAACCTATATTATTTAGTAACTGTTCAGTTTACCCCTAAAATCCGCCATTTCGGCGTTACAAAATGATCATTTACACTTGCAAACTCACATTTTGCGCCTTGAACTGACGAATTTTAGGGGCAACCCGAACAGTTACGGCATTGTGCTGAATAATTATATTATTTACTCAGACAGGCAGTGACGCTGCCTTCTCAACCGTTGCGCTTCTCGAAGTCAGCCATGAAATCAACCAGTGCCTGGATACCCGCCTCGGGCATGGCGTTGTATATGCTGGCTCTCATACCACCTACAGAGCGATGTCCTTTCAGTGTCACCAGCCCTGCTTCTTTGGCCCCTTCCAGGAAAGCGCCGTCGAGTGCTGAATCAGCCAGGGTGAAGGGAACATTCATCCAGGAGCGGCAGTTAACATCCACCGGGTTGGCGTAAAAGTCGGAGCTGTCTATGGCGCTGTAAAGCTTTGCTGCTTTGCGCTGGTTGATCTCAGCGATACCCTCAAGCCCACCTTTGCGCTTAAGCCACTGGAATACCAGGCCCGCCAGATACCAGCTGTAGGTCGGAGGTGTGTTGTACATCGAGCCTGTGCCCGCATGGGTGCTGTATGCGAACATTGCAGGGGTACCCTCAAGGGCGTTACCGATAAGATCCTCGCGGACGATGGCCACTGTCAGCCCGGCCGGGCCGATATTTTTCTGTGCTCCGGCGTAGATAACACCATACTTGGAGACATCCACGGGACGGGAGATGATGGTGGATGAGAAATCAGCCACCAGTGGAACACCACCGGTCTCAGGTACATAGGGGAACTCAATACCCTGGATGGTCTCGTTGGGGGTGTAATGGACGTAGGCCGCATCTGCATTGAGCTGCAACTGATCCTGTGCGGGTACGGTAAATACCCCATCAGGTGATGCACCGGCAACATTGACTTCGCAGTATTTCTTCGCTTCGGCAATCGCCTTTTTCGACCAGGAACCTGTGTTGATATAGTCAGCACCCTTCTTGCTGCCAAGCAGGTTCATTGGAACCATGGAGAACTGGCTGGAGGCGCCGCCCTGGAGAAACATGACTTTGTAGTTCGATGGAATCGCCAGAAGATCGCGCAGATCTGTCTCTGCCTGAGCGGCGATAGACATAAACTCTTTGCCCCGGTGACTCATCTCCATCACAGACATACCGCAGCCATGCCAGTCGAGCATATCATCCTGGGCTTGTTTCAGGACTTCTTCGGGCAGAACGGCCGGGCCGGCGCTAAAATTATAAGTTCGAGACATCATTAATTCTCCAGCACAATATATTGGTTAGATTGAAATTTTTCGATACCTGTGAGCAGGCCTGC
>JBEVXT010000362.1:0-11538 GCA_040505955.1 Sedimenticola sp. | reverse complement strand
TACCAGTACCGCACCGATCTGCGCACCATTACGCTCGGAAGTTTTGAGAGAGATAACACCTTTGCCGCCACGCCCTTTCAACGGGAACTGTACGACCGGCGTACGTTTACCGAAACCGTTTTCACTGACCGTTAATACTGTACGATCCGGCTCGACGATGATTAGAGAGATCACTTGCTGTCCTTGATCAAGTCGCACACCGCGAACACCGCAGGCGGTACGCCCCATGGGCCGTACATGACTCTCATCAAAGTGAACTGCTTTGCCGGCGGAGGTGAAGAGCATGATGTTCTGACTGCCGTCGGTAATGGCGACACCGACAAGTTGGTCATCTTCCCGCAGATCGACTGCGATAATACCGCCGGTCCGTTGACGGGAGAAGTTAACCAGCGGTGTCTTCTTCACAGTTCCAGAACTGGTGGCCATAAAGATATACTTATCTTCAGCATATTCACGGATCGGCAGTACCACATTGATGCGTTCGCCTTCTTCAAGGGGTAACAGGTTGACAATTGGCTTACCCCGGGCGTTACGCCCCGCTTGGGGCAGTTGATACACCTTCATCCAATAGACACGACCGCGGCTGGAGAAACAGAGAATGGTGTCATGGGTGCTTGCCACAAACAGCTGGTCAACAAAATCCTCGTCTTTAGTGGCCGTAGCCGACTTACCTTTGCCGCCCCTCTTCTGGGCACGATAGGTATCCACTGACTGCGCTTTGGCATAACCGGCATGAGAGAGCGTTACCACCACATCCTCTTCAGTGATCAGATCCTCCAGGGTCAGATCCAGATGGCTGTGGAGAATCTCGGTGCGGCGCTCATCTGCATACTGATCACGGATGGCGACCAGCTCTTCACGAATGACTTCCAGCAAACGGTCAGGACTTGAAAGAATATCCAGCAACTCTTTAATTTTCTCAATTATTTCACTGTATTCATTGAGGATTTTATCTTGCTCAAGACCGGTCAAGCGGTGCAGTCGCAACTCAAGAATCGCCTGGGCCTGAGTCTCCGTCAGACGGTACCCTTCTTCGGTGAGTCCAAAGCCTGGCTCCAGCCCCTGAGGTCTGGAAGCATCTGATCCGGCACGTTCAAGCATCGCCTCAACCGTGCCCGACTGCCAGAAGCGCTCCAACAGCCCCCTTTTCGCCTCTGCCGGGCTGGCCGCCGCCTTGATCAGCGCGATCACTTCATCAATATTCGCCAGCGCAACCGCAAGGCCTTCCAATACATGGGCGCGGGCGCGCGCTTTACGCAGTTCGAACAGGGTACGGCGGGTCACCACCTCACGGCGATGGCGGATGAAATACTCCAGCATCTGCTTGAGGTTAAGCAGACGCGGTCTGCCGTCCACCAGAGAGACCATATTGATGCCGAACACATTCTGCATCTGGGTGTGCTGATAGAGATTATTGAGCACCACCTCAGCCACTTCACCACGCCGCAGCTCGACCACCATGCGCATGCCGTCCTTATCAGACTCATCGCGCAGTTCGGTGATACCTTCGAGACGTTTCTCCTTTACCAATTCGGCGATCTTCTCCAACAGCCGTGCTTTATTCACTTGGTAAGGCAGTTCGGTGACAACGATCCGCTGCTTACCGCCGGACTCCATGTCTTCGATTTCAGCACGGGCGCGAATATAGACCCGACCACGCCCGGTTTGGTACGCCTCACGGATGCCTTTGGCACCGTTGATCATGGCGGCAGTGGGGAAATCCGGACCCGGTATCACCTCCATCAGCTGATCAACAGTGCTTTCCGGGTTGTCTATGAGCGTGATACAGCCATTGACCGTTTCAGTCAGGTTGTGCGGCGGTATATTGGTCGCCATGCCGACAGCGATACCCGTGGAGCCGTTAATCAGCAAGTTGGGAGTACGCGCAGGAAGAACCGAAGGCTCATGCTCCGATTCATCGTAGTTGGGTGTGAAATCGACCGTCTCCTTGTCCAGATCGTCCAGCATAGTGTGGGCGATCTTAGCCATGCGCACTTCGGTGTAACGCATTGCCGCCGGTGCATCCCCATCCACTGAGCCAAAGTTCCCCTGGCCATCGACCAGCATGTAGCGCATGGAAAATGGCTGGGCCATGCGAACGATGGTGTCGTAGACGGCGGTGTCACCATGGGGGTGGTACTTACCGATAACGTCACCGACCACGCGGGCCGACTTTTTGTAGGGCTTATTCCAGTCATTCCCCAGTACACTCATGGCGTAGAGAACGCGACGGTGAACCGGTTTGAGTCCATCCCGGACATCAGGAAGGGCGCGTCCAACGATTACGCTCATGGCGTAGTCGAGGTAGGACTGCTGCATCTCGTCTTCGAGATTGACCGGTATAACTTCTTTTGCGAATTCGGTCATGGGTGATTTGTTATATCCGCCGCTACCGGCATTTGCTTGAAACCAGGGGATTGTTCAGGATCATCAGGGTTGGGTCAGGGCAGTGTCGCCACGACCAAACAGAGCGTGTCCAAGCGGAGTATTCTAGCACAATATTGGAGATGCCGTCTGTTACTAAAACGTCTTAAAACGGCTTTCAGCCCCTCTCAGGGGCAATTGCCATTAAATCGATCATCTTTTTCGAGTTTGGCGAAAGCACAACCCCTCGTTCGGTGACAATGGCATCTACCAGCTCGGCCGGGGTGACATCAAACACCGGATTCCATGCCGACAAACCTTCAGCCCCCACACGTTTCCCGCCACAACAGAGCAGCTCACCGGAATCCCGCGATTCGATCGGAATATCGGTCCCGGAGGCCACCGACATATCAATGGTAGAGGTGGGTGCAGCCACCATTACCTTGACTCCGTGGTGTTTCGCCGCCACCGCCAGATGATAGGTTCCGATCTTGTTGGCCACATCGCCATTGGCGGCGATACGGTCGGAGCCAACGATGATCCACCCTACCCCACCCCGTGCCATACGGCTGGCGGCAGCGCCGTCGGCGAGCAGCGTTACCGGAATATCGTCGCGAATAAGCTCCCAAGCGGTAAGCCGCGACCCCTGTAGCCAGGGCCGTGTCTCATCGGCGTAGACAGTATCAATCCTGCCTGCGGCATAGGCGCTACGGATCACTCCGAGGGCGGTGCCATAGCCACCGGTGGCAAGCGCCCCGGCGTTGCAGTGGGTGATCACCGAGGTGGTCTCCTCGATCAGTTCTGCACCCAAAGCCCCCATTGTTTTGCAGGAGGCGATATCCTCCTGGTGGATCAGCTTGGCCTCCGCCAGCAGAATAGGCTCGGGATCTCCGGCATCGAGGTGGGCAATCAGCCGCTTCATCCTCCCCAGCGCCCAGAAGAGGTTGATAGCAGTGGGCCGGGAGGCAGCGAGTATCCCCAACTCTTCGCCAACATGCGCCTTCCACTCATCACCAAATCGGCTGTAACAGCGGCGGCCCGCCAACACCACACCAAATGCCGCAGTGATGCCGATAGCGGGCGCCCCGCGAACCACCATATCGCGAATGGCGTCAGCAGTGGCAGAAGCCGTCTGCAACTCAACATACTGCTCCTGTGTGGGCAGTATTCGCTGATCCAGAAGGTAGAGACGGTTGTTGTCCCAGACAATGGCATGATCCGCATCGGCGCGAATATTTAGAGGTAGTGCTTCCATCTGATCTTATCCCGTGGCAAATTTAATCCTTCGCTGTTCAGAAACAGATTAAGAGCGGAACGCAGAGAACTCAGAGGTCGCAGAGAAAAGGCAATGCTTCCTGCAGAAAAATCTCAGCGTGTACTGTTCCTCGTTGCGACTTCGACGCACCGAATGTATGTTTCTGAACAAACGCTAACTATATCTGTAACTATTCAGCATTATGCAGTAACTGTTCAGATTGCCCCTAAAATTCGTCAGTTCAAGGCGCAAAATGTGAGTTTACAACTGTAAATGATCATTTTGTAACGCAGAAATGGCGGATTTTAGGGGTGAGCTGAATAGTTACACTATTCTAACCATGAATGGAGAGGTCCTCTTGACTATCGACACACTGATACACGCCCGCTGGATTATTCCGGTGGTTCCAGAAGATACCGTGCTTGAATATCACGCCCTGGCGATTCAGGGCGGACGCATAGTTGAGATACTGCCAAGCGATGATGCACGGGAAAAGTATCAGCCGGAGAGGGTTCATGAACTGGATCATCATGCGCTGATTCCAGGCCTGATCAATGCCCATACCCACGCGTCGATGAGCCTGCTGCGCGGCTTGGCGGACGACCTGCCGCTGATGACCTGGCTGAACGATCACATCTGGCCTGCAGAAGGGCGTTGGGTGAGTGAAGAGTTTGTTGCCGACGGCACACGCCTGGCCGTGGCGGAGATGCTGCGTGGCGGCATCACCTGTTTCAACGATATGTACTTCTTCCCCGATGTCACCGGTATGGTCTGTGCTGCTGCGGGCATGAGGGCAGTGGTGGGTATGATCCTCATCGACTTCCCTTCCGCCTGGGCCGGTGATGCCGATGAGTACCTGAGGCGTGGCCTGGAGGTACACGACAAGTTCCGCAACGACAGTCTTATCACCACCGCCTTCGCCCCCCACGCCCCCTACTCCGTCTCCGATGCTCCGCTGGAGAGAGTGCGCACGCTGACCGATGAGTTGGAGCCCTCGGTACAGGTGCATATCCATCTCCACGAGACCCGTGATGAGATCATTCAGGGGTTGGAGCACCATGGCAAGCGGCCGATACAGCGCCTCCATGACCTGGGACTGCTCTCCCCCTCCCTGATAGCGGTTCACATGACCCATCTGGAAGAGGATGAGATCACATTAATTGCGGAGAGTGGCGCCAGTGTTGTTCACTGCCCGGAATCAAACCTGAAACTCGCATCCGGTTTCTGTCCGGTGGCAAAGCTGCACAAGGCTGGAGTCAATATCGCCATCGGCACCGATGGCGCTGCCAGCAACAACGATCTGGACATGTTCAGCGAAATGCACACTGCGGCACTTCTTGCAAAAGGTGTTGCCGATGACGCCGCCGCCATACCCGCCGCCACCGCACTGCGGATGGCTACGCTCAACGGCGCTATAGCCCTTGGTATTGACGATGAGACAGGTTCTCTCGAACCCGGCAAAGCGGCGGATATTACTGCTGTGAATCTTGGAAGCCTTGAGACCCAGCCCGTCTACCATCCGGTATCACAGCTGGTCTACGCTACCGGCCGCGACAAAGTTTCCGATGTCTGGGTAGCCGGTAAGCAGGTGGTTAATAGCGGTGAGCTCACCACGCTCGATAGCCGGGAGATTGCTGTGCGAACCCGGGAGTGGTACGAAAAGATCAAGGAGGATTAAAAAATCCCTGATTACCCTCGATGCCGCTATCGTTGACGACCTACTCTGCGTCTCTTACTCAGGTATAATCACCCTTTTTATACAAACTGGAACGGTTGCGACATGAGTGAACAGACTCTCAATGTGGATCAGGCGGAGATCAGCAAGTTCGAGGAACTGGCTTCTCGCTGGTGGGATCCGCACAGTGAGTTCAAGCCGCTGCACGATATCAACCCGCTGCGGCTGGAATACATTGACGACATAGCCGGGCTAAAGGGCAAGCGAGTGCTCGATGTGGGCTGTGGCGGCGGCATTCTCTCCGAAAGCATGGCAGCCGCCGGTGCCAAGGTGACCGGAATTGATATGGGTGAAGCGCCTCTACAGGTGGCAGGGCTGCACCTGCTGGAATCCGGACTTGAGGTCGACTACCGGAGGATACCCGTTGAGCAGTTGGCGGGTGAGCAGCCGGAGTCCTTCGATATCGTCACCTGCATGGAGATGCTGGAGCATGTACCGGCCCCCGCCTCTATCGTTGAAGCGTGCAGCCGCCTGTGCAGGCCGGGAGGCAATCTCTTCTTCTCCACCCTCAACCGAAATCCGAAATCCTATCTTTTCGCCATCATCGGTGCCGAGTACCTGCTACGCATGTTGCCGAAGGGAACCCACGACTTCTCAAGGTTTATTCGTCCCTCGGAACTGGATGGATGGATCCGCGCCGCAGGCCTGCAGAGCAATGATATGAAAGGGCTGGTCTACAATCCCCTGACCGGCAAATATCGGCTGGATCCCAGGGATGTCGATGTCAACTATATGGTGAGCTGTAGCAAAGATGGCTGAGCAGCCAAGGCTTCACGAGCGAGTGATCCGTCTGGTTCTGTTTGATCTGGACGGCACCTTTGCTGATACCGCCCCGGATCTTGCCTATGCCCTCAATCAGACACTGAAAAAGCACGGCCGGGATGAGTTGCCGTTTGATGAAATACGCCCCCACGTTTCGCACGGTGGTATTGCCCTGATCCGGGCGGGCTTTGGTATCAACCCGGATCAGCCCCGATTCGAGGAGTACCGACAGGATCTTCTTACAGTCTATAAAAAGAATATCAGCCGCGAGACCCGTCTCTTTCCCGGTATGGATCAGGTGTTGGCCCAATTTGAATCACTGCAGCTGCCCTGGGGAATCGTCACCAACAAGCCGGACTGGCTCACCGATCCCCTGATGGAGGAGATGGGACTGACCCGACGCGCCGCCTGTATCGTCAGCGGTAACACCACCGCCAACAGCAAGCCTCATCCAGAGCCGATTCTATACGCCTGCCGGCTGGTGGGATGCAGCCCCCAAGAGTGCCTCTATATTGGTGATGCCGAGCGTGATATCGAAGCGGGTCGTAGTGCCGGCACTGCCACGATGACCGCCCTCTTTGGCTATCTTGATGATGGCGACCATCCTGATCAGTGGGGAGCGGACAGTGAAATCAACCACCCCGTGGAAATTCTGCAACAGATGGGACTGCCCACCCCGGTACTGCTGTAGATCAATAGTCAGAGTCCGGAGGCGCTGATACCGTTCTACCTCTGGCTCATGGAGCCGGACAGCCTGGGTACCACTGGGCACGCCCTCATCCCGGGAATCGCTGATTAAATCGCAACTATTCAGCACAATACTGAACACCGTACTCATTACCAGGCAGTAGCTCCAGGAATCGCATAAATTCATCCATGAAGCTTGCTTTGACATCCCTGCCAAAGATATTCCTTCCGCAACTGCCTGATAATGAGTACTCAGTGCTGAGTGAACGAGGTGTGCTGAATAGTTACATTAAATCAAGAACAATATTCTCACCCTATAACTATTAAGTATATCGGGGTCGGAGTCGATTGCGGCAAGAAACGGGAAATTTCCCTACCATATTCAACGCAATCGACTCCGACCCCTGGCAACGAGAGACGCAGCATCTGCATAGACAATCCAGCCGATAGTCTGCAACTGGTGCATAGCGGCGGCCGGGCGGCAATAAATGGCCGCTGTTTGCCGCAAATGCCTGTCATATTTCTGTCATCTGAAAAAATATAATACGCAACATATTGAATAATATAATAAATATATTTATTGGAATAGGTATTGCTTAACTCTGTTCAGTGAAGTGAACAATGGAAGCGCTGAAAATGACCACACAGAATCTAAGCACGACCGACAGATACGATTCGGTGATAACACACCCAGCCCACCCGGCGCTCAATAAAGCGACCAAGAACCGGTTTGCCTCCCGGGTTCTGGAGCTCACCGGGGTACTTCAAACGACTCTTGAGACCCATGAATTGTTAGCTATCTTCGCAAAAGAGATCCAGCTAGTGGTTCCTTATGGAGGCCTCAGTTACGAATTTCCCGGCCTGCATATTGAGGTCAACATCGGTGTAGAGTCTACTCACAGCTGTGCCTATCAACTGGTTGTGCTGGAAGATCATCTTGGCAATATGAAATTTACCCGCAATGAACCATTTCAAGAGGAGGAACTGGAAAGTATTGAGTGTTTGCTGGCTGGCCTGCTCTATCCTCTACGCAACTCCCTGCTCTATCAGCGGGCTGTTGATTCGGCCACCACCGACCCCCTGACCGGGGTAAAAAACCGCGCCGCCATGAATGACACCATCAAGCGTGAGATTGGTTTGGCTCAACGCCACCAATCCCCTTTGTCCTGTATTATTCTCGATATCGATAACTTCAAAAGAGTCAACGACACACACGGTCACCTCTACGGTGACCAGGCACTGAGAGCCGTCGCCGAGTGCACCGAACAGACCATTCGAGAGAGCGATATGGTGTTCCGCTATGGCGGTGAGGAGTTTGTTGTTGTCCTCACTGATACCGAGACCGATGGAGCAGAGTTACTTGCAGAGAGAATTCGTACCAATATTTCACGGCTGAATCCTATACCAGAGAAAAATCTGAGACTGACTGTCAGCCTAGGCGTCACCATGTTGCGTAATGCAGATAACGGCAACCTCTTTTTTCAACGGCTGGATAAGGCGCTGTATCAGGCCAAAAACAGTGGTAGAAATCGGGTTGTTGTTGACTGAAGCCTGAACTTTTTTTGACGCCACCGCAGAGCCGCCTGTAACCAGGCGGCTCTTTTTTTATACAAAACCCCATCTCCCCCTGGGAATAATCCCGGTAAACAGCCCTATCCAGCAAAAAAATCTCGCCGGTGGGTTAAACTCCTGTTGTAGCAACAATAAAAAAGGGAGGGAGTGATGATTGAAATAAGGCATAAGAGCAGTGGCGATCTGCTGGCAGGTTTAGAGCGGGATACTCTTGCGCTGGCTGATCTCAGGGAGATGCGGCTCGCGGGTGCTGATCTGGCAGGCGCCGATCTACGCAACACCCGACTGGAGCGCACCGATCTCACCGATGCAGATCTCAGTGGTGCAGATCTCAGCGGCGCCACTCTAACATCAGCCGCTCTTAATGGCGCAAATCTGAGCGGAGCCAATCTAAGCTGTGCAAAACTGGGGGTGAGTAGCCATACCCAGGCGACCATGATGCAGCAGTGCGACCTGTCCGGCGCCAATCTCAGTCGGGCGGATCTGAGAAATGTTGAATTTAGAGGCAGCAGCCTGACCGGCGCCACCCTTACCCGTGCCGATATGCGACGGGCCAATTTCTCCAACTGCGACCTTTCTGGTGTAACCGCCTTCAATGCACTGTTTATCAAGGCCAATCTCAGAGACGCCAACCTCAGTCAGAGCAATCTCAGTGACAGCCATCTCAATGATGCCGTTCTTATCTCAGCAGATCTGTCCGGGGCGATATTGGAATCTCTAAGCCATGAGGGCTTCACTGTTATCAATCTTGCCAACCTGGAGAACGCTCGCTTAAATGGTGCAAAACTACACGGCATCTCTGCCGAGGATGCCAATTTCCGTAACGCAAACCTGACGGATGCCGACCTTACCGGTGCCGTTTTGGGAGGCGCCATACTGCGTAACGCCAACGTCACAAGAACTGATTTTGCTGGTGTCGAGTTGGCGACGGTCACCATGGATTTCGCCAACTTCTCCCAAGCGTTGAATGCTGAGATACCCTCCTACAAGGAAAATCTCAGGTAACAAACATAACCGGCAACCCTCTGAAACTCAGCCGGAAATGAACGCAAATAAACGCGAATACGGCTCTCTACTGGTATATTGTTTTTGCATTGACAATAACCAAGAGCATGTATTGACGCTTTGTATTTGTAGGAGCGAACTTGTTCGCGATGGACTCCGAAACGCGCTCTTCGCGAACAAGTTCGCTCCTACACACAACTTCAGGACTGTTTTATAGAGCCAGCTTCAAATATTTGCGTTCACACGCGTTTATTTCCGGCCAATATTACTCATTTCATTCTATCAGTGGCTGAGCTTCGAGGGTAATCAGGAAAACTTTTGGCATCTATTGTGAGTACATTTGCGTTCATTTCCGGCTAAAAAGAAACCCGCGCTCCTGCAAAGGAGCACGGGTTTTTCATCCACCGTAAAACAACCTAAGCTGTTTTATGGTCTGATGGTGACTCAGCTAAGGGTCTTGTAGTAATCCATCAGGATATCGGCCACTTCTGGACGTGAGAACTCGGAAGGGGGCGCCATACCCTGACCCAGCATTTCACGAACCTTGGTGCCTGAGAGAAGCACAAAATCCTCTTTTGAATGATCTGGTGCATCACGCATCATTACCACCCGATTGAGCTTCTTGGAGTAGGCGGTGTGATCCGCCTTGAATATTTCGATATCCAGGGCTCCCTCAGGTACCTCCTCGTCGAAGATGGTCTGGGCATCGAATGCGCCGTAGTAGTCTCCCACCCCGGCATGATCACGGCCGATGATGAAGTGAGTGGAACCCATGTTCTGCCGGAAATAGGCGTGCAGAACAGCTTCACGGGGCCCGGCGTAGAGCATATCGAAGCCGTAGCCGGTAACCATAACTGTGTTGGGTGGAAAATAGAGCTCTGCCATCTTGCGAATAGCGGCATCACGGACAGGTGCGGGGATATCGCCGGGCTTAAGCTTACCCAGCAGCATGTGAATTACCACGCCGTCGGCATCAACCGCTTCCATTGCCATCTTGCACAGCTCCTCATGAGCGCGGTGCATCGGGTTACGGGTCTGGAATGAGACGATGGTTTTCCAGCCACGCTCTTTGACATCATTGCGGATTTCAACCGCAGTACGGAAGGTGTCAGGGAAATCATCTTGGAAGTAGCTGAAGTGAAGCACCTGGATAGGGCCGGAGACGGCATAGCGTCCCTGGCTGTTGAATGCTGCAACTCCGGGATGTTCAGGATCGGCGGTACCGTAGACTTTCTCGGACATCACCCGCATCTGATCATCAGTTACCTCTTCTATGGCATTGACATCCATGATCGCAAGAGCGGGACTACCTTCCATATTGGGGTCACGCAAGGTGATGCGCTTGGCACCCTTGATGTCATCAACATTATCGAGCAGGCAGAGTACCGGCACCGGAAAGAAACTGCCGTCAGACATTTTCATATTCTCGGCACAACCTAGGGCATCGCCAACGGTCATAAAACCTTTCAGAGGGGTAAAATATCCTCCCCCCATCATGACTGCATTGCCTGCCGCCTGAGAACTTATAACTGCAGAGGGCAGAGTTTCCGCCTCACGCATCAGTTCGTGATGTTTATCTGTGTCATAGACAAAAAGCGGCAGGAGTTTATCGGATCCGACAGGACTAATCATCTTGCTTCGTCTCCTTCTAGAGGTGAGAGATGGGTGTTCATTGTTCTTCTGCTGCAGGTCTGGAGTGCAGCAGGCGATGTTATTTTGGCGTCGCCTGATTATCGCGCAGTTCCATCCGTATTAATGTAGGGATAGTTGCTAACTAAACGGCGGAAATACCCTACCACAAGGAGGCGCATGATATCCCTAATTTATATTTATACGGCCAGAAAAAAGTTTGAGAGATAATCGCCCGACATAAAAGGGCAAGCAGGTAAATGGGTGCTCCAGCAGCCTCTTCAGTCAACTGAGCGGTGCTCCAAATTCTTCTTTGCTGTCGGTAATTGCTGGCAATACTGTTCGTATATAACTTTAAGATAATATCTTATCTATATGATAATAGTTATATTTATACGATTGTATATTGCTGAATAACTGGTATAGATGTTTGTGGGATGTAACTATTCAGCACGGTAATCCGGAACTCAGGCGTAGGAGCGAACTTGTTCGCGAAGAGCACGTTTCGTAGTCCATCGCGAACAAGTTC
>JBEVXT010000361.1:0-1756 GCA_040505955.1 Sedimenticola sp. | reverse complement strand
TTCTTTGAAACACGTTGAGGTCATCTTTAAGCAACATTTTGCTTCGCTTCACTTCGCCTGTCTAGCGCTGTAGAGGTGTTTGAACGTTTTGAGTTTTTCCTTGTAGTGGTGTGTCGGCTCCCGGTGCCAGTCTTGAGGTACATAGGCATAGGCTATTTCACCTCCCTGGTTTGGGGCAGAAAGCAGCTTTTGAACTGATCTGCCATTGCTTCGATGTCGCTTTCATCTTTCCGCATTCTTTCGTCCTGTCTCGATATGTTCTGTCCATTTACCCCTAACATGTTTCGTGTGTTTTCAGATACCTGACTTTAATCGTTGTACGGCAGACACCATATTTCCAGAGTACTTTCCGATCTCGTTATTTCAACTAGGTCTATAGCCAGCAGCCTTTCCCTGTGTGATGATATGGTCTAATGCTGGGTCAACTGACAGCTGATTGAACTTTTTTTGGGGTCTTTTTAACTACAAAATTCATTCCATACAGACGGTGTTGTTTGTGGAAGTATTGTCAAGTCAGCAAGGTATGCCAAGCCCCACAGTGTATAGTTCACATGATCGTACACAACAAACCATAGTATCCTCGCTTGAATTGCACTATGTGCAAACTACAGTTCCCTTAGCCCTCAGCTCTAATGAAGTTTAACAGCATATGTACAAGTTCGAGATATTACATCCATGTAAAGGATGCTGAACGACATGGCTATGAGCACGTGTTTGTTGACTGTCGCGACACTGACGTCGTATCGCTTCTGGTGTCATTCTATAATGATCTTCAAATCCAAGAGATAAGGGTATGTGCTGATGCTCAACTGAAACTCATGTATATAGCGGGTTATAATCAAATGTTCGCCATAATCTGCTAGCATTCCACACTGCGACAGTTTGTGTCACGACGAGTCCATGAAATCAGGGCAAAGTTTGTTACCAAACTGTATGCTTCCACGGCGGACGTGGTGTCTGTTGCGTACCGGCTGTACCGATCAAATAAACCAGAAGCATTTCTACCTACACAAGACGCATTGCGACAACACATTGCTACATCTAGTTATCAAGTGATGATTTGGCACAAATTTCAAACACTAGCACCGACTCTCCCATCACCATTATATTGTGGGTGGAAATAGGCCCTGGGCTCTGACAGTGCACATCCGATGCTGTTGACACAGGAAGCCATTCCCAAGGCACGTCTCGAGCTGGTTTCGTGTGCCTGTAAACGAAATGTTGTAGAAACGGATTGAAGTGGATTCGTGCATGCAACTGCTTTATAGATCATTGTCTCAATCCAGTTATTGAAGATTATGATGAGATTTATTTAAAGCGATACTAACACAAAGTTATACAATACCAAGAGTAAAATATTATTGGTACACATGATCACAACGCGTAATAAAAATCACCGTTAGCTATAATGAGTTGGTTATACATATAAGCATTGGCAGCTTTGTGTACATACCGACTGTAAGTTCATGCTTTAAATTTTACAATTATACAACTATGCAAGTTCCTTTTTTATTCTATCATCACGATTATACCCACCATCGTATGTAATGTCATATTACTTAAATGTAAGTTCTGCGTTTTCTCAAGGGATATTCGGCGGCCATCTTAAGTTTATATGAAGCGATACTGTCAATTTCCGTTTATTTCCTATCCAAAACTATATTTTTCTCTGTACAAACATAATTCAACTGCCAGAGTGCATACATTTGTTAAATAGGGGCACATTTAAGGTAGACTGTGTATATATGGCGGCCAT
>JBEVXT010000360.1:3132-7322 GCA_040505955.1 Sedimenticola sp. | reverse complement strand
CCCGTACATAGAGACATCCAACACCATGAGTTTTCTTGCACAACTTCGTCAAAACAGGCCCAACACCACGCAAGGACCAAAACTCTGTTACCTGCTGCAGATTCAGGAGAAGAGTAAAACAGTCAAACTACAGCTGACCCTGGCAGAGTTACAGCAAGGGGGGTTGCGGGAACAGGGGGAACCTTACAAGATTCAACGCCAGCACCTTCAGCATCTGCCACCGTTTATCAGCGAAGTGGATATCAACCCGCTACAGATACTTATAGAGACCAAGCCGAATGGGCTGCCCCATGAGGCTGGGGATTTGCCGGTGGAAAAATGGCTGGAGTTAATCCCGCTCTTGCTGAAAACTCAGCGCTGTTTTATCGAGACACCACAAGGCAGCCGACAGAAACTTGCCCCCGCCCCACCGGTACCTGTAAAACTGGTCTGGCTACCTTCCCATACGGGCACGTTCCAGTTGAGCTGGCAGGCGGACGCCACCGGAAAGTTGCTCTATCTGGATGCTAAAGCCAGTTACCCACTGCTCTATGATGCGGCCACTGGGTTGCTGTCACTTACCCAGCACCAACTAAACAGTGCTGCTGTGGATACTCTGGCCCAAGTTGAGCGCTACCTGCCCGCCTCAAAAGTCGCCGGTTTTCTGGCGGAACATGAGGCGCGATGGGCAAAAGTGGGGTTACCCCTCCCCAAAGCCATACCCCAACAACAGCTCACTGCAGAGATCCACCCCGTGTTGCGACTCGCTTCACGACCGCACCCAAAGAGAGCCGCTGGATTTGAAGGTAGCATCGAGTTGATGTTCCGCTACATAGGAGAGCACTACTGTATCTGCATTCCTTACGATGCAGAGCAGAATAGACTTGAGTATTGGGATGGTATCCATATCAACCATCTCACTAGAGACCCCCAGCAGGAGAGGGTGTTTTTTCGCCAATTGCAACCCTTCATAGCCACTCTCAAACCAACCGACCATGGGGGGAAATGGCTCTCCAGCGAGCGCTCCCAGTGGCTGCAGCTCTTGACTGAATCACGCCAGGAACTGGCTCAACAGGGCTTCAGTTTTTGGATTGAACCCGGCTTTAGACACCACTATGTTGTCGCCGACCAATGGCGAGTGGAGATCGATGGGTCGGATAATCAAGCCTTACAACTCAGCGTTCTACTGGAGCTGGGTGATGACAAGTTCGACCTCTTGAATCTATTACGGCAGTTGCAGAGATTTAATCGTCAACAGGCAACCAACGAAACCACACTGACGCTGCCTGATGGCCGGCTGTTGCTTCTACCCACACCACTTGTAAACGGCATCATGGATGAGTTGGGTGATCTGCTGGTGAACCAAGGAGGCCCCCTACGCTTACCCCGTAGCCAGATCGCCAGACTTGATGACCTGCGCCAGCAACTACCTGAGGCGACCCAGTGGCAGGGTGCTGTAGAGCATCTGAATTTTGCCGTCAGCTTGCACAACATACCTACCCTGCTGGATCAGGCCCTCAGTGGGGTAGAGGCTGAGTTACGCCCCTACCAGTGGTTAGGTGTTTGTTGGCTACAGCATTTGAAGCAGCACCAGGTCAACGGCTTGCTGGCGGATGATATGGGGCTGGGTAAAACACTGCAGATCCTGGCACACCTGAGCTTGGAACAGCAGCAGGGTTGCCTGCAGCACCCCGCACTGATTGTTCTACCCACCAGCCTGCTGCACAACTGGGCGCTGGAGGTCGAGCGTTTTACACCCCATTTGCGATATAAAATAGTGCATGGTCCCAAACGAGGGCAATCATGGGATAAGTTGCAGGATTATGATCTTCTCATCAGCAGTTATCAGCTGATAGTGAATGACCTTGCCCATTGGCAGACGCAAAAGCTGAGCTGGATTGTTCTGGACGAAGCACAGCAGATCAAAAACCCTCGCACCCAGGTACGTCAAGCCATACAACAACTGGAGAGTGATTACCGCATCTGCCTGACCGGCACACCGGTGCAAAACCATCTGGGCGAGCTCTGGTCACTGCTGGACTTCTTAATGCCCGGTTGTCTAAATAATCTGGCCGACTTCAAATGCCACTATCAGAAGCCCATCGAGCAGGAAGCCAACGAGGAGCGTATGGAGCAGCTGCAAAAGCGCATTGCACCTTTCATGCTACGCAGAACCAAGGATCAGGTGGCTAGGGATTTGCCTCAAAAAACAGAGATCTATCAATACATCAGCTTGGCCGATGATCAGCAAGAGTTTTATGATACCCAGAGAAACACCGGAAGTTTGGAGCTGCAAGCGCAGCTCTCCGACAGCGGTCACGATGGCCAGCAGCAGATCCTATTGCTGACGGCCCTGTTGAAACTGCGCCAGGTCTGCTGTGACCCGAAACTGCTGGACGCCCCCGATATCAGCTCAGCCAAACGCGAACACTGTATGGAGATGATCAAAGAGCTGGTGGAGGAGAGGCGCACTACCCTGCTCTTTTCTCAATTTACCAGCATGCTGGAGCTGTTGGCCCAGGATTTGGATGCCTTGGGCATCGACTATCTCATACTAACCGGCCAAAGCCGCAATCGACAGCAGTTAGTGGAAGCCTTCCAGCGAGGTGATGCACCGGTATTTCTCATCAGCCTCAAGGCCGGAGGAGTAGGGCTCAACCTTACCCGTGCAGATACGGTTATTCATTACGATCCCTGGTGGAATAGTGCCGCCGAACAGCAGGCGACCGATCGCGCCCATCGCATCGGCCAGGATAAGCCGGTATTTGTTTACAAATTAATCGCCGAAAACACCATAGAAGATAAGATTGCACAACTGCAGCAGCAGAAAGCACAAATCAGCCTTCACATTAATCATCAAGCGCAGATTAGTGGTGAGCAATTCGCCCTTAAACTGGAAGATTTGATGACCTTGTGGCAACAAGAGACAGAGACAACATGATCAATATCGCCGCCATAGATGAACATCTCAGTCAGCAGGGGCGATTCTGTTTGATCGACTGGTTGCTGGCGAATAACGTTCTCTTTTACGCCGACTACGAGGATTGGCGTTACGGCCGATGCGGAGCGCTGGATGATGCACTGCAGCTGGATAGAGAGGAGATCCAGCGTCTGCTGGATGATACCGAGAGACACTGCCGGGATTTGGGTTTGATCAGTGAGCCACAAGACTTTTATCGCTGGAACGATGATCAAAGTATGGCGCTGACAGCCAGTGCAAACAGTCGGCAGAGTGGGCAGTTCACCCAACGCTGGCTAAGCGCACAAGACCAACCCCAGATGGATCTGTTTATCGATAACAGTGCCCAGATGGCGGAAAATGGACTCCTGGCTGCCCTGGGCGACCGGCAATTTGATACGGCACAAGAGCTGCTCCAAAGACTCTCCAAACTAAACCCGGGCTGTGTCAGGCTGGGTAGCTATCAGGATCTCATAAACTACGGCTCACATATGCAGGCCAATCCACTTATAGAAGCCGATGCAGTAGAAGCAGAACTGCAAGGGCTAAGACGGGAAGTGCTGCCCTTGGCACAAGAAGTTCTTGGCCCAACTGCCCGCGATTACCTCACTTTTTCCTGGCGACGCCTGGCAGAGAGTATGCAGAGCCTGACCTTTAACCCAGCCCAACCAGAGTTACACACTAGCGCTGCTCTATTGGAGATTCCCGATTATCCTGCCACGATTGACAGGTTACGTGCAGATCCCAGCCTCTACCTTCAGCCGGTTTTGCTTGAGCGTCTTGCTGTCAGTTACCACGCCCTGCATCAAAATGATAAAGCGCTGACCACTTGGTGCTTGATGATGGAACAGGATGAAAGCTATACCGAAGCAGCAATTGAGCGACATAAGAGCCATCCCATTCATCAGTATTGGCAGGATTTATGGGATACCGATGATGATTGGCCACCGGCACACTTTCCGGCGTTTGTGCTGGTAAAACACCCCGCGCTGATTCACAGCCTCAGCGACTTTCCTTCACTCAAACAGCCAGCAAGCCAAGCCATGAAAAAACTGCTACAGATGCGCCTAAGAGGAGAAAACGAGATAACTGCACGACAAAATCTGCAGGGGATAAACCCAAAATTGCTACGTATCTACCTCAACCAATGAGGCGAATGCTCTGCCCATTAATCAATGGGTCGGACTCGAATGGCACTTACTTAAGCCCATGTGCCGTCCACACATCTTTTATCTCGCGCAAAGACGCAAAG
>JBEVXT010000360.1:0-3032 GCA_040505955.1 Sedimenticola sp. | reverse complement strand
TTGGTGTCCTTGGCTTCCTGCGTCGCGCTAACTTCTCCATTCATGGAGTCGACCGCAAATGCACTCTCCTCCCTGTCCAACTGAGGATTCTAGGATAATGGGTTTTCAAGTGGTCGGTTAGGAGTATAATTTTTCAGACATCTTTTTAAGGAGGGAGCGTAATGGATATATTTGTTATCTTTGTACTGGTATTGGCGGTGGTTCTTGTAGTCCTTGGCGCCAAGCGGGTTCCCCAGGGCACTGAATACACGGTTGAACGGTTCGGGCGCTATACCAAGACCCTGCGGCCGGGTCTCAATCTGATTGTGCCGGTGGTCGATGTTGTTGGCGCCAAGCTCAATATGATGGAGCAGGTGCTGGATGTGCCGTCACAGGAGGTGATCACCAAGGATAACGCCATGGTGACGGTTGACGGTGTGGTCTTTTTCCAGGTGCTGGATGCGGCCAAGGCGGCATACGAGGTGAGTAAACTGACTCACGCCATTCTCAATCTCACCATGACCAATATTCGGACAGTGATGGGTTCCATGGATCTGGATGAGTTGCTCTCCAAGCGTGACCAGATCAACGCTCAACTCCTCAATGTGGTGGATGACGCCACCACCCCCTGGGGGGTGAAGGTGACTCGCATCGAGATCAAGGACATCTCACCACCCCGTGATCTGGTGGACTCCATGGCGCGGCAGATGAAGGCGGAGCGCGAGAAGCGTGCCACCATTCTAGAGTCTGAAGGGCAGCGGCAGGCGGAGATCCTTGAAGCGGAGGGCAAGAAGCAGGCGGCTATTCTTGAGGCAGAGGGTGATAAAGAGGCGGCATTCCGTGAGGCGGAAGCACGTGAGCGGCTGGCCGAGGCGGAGGCCAAGGCGACCATGATGGTCTCCCAGGCGATCGCCAAGGGTGATCTCAACGCCATCAACTACTTTGTGGCTCAACGCTATACCGAAGCTCTGAAGAGTATCGCCTCTGCGGATAACCAGAAGGTGATTATGATGCCGCTGGAAGCGTCCAGCCTGATCGGTTCAATCGGCGGCATTGGTGAGATGATCAAATCACTGGGTGACAAGGGTGCCGGGGAGCAATCCTGATGTCGTGGTTGGAGATGGCCACTTATTGGCAATGGTGGGTGCTGGCTGTTGTTCTGGTGATTCTGGAGGTATTCTCTCCCGGCGCTTTCTTTCTCTGGATGGGGGTCTCCGCCACCCTGGTCGGCTTGGTGCTGTTGCTGGTGCCGGAGCTTGGATGGGAGTACCAGGTGCTGATCTTCGCGCTCTTCAGCGTGGTCAGTGTGGTGGCCTGGCGTTTGGTGCTGCTGCGAAATCCAACAAAGTCAGATCAACCGGCACTCAACAGAAGGGGGGAGCAGTATGTCGGGCGGCGTTTCAGCCTGGATGAGCCGATCATCAACGGCCAGGGAAGAATACGTGTAGATGACACCACCTGGAAGATCCATGGGCCTGATTGCGATGCCGGTGCCACGGTGCACGTGGTGGGTGTTGATGGAGTGGTGCTGAGGGTGGAGCTGTCAGAGTAATGAGCTTGTCGGGAGTCTGGGGTGCTGCTTTTACCCACACATCAGGCAGGGTTTTTATTGCCTCCTGAGGTGATCGGCGGGAAGATATCTATTTCGACGATGAAGACAGGCAGATGTGGCTTGATGTGCTTGGCGCTGTCTGCAGTCGATACAATTGGGTGGCGCACGGGTACTGTCATCTCTCTGCAATCCTCTAAAAGATCAGTTGATTACTGCCAGGCTATATCAGCAAAGCAGTAAATAATCATACGCTATATTTTCTTGATTGCCATTTAATGCTGAGCTATGGTCGGGCCTATATGGTGGAAAACCATAATATGCATCGCTGGTTTCCTTTGGTAGTTTAGCCGTGCGGTTTCTCTTGTGCTTAAACCTAGAATCCGCAGTTGGACGGGGTGAAGTGTGCGTTTGCGGTGGTGCAGGGCAAGGCACAACGACGCGTAATAGTTGTTCTATTGCAAGGAGTTGTAACGCCGCCATGCGCCACCGCAAGCGTGCAATTCACCCCGTAGCGTGGCTCACCCATCAGGTGAAAGGGTAGGTTAAAGTCAATGGTATTCATATCAGCCACTTAACCTCAGAATGGAGCGGTCAACTGCGGTTTCTAGGTTAAAGTGTCGGAGACACGAAGTAGGCATATGCGAATCGTGTCAAATCATTGAGGCTATGCGCCATAGTTAGTGG
Source organism: Sedimenticola sp. (assembly GCA_040505955.1). Taxonomy (GTDB): domain Bacteria; phylum Pseudomonadota; class Gammaproteobacteria; order Chromatiales; family Chromatiaceae; genus Vondammii. The sequence continues at coordinate 817 of JBEVXT010000360.1, read as the reverse complement.
GAATTAATCATAATGCTGCCGTGCAGATATATTAGAACCGGCTTTCAGCAGGTTGCCGTGTAGACCTGTCAACCTATTGTGCCGGTTGAAGAAAGTGCCAACTTTGACATAGCTCATATCGTCAGTTGTGTCAGGACGGCTAGGATAGCTTATAGATAGTCAGGTTCGATTCGCCCAGGCATCATTGGTGTTTACCTGTAGTAGACGTAATGCTGAATCCCATCAATATGGGATAGCATTAAATCAGAAATAGTTAAAGAGGTTGGGGAATGAGAAGAATAATCAAAGCCATGTCAGTGATGCTGATTATTATGTTTGCGCTGGGTATTGGTACCGTACATGCGAACATCGATAAGTCATCAGTGACTGCAGAAAAAACATCCGTCAAGAAAAAGATTCCGAATAGAAAGTGCAATAAGTGCCACGCTGATGATGATGAAGATGAACAAGTCTGGGAGTATGACGACGGCACGACCAAGTTTATCTACATCGATCCTGAATCGTTCGAGGACAGTGTGCATGGTAAGGAAAATTGCACCGGTTGCCACACCAATGTCAGCCTGAAAAAAGGTGAGCATGACGAAAAAATTCCTGTTGTCGTCGGCTGTGTGCGTTGCCATCAGGAGACGGCGGAAGAGGAGAAAGGGAGTCAGGATCCCGAGCATAAACGATTGGATACCGTGCTGGAACAGGTTGAAAGCTATATGCATTCGATTCATGCCAGCCCCCGCCTCGATGATCAATCCAAAACCAACGCGACCTGCTACGACTGCCATGATGCTCCCCACAATATCGGCACGCTAGGTAGTAAGCAGCG
>JBEVXT010000359.1:0-1543 GCA_040505955.1 Sedimenticola sp. | reverse complement strand
GCTGTGAATTGTACCTTCACTTCAGCCATCGCGCGAACTCATCTGCCGGTACCGCCTTACTGAAGAGGAACCCCTGTGCCTCGTCGCAACTGTGCCGACGCAGTAGCTCAAACTGTGCTTCGGTTTCAACACCTTCGGCTATCACGGTAAGGTGCATGCTGTGAGCCAGTGCAGTGATGGCCTGGATAATGGCCTCGTCATCGCTATCCTCTCCCAGATCCATTACGAAAGAGCGATCAATCTTTAGCTTATCCACCGCAAGGCGTTTCAGATGGCTCATGGATGAGTAGCCGGTACCAAAATCGTCAATAGAGAGGGTAACACCTATTGTCCTCATGCTGCGGGTAAGATCGAGTGCGTAAGGGGCGTTTTCCATTACAATAGACTCGGTCAGCTCCAGCTCAAGCAGGCTGGGTTTGATCCCCGTCTCCTTCAGTACACGTTTTATTATGTTGAGTATCTGATCACCATTGAATTGCTGATTGGAGATGTTGACAGAGACTGGCAGCGGCTCTTTTCCACTCAATGCCCACTTTTTTATCTGCCTGCAACTCTCCTCCAGCACCCAGTCGCTTATCGGGCCGATCAGTCCGGTCTCTTCCGCCACCGGCAGAAATTCTCCCGGCATCATCAAGCCCCGTTGTGGGTGGTTCCAGCGAATCAGGGCTTCAGCACCCACCGGTTCCCTTGTCTGTATAGAGATTTTGGGTTGGTAGTAGACCTCAAATCCGCCGTTTTGAAGCGCCCGGCGCAGTTCCTCTTCAAGGGTCAGTACATGGAGTGCCGCCTCATTCATCGAAGAGGAGTAAAAAGTCGCCTGGTTTCTACCACTCTTCTTGCCCTGGTACATGGCGACATCAGCATTGCGCAGCAGAGCATCGATATCATCGCCATCCCCCGGAAAAAGAGCGATGCCGATGCTGCCGGTTAGCACCAGCTCGTGTCCATGAACAGTAACCGGGCGGCGCAGGTCTTCGAGAACCCGCTGTCCCACCCGGGCAACATCATTGGCGTTGCGAATTCTTGATAGCAGCAGGGTAAATTCATCACCCCCCAAGCGGGTCAGCAGCGGGGCGTCTTCATCCATGTGAATACGGCTGAGGGTATCGCTGGTTCTGACCGTGTTGTGTAGTCGTTTTGCCACCTGAGTGAGAAAGTGGTCGCCGACAGTGTGGCCGAGTGTATCGTTGACCCGCTTGAAACGATCCAGATCGATAAACATCACTGCAACCAGGTCGTTATGCCTTTTGGCATTCTCCAGCGCCAGTTCCAGACGATCCAGAAATACAGATCGGTTGGGCAGTCCGGTCAGTGTATCGTAAAAGGCAAGCTTTCTGATTCGCTCCTGGGCGGTGTTCCGCTCAGTAATATCGCGGAGACTGGCGATATAAACCCGTCCGCTCTCCAGGTTGACCATACTGATACTAAGCTCTACCGGGCAGCAGCTTCCATCGGGTCTGTTGATGCAGGTCTCTTCGATATGCTTTGGGTCATGTATCCCGGTTGGAATCAGCAGGATTTTCGGCGGGAATAGGGGAGCAAT
>JBEVXT010000358.1:0-3196 GCA_040505955.1 Sedimenticola sp. | reverse complement strand
CTTGTTCGCGAAGAGCACGTTTCGTAGTCCATCGCGAACAAGTTCGCTCCTACAACACCTCTGTTCCACCATAACTGTGGTTTTCAGGATTTTGGTACAGAGCCTGTTTAAGGATTAGGGTACGGGGTCGGAGTCGATTGCCCACAGGGATGTGGGTAAGGTGCGTGAGCTGGGAGCGGAAGCATTGCGTCGAGACTGTTGGTAAGTACACCTTTTTGGATGCAATCGACTCCGACCCCATGCTCAAGAGGTGCACGGAATTATTGAGAAGTTACGCTGATGGTGCTGAAAGAGTGAGGCCAGTGGCTGCTCCGATAGCATTCCATATCACGCCAATTATCGCATTCCATACTTTTTCAATGGTGACCAATAAGAGCCCCCGAAGGGTTTTGACGAAATTCAGTGCCATATCCTCAAGAGAGTCCAAAAAGAAATCGCGTAAATCCTCATCAATATCTCCAGAAGCCACTCCTTTGGCGATCAGCTCTGTCTGTTTTGCAAGGGCCTTTAATTGCCGTTCTGAAAAACCGCGTAATACAGCGACATCCTGATTGATTACCTGTGAAGCGGCGGTTTTGATATCGCTCATCAACTGCTCAATATCTATAGACATGATACTCTCCCTTATCTATCTAAAAATGATTCATAAGTCACTGCCTGATCCATCGATATGATCACGGCATTTTTGAATATAGCCACCACAGGCGCATTCAGTCCTGAGCTGCTGTCAACTTCTTTCATCTTTACCAATTGCTTGGATATCTGTTCAAGTGAGTTGGCGCTGGGAGCGACATCGCCTGTCAGCGGCCCCATCCCTCTCGACACCATATACTCATTAACCTTAACTATTACAGAATTTTCAGGCATTGGTCTTGCCCTGGACTGCAGGGCTAGGGCATCAATTGACCCAATGACGGCGTTGTAGGATTTCTCGCGTTTTTGGAATGTGGTATTTTCCGTTCCCCCGGCAACAGAGGCAAACAACTCCATGATTTTAACATTGGTGTTAGTGAGACCATCGAAAAGAGCGGCATCATATTTAGGTGCAAGCTGTGTAGCGCACCCGGTAATAAACAGTGCCAACAGAATCAGTGTCGATCTGTACTGAGTTACTATTTTCACCTTCATATCCATTTCTCCTTGGTTTAGTTTTAGTGGTGAGTGTCCTGCTTTTTTAAGGCTAACGTCAAAATCATAGATGCGTCTTTTTGCATGTCATGCATTTTTTGGCTATATTTTTATTTAATATATGTAGTGAATGTTTCTTTGCCTTTTAGTCTGTACACATCAAAATTCCTATCAATAGTTGCAACGCTATTAATGTTTAATTTTTCTCCTAAAAAACAAGGCAAGTATCAGTAAAATCCATTGGTAAATCAAAATGCTTAATTGTAAGCTCTTTTATTCTTACAAGATCATTAGATGTTATTTGCTCAATACTTAATGCACCAGCATTTACCCAACCTAAAAAGTCAACTTGTGCTTTTCTACTATAATCAAGTAAATGTAACGTTTCAGTAATAGATGCTATTGTTGTTATTAATTCACTTTTATTATTCTTGATAAATTCCACTGAAGCAGAGTGATACTTATCATTTCTATCAAATAAGGAGATTAAAGGGCTAGAATCAATTAATATTTTTCTCATTACGTGTCTATAATTTTTTCTTTAATAATAGACTTTCTATCTTGTGATAAATTATCTTTACCACTCGCATATTTTCCAAAAAGTTCACTTCCTAACTCCCAAGGAGAAGGGTGTTCAATTTTTTCAATAAAAGCAGTAATGCTTTTACGTATTAACTTTGACTTTGTTACTCCCATTTTGTGGGCTATTTTATTTATATTTTTCTCTAACTCAGAATCTAAACGAAGAGTAATCATTTTTTTCTCCATCATTTAACGATAATACATATCGTAATACATAAAGATGAAATGTCAATATTTGGAATATAGTGGTGAGAGAAGACACCCATCATAGTGTTCCGATTGTGATGTGATGCCTTTGTTAACCACCTTTGGGGCCACAAAGGTTGCACTGGCCTTACCCTCCTACAATGCTTTAGTGGTGGGTGTCCTGTTATTTTATTCGCTCAGTTTTGTGCTGAGTTCACTTTGGTAACTTCAGCACGGTAGCCCATACATGAACATGACTCATTTCAGCAGCAGAAGTCTCAATATAATCATCGATAATGACGAAATCACCACCCAAACCACATGCCTTCGTGCGTAGCTCTGTATACGCTTCATCTTCTAATTGAACTGTACCCCCAAAGAACAGATTCTTTTTAATGTGTGATTCAACTTTTCCCACAATGGTATAGGGTTCTGATGGCTTAGAGTCTTTATAAAATACTATTTCACAATTTTGTTCTTTTGGTTGAGAAGAAAAATTGGTTTTTTCAACTTTGGTTGTTGTAGCACAGCCTGACAATATGATGATTGTCAATGATATTGTCACTATCCTTCCTATTGACATGATAAGTAACCACCAGTTTCATATGATTGGCTTGAATAAAGGCACCGTTTACAGTGGAAAACGGTGCCTTAAGCAAATTTATTTTGATGCCATTTTTACCACTTCGTCAACTATCTGACATGACCACGCTTTCTGGCCTGCGCCACCGACAAAGCCAGTTTTAGTTGTAATGGCCATAAAGGTTTTGTTTTTACCAGTATCGTTGAGACTGATTGAAAGCTCCTCCCCACCACTACCAACAAATACACCTATATGCCTATTTCTCTGAGCCTTAATAAGAGTATCGGTTTCTTCACTTATTATTGAGTCAACAGCAACAAGTGCTTTCTTTGCTATATCTCTGGCTCTATTGATGTCTACTCCCAAAAGAACTGATGCATCATAGCATTTTTCTCCCTTCACGGGCTTGTTCACTTGATATGACTCATCATAGGTGAATTTGCTCACCTGCATTCCCGCGCAACCAGATAAAAATACCATTGTGCTAAAACTAGCAATCAGTAGCGATGTTGCTTTCTTCGTATTAAACATTTTCATTCTCCTTTCTCGGTTATAATGTTGGCATTTACATGCATATTGTACATAGAAGCCTTTTCTTCGTTGCTCAATATTGAGGTTAACACCTAGCGGGTGCAATACAAAAAAGTGACAATATAGCCAAGAAATAGCTGGACTCGTATCTTTGTGATAGGTAACATGCAACCGCATGGCCTGGCC
>JBEVXT010000357.1:0-4524 GCA_040505955.1 Sedimenticola sp. | reverse complement strand
CGCGACAGGACTCAGTACCCGTTCCAATATTCCTCGCACCATGACAACTACAGGAGCTTTTTTTGCAAATCGATCATAGATTTTTTCTAACTGCCTGAAACATCCAACGAATTATGAATGGGGAATTTCCCACCATATTCTGATTCTCAGAGCCGGAAATGTCCAGCACTAATCTTCAATTTTGATTGTTCAGTTTTTATTTTTGTTATTTATCATTTAGTTAGCACCTTGAAAGGGCTGGTGTCCTGGTGTATGCCTGGTGTATGTGGTTTGATGGGTGTCCTGGTGTATGACCACACTAATTCACCCTTTGCCCACACTCCGCCGCGCAGGCCCGCTGCCGACTGAGAGTGCCTGCGGCGCAACAACAACTAATATTTTATAATTGTTAAAAAACAACCGGCTTTAACCACTGAGCAAGTAGATTGTCTAGGTGGAAAAATCAGCAGAAAATCTCGGGGAAACCCGGATAGACCCTAAATAGAAACCAGCCAGAGTGATTTCATCGGATGAAAAGAGAGGCTGAACACTCAATTGATACAAAAGTGGAATACACATAGGAATATGCTTCAAAACACCCGGCGTCAAAAAATGAAGCATCCCACCTCCACACCCCCATCTTTTTACTTTCCAACCGATGGCATTTTTCAGAATATCTGAGTGCAACTCCAGCTCAACTATAAATCGTACCTCCGCCAGCACCACGGATCAGCAGAGCCTTATGGGGTCGCACCGGCAAAGCCAGTGGCTTACATCATGGATGTTAGTCGTACAATTTCATTTTATTCATAACTTTAATAGCAATCTCGTGTATTGAAGCATCAGTGGTATTAATACTAAAAATACCTTCATCCTCATAGAGGTATCTGAGCTTCTTAACTTCAGACTTACATGTTTCCAAAGAAGCATAATCACTGCCTGGTTTTCGACGTTGTCGAATTTCACTAAGGCGTTTTGGTTCAATTATAAGCCCAAGAAGACGATCTTTATAATCAGAAAGTTCGCTTGGTAGACGAGGGCTTGGTCCACTTAGTTCATCAAGTGTCAATGGATAATTTGCCGCCTTTAAAAAATAATGAATTGAGAGATACATACAAGTAGGTGTTTTCCCACCACGGGACAAGCCCAATATAATTATATCTGCTTTATCAAAACCATCAATCCTGTGAGCATCGTCATGGTCAACAGAAAAATTTATTGCGTCCATATGCTTTTGGTAAACATTCCGGTCTCCCATAGCTTGCATGCGACCTTGAATTTGTGCAGGGGGTATCCCAAGATGCTCTCCTAGTTTTTGTGAAGGATAACCAAATAAATCAATTACACATGCACCTACAGAAGAAATTTCTTCAGTTAGTTCTGGGTCTACAAAAGTACTAAAAACAATTGGAGCTAATTCATCATTATCTTGAGCTTTCTGTAAACTTGAAATAGCTTTTTTGGCTTGTTCGGCATTCCGAACGAAAGGAAATCTTTCTAATTTGAAAGAAAATTCATCAAACTGTGTTAAAATGCTTTCCCCCACCCTTTCTGCCGTAATCCCAGTCCCATCTGAAATAAAAAAAATACTTTGCTTTTTCATGATTATATCTCGTATTCGCTACTTGGTTCTATAAACTTATGATTCAGCTTATAAACCATAATTTTTAAAGGTTGGAACAATGGCTATTCTAAATCCTAAATAACCATGCTCTTGTACAGGATGGCGCTCTTCTTGAATATAATTTTTTATATATCGTGATGTGGTATGAAATGAACCACCATGAATTCCACGGTTAGGGCTATCACTATGATCTAGGCTAACCCACTCCCAGACATTTCCACAAAGATCTTCAACCCCATACGGACTTACTCCTTTTGGAAAGCAGCCAACAGTGCTGGTCGATTTTATTCCTGTTGCACTGTAATTGGCGTTATCTGGATTCGCTGATTTACCCCAGGGATAAATACGATTAGGTAAGACATTGCCACGCAGTTCAGCATTATTTTGTAAATATTTAGCAAGTTGAATCTCACTACCTACAGGTACTTTAAGTCCACCTACAGCTGCCTTTACCCACTCAAGTTCTGAAGGTATCATTACTATTTTATCATCATCAAGCAATCCGGATTCTTGCCATTTTTTTGTTACCCAACGACAGAAGTCTGATGCTTCTTTAAAGTTAATTCTACATATTGGATGATTTTCAAATCCCCGCAATGCTTTTGGATTCTTGAGTGTATACTCATTTTCTGAAATAAAAATTTTAAACTGGGCTACCGTTACAGGAAAGCGAGATATCCAATAGTTATAAGGGATATCAATTTCCGTCCGTGGAATATCATAATGGTCCTCCTCTTTAATATTTCTGCTATGAAGAAATGTTCCACTTGGGATTAAACAAAAATGCATCTCATCGACAGTCATGATCTCTTTGCGGGGATCTCCAATTATTGATAAATAACGGCCGATTGTAGCGCGTTCTATAGCAGGTAATTGTTCTGATCCTAATATATTCTTCAGCTTACTCTGGAGTTCTTCAAAGATTTTTCTGTGTTTACGATTCAGATTTTCAAACTTAAGGCTTTCTGCCGTAATTTCGCCTGCCAACCTTAGCCCCCAGGCTAAGAACTGGTTCGACTCATCGCCTTCAGAATAGATCAACTTCTCTACTAAATCCCAAATGGGACCAGGATCTTTTTGTGCATTGATGCCCCCCGCCAACACAATCACCTCACGCCAGCGGTCAGGGTCGCTACGTCCCAGATATGCAGCTATCTCTTGCCAGGAATCGTCCTGTACGAACTCGGCATTTTTGAAAAAATCAAACATTCTATCTTCTTCACGACGAAAATAATCCGCTGCCAGAAATTCCTGAAAACTACGATGAGGAAATGTATAAATCGCATTCTCCTCAGAGACACCGCCACGTTGATACAGAATTCCAACTCGATCACATAGATACTTGGCGAGTTCCCACTCACTAATTTGTTTTCCCTTTTTTCTGGCAACGCAGGACAACTCATAGATCAGGTCTTTGGAACTGATATCAGCGGTTCCATTAGACTTCGAATCCTGCCGATACTGTGCCATAAATGCCAAACGTTGCAAAACAAGCCGAATAGCATCATGTCCAATTTCTAAAAACTCTACGAGGCTGTATTGCTCACGATGAAATGCTGCTTCCGCATCCTCAATTTTGAACCGAGCCTTTTCCCAGTCGTCAATCAGCAATTCCAACAAGCGCTCGTACAGTGTAGCACGGCGATCAGGTAGTTCATGCCGATTGGCGTGCAGGTAAGAAATCAGGCTCAAAAGAAGAGGCCTGTTTGCCAGTTCAAATAATGATGGACGTGCCAGAATCGCCTTTTGAAGTTTACTGGCTCTTGATTGGGATGCGTCTGAATAAAACCCGGACAAATGCCTATACCAGCGCTTTACAAAATGGATTATTTGACCACGCTTAAAATTGGCTAGCTTTGTCTCGCTAAAACCCAATAGTTGCCTCTGTTCGCGTGGGTAAGCATAAGTTCGACACGTCACCAGGAAACGGCAATCAGAGTAACTTTTAGCTAGGCCTTCAATACAATCAAGTAATCTTGTGCGTCGTCTTCCAATCTGCTCAACTTCATCAAGCCCATCTAACATAATCAGCACTTCACCAGCTTGCAGGTGCCCCTTTAGTACTTCATAGTAAGGCTCAAGCTCTTTGTTCTGCAAGTCTTCCCTGATAAATTTCATTAAATGACGGACGTCTGCGATTTCATCATCAGAGGGAAAAACGGTTGAGGACGAAAAATCACGCAAGATAATCCGTAACGGAATAAGTGAACCATGGTCCCACCGCTGTCTTACTTCCTGCTGCTGTTCTTTGTTATTAACCACAATGATTTCAGATTGCGGCTCACCTTCTTCATCTAGCAAAGGTTCAGTCAGGCAACTCAGATTTATTATTTTATTTTTCAGTTTCGCACCAGACATGCATAAAGCCAGATAATTAACAAAAACACTTTTACCGCTGCCCGGGTCACCCGTTAATACTAACTTTTTCTTATGATTCAGCATGTCTAGTGCAGAAAGCTGATTTAGATTTTGTATTCCAGGTTTAGCTTCAGGATCATTCACCAGGCTCTCGGTCATCAGGGCGGTGTAAATAGACTCCAGATCAATCGCTGGTGTATCTTCATCCTGCTTACGTACCAGACGTAGCCATTCAAGACTGGTACAATCTTTCATCAGACGTTTTAAATATTGTTGTTCATGCTGTTTAGCTTCTTCTCCAGTCATTGAACCACCATGATTATTGATGATCTGGATTGTACTGTTATTCACAGAACCGCTAGCTACCGAACCATTATTAGCCTGGTTATCATTTGAATTATCAATCATCAGAATTTATTGTTAATTGTAATATTGCTTTTGTTTATTTCAGTTGCAGCAATACTTCCTTTTTTTGGGCATCCTTCATATAAAGCCAAAGTAGTTTACACTTTTTGCATCTACAAGACATTCAGACGGCAAGACTCCTATCATATTGTATGATA
>JBEVXT010000356.1:0-7413 GCA_040505955.1 Sedimenticola sp. | reverse complement strand
GGAATTAGACAGCAAAAAAATCCCGACAGGCGGGAATTAGACAGCAAAATACTTCCCGACCGGCGGGAAATAGACATAATCAAGAGATAGGCAATTTCAATTTAGTGGTCTCATAATATCACGATAGCTTGCCCAGGGGCGGGGAATTAGACACATATTTTCGCCAGGCGGGAATTAGACAGTCACTTTTACAATTTGTCTAATTTCCCGTGGGTTGCCCGCCGCCCCCCCCCCCCCCCCCCCGGCGGGGAAGACATTGATACTTTGATAGGTGCATAATGTAGGCAATACACCACAACCGTGGGTGCATGTCCTACATATGGTGACTGTATGGTGTCCCGCTGTAGAGTATTGTCTCCGCAATATAGGCAATACCCCACAGCCGCAGGTACATGTCCTATATATGGTGACTATATGGTGTCCCGCTGTAGAGTATTGCTCCCGTAATGTAGGCAATACCCCACAGCCGCATGTACATCTCCTACATATGTGTTGTGTGCAGATCAATGCGTATTTAAACTCCCGCTGCAGATCCATGCGTATTTAAAGTATCTCGCTGTAGGATATTGCCTCCACAAGTAGGCAATACCCCACAGCCTTTTGCTCATGAATATTCATTACAGCAGTGGGATATTGCCAAGATCACCTTCCATTCTTCTTCTTCTTGTCTCTGTATTTGACCACCTCTCCGCAGGTGCACCGAGGTGTAATCCTCGTAATTGTTCCAGCAATGTTATATTGGTGAGCACTGTTGAGAAATTATATCCGGTTGCCGACAGCCATTACATTTAGTGCTAGAATTCTTTGTAGGTGGATTTTATCACACAGTTCGATAGATAGCCGGTTTAACCGTGTCGCATTAATCACCTCTTTATATTGGTATAAATGGTTACTGTCCAGAATAACTTTGGTGAATGTAGTCCTATTCTTGGACTCCGTAGTCCATAGACGTGATCCCAGTATTGATGAAACTTCTTTGTTAATTTTTGGTATGTAGGATTTTCTGATTTTGTGATATTCAGGGCATCTAGTCAATACATGTACAATGTCTTCCGGCTCAAGACGACAGAGTGGGCACGTTGGATCTATCTGGAAGTGGCTGAATTTACACTTGTTGGTTTGGAGCATGTAAGTTCCCGTAATCATTCTTGCACGAGTTATTCCCTTTCTGACTTCAGTAACCGTAGAGTCCAGAGAGTCCCATATGTGGTGTGTAATACCGGTACGTAGATGTGGAATGTTCATCATTGATAGGGAAGATTTTTCTGTAGATTCACTGATAAACCGATTTGTCCAGTATGCATGGATGTGTTTGCTTACTAGAGTTTTCCAAACAAACTTTGTTGGTAGCTGATCATTCAGTTCAGTTAGGCTTGGTAGTTGATATAAAGTCAGTGTATATGATACACGGCAGAAGAACGATCCAGCATTATTCAGATTGACTGCTATTTGCCTGGTTACTAGGTCTTGGATAGCTATATTATCACAGCTTAACACGAGATACAGGAAGCTTAACTGTCGTCTGTGTAATTCAGCCGATATGGGGAGGGCTCCAAGAAGTAGGTGAAGAGCACCGATCGCAGTTCGCTGAGGTAGTGATTGGAACATTCGGAGACTGTTGTGATGAAATCTTTTCAGACTATCGAGATCTGGGTTAGTTAGCTGCAGTACTTCCAAACCGAATAACAGACGGGGGAGAACATATGCTTGGTAAATTCTGTACGATACCTTTGGGTTTAGCCCATTTGTCCCGTGCAAACCGGTTTTAATGAGGCTATACATTGTTCTTCTTGCTAAGCTGATCCGCTCACTGATATTCAGGTTGGATTCACCGGATGCCGCTCGAATCAGGCCTAAATGAACTGTCTGTTCGCTAGCAGAAATGTCGTTATCATAAACTGTCCACTTTTCATTGGACGAGCTTTTCGAGGTAGTGATCACTTTACTTTTCGACGGATGTAGCATATATCTATGTTGTTTTGAATATCTGCATGCCACATTTAGCATAGTTTGGAGTTCAGATTGACTGGTTGATAGCAGGGCTACATCGTCCGCACAGGTTGGGCATCCAATATATATATTACCAATATGGAGACCTACACTATTCTGCTCTAGCTCTTCGAGTAAACTGTTAATATATACTTTGTAGAGTTCTGTGGATAGTACACCGCCTTGACGGACCCCTTGACCAATTGCGAAGCTTCCACTTAGTTCTCCAGCCCATTTCACTCTAGTTGTTAGTCCTTCATACATGTTTTTCACAATCAGCCATAGGTCTGGATGGATACTTTGGTTGTACAGCTTGTCTAGCAGAATAACATGGTCAACGACGTCGAATGCCTTTTGCGCATCTAATGTTGCAAGATAAATGCTGGTAGGAACTGAACGATTCTTGATTTCAGCCTTTGCTTCAGATATAAGGAGACTAGCCATTGTTGGTGAAAGGCCCTTGGTGAAGCCATATTGTAAGCTACTTTGGTCAGTTTTTAATCTGCCTAATAGTACATATTCAAGTACTTTTCCTATAACAGCAGTAACAGTGATACCACGATAGCTATCTGTCAGTGTAGGATCTTTACCCTTCTTCAATACGGGCGTTAAAATACCGCTCTTAAACGAGTCTGGAACTGTACGACTTTTCAAAATGTCCGTGAACGTGTCACACAGATACGGCAACAGCACCGATTTTCCAACTTTAAAGTGTTCAGATGAGATATCAAATTCATCGGCCGCTTTTCCAGTGTTAAGTTTGTTTATTGCCTGTTCAACCTCGGCTGGAGTCACAGGTTCCAATGAAGGTGCTTCATCCGAATACAGTTCGTTGACGATGTCGTGTCTAATATGGCACAGTGACTGATAATGGTTGTCATAATCATTGTCCTTAGGTACAGCAAGATCTTCATAGTAAGACGCAAAACACCCGCGTTGTTCTTTCACATTAAAATGACTCTCCCCCCCATAGTCGATGCAGGCAGTTGCGGAGTTTTTTGGTTTATTTCTCGAGATTAGTCGATAGAATAGTTTTGAACTTGGGTTAGACATTATCTGGTTATAGAAGTCCTTTCTTTCGAGGCACTTTTCTTGTCTAACTTGCCGTCGAAGTTGCTTCTTAGAGAGTTGTTTGTTTATGTAAAGTTCACCGTTAGCAGGTCTTCCGGCCATTTGCCACGCAGAATAGTTCAATTTACATTGGCTTCGGATCAATTTTACATTTGGCGAGATTTTCCATCTTGGCCCTTTTGGCATTATTAGTTTCGATGGTACAGCAGCTGATGTGGATTTATGTAGACAGTCAATAATCAGTTGTGATTTTGTTGATGGATCAACCCCTTTCTCATGGAAGCATGATGACAATGACGCGTCCAAGGATGCACAAAAATGTTCATTGTTAGCATTTTCCCACTGGAGTTTCCGGGTGGATGTTTTGCTCCGATGTTTGGTTCTGTTTTTCTGTTCAGGTACGTTTACATTCATATGGGCCTGTACAGGCATGTGGGCTGATAAGTTAATTGCATCACTATCATAGATGGTGTACTTTGAGATCAATTGGGTTTCACGACACAGGATGTAGTCTATCTGTGATTGAGACATACCATTGTGGTGAATGAAAGTAGGTTTGTCGCCACATACTGGAATCTCGAGGCTGTGCTCACTTACGAAACATTGTAACAGTTTATCATGTTTATTGTAGTTTCTAGCCTGGAGGAGTGTACCATTTAAGTCACCACAGATAACGATCTTATGTGTACTTTCATATTGCTGAAAGATATCGTGTAGTATGTCGAGACATTCATGATACTCTTCATGAGATTTTTCAGACTGGTTATGAGTCGGTAGGTATGCATTAACAATGCATAGATTAACGGAGGCAGCCATGGTCACAGCCACTATACGTTCATTACCAACGTCGAGTTTCCGGGTTATATTTGAGAGTCTTTTTGGCCACAGGATAGATACACCAGCTCTACCTTTTGGAAGTTTAAACGCCGAGACTGGATTACTAGAGTCATGACACCGTGTATGATTATCCATTGTGGGTAATATGTTATCAAGTTCATGTTTTTCAAAGTCCCATAGAAAATGTTCTTGTAGACACAGGATGGAGTTATCAGTATCTAGCGACTGGAGATAATTAGCGTTAGTTTTGCACCCTTCAATGTTGCACGTAATTATGCTTAATTTTTGCGTTTCAGATCCACCATGATCTTGTCCGATTCGGGGGGTATGTGTTTCAGGCCTGGGACGCATAAAAAAGATGTTTTTTCACTTTCATTCTGATCGCTTTTTGTTGGTACAGTTCGAGTATTAGATTCCGGGTCCGGATCCGAACATCGTTGAGACTCTGTAGTGGAGGATATGGCTGGTGTTTCATCTTCAATCAGGATCACATTGATGTCGGACACGGAGGTGTGATGGTCACTGGTTTTCTGTGTATTGGTAATGTTAGACATTGGGATGTTCAGTGGAGTATCTAGTTGTCTGATCTGACTTATCTGATCAGCTGTAGAGAGCGGTGTTGGATGTATAGGGTCCATGTAGTTGGATGCATCTAGTTTTCTAGTCTGAATATTGTGATCAGCTGGATTAGCTGTAGAGAGCGGTGTTGGATGTATAGGGTCCATATGATTGGTTGTAACACGTGAATTTTGGCTTTCACGAGATGTCATGGGTGCACCATTGCATGGTGGTACTTGTCTGATCCGAGTATTGTGGTTCACTGGGTTAGCAGTTGGGGTGTTTATCGGGTATGTACCCATACTGGGATGTTGAATGTTGGTGGGTGGCACGGTATTATTGTAGAGGGGGGCTGTATGGTATGGTGGGGGCACCGGTGGACACGGTACATGTGAGTGGCCATACTGGGGGGGGCTTAGCCCCACTGGTGGTACTGGTATGATGTGAGGTATCACCCGTTGGATAGGTGGGTAGTTGTACATGGGATACGATGGGTAAGCCTGCCTGTAGCCATATACCGGCGGGCCATAGTAAGTGGGCGTGTACAGATTCCCAAACGACTGATGGGTAGGATACTGGTTTACGTATGGATATACATATTGGTTGACTGCAGGGTTTGGCTGTATGTATCCATTACCACTGGGAGGTGGTTGTGTAGTTTTCTCCCGGTTGAGAGATAAAACAAGCTGAGTATGCATGGAGTTGGTAATGCACATATTTTGCATAACTTGTGTCTCGAGAAGTTGCATGCGCTGGGCAAGAAACTTTTGCTCTAACTGATCGGTAGTGCTAACTACGTGGGCTGGGTTTTGAGGTACATGTGTACTATTATTTGGTGGGGTAGTACTAGTATTCGGTGGGGTAGTACCGGTGTGCTGATGCAAGAGGTCTACCGTGGACTGCAACTGTTTAATTTTGTTCTCAAGGTCCATAATATACGATTTTTGAGATGCACAATATGTAGATTCATCATATTTATTTTTACTAATCTTACTGCTTTGTTTCTTAGACTTTGGCGGATCCAGAGCTTCAGGACCAATCTGGCTAATAGTTTTTCCTAATTTTTCATTGCTTTTTACAGTATCTGTGACAGCAGCAATACACGGAGAGACCAGTGGACGGTTACATGCGGTAGTCAAGGTTGTAACTAAGGTAGCTGGTGCTGCTGGTCTATGAGATAGACTGGTAGTAGG
This sequence comes from Sedimenticola sp., assembly GCA_040505955.1. Taxonomy (GTDB): domain Bacteria; phylum Pseudomonadota; class Gammaproteobacteria; order Chromatiales; family Chromatiaceae; genus Vondammii. The sequence goes on along the minus strand of JBEVXT010000356.1, from coordinate 1,765 downwards.
TAACATGACTGCAGTGGTAGCCAGAGTAGTGACTAGAGGCGGGTCTGGGGTGGCAGTATCATTGTTTGGCGAGTGCCTGATGCTCAGTATGTCGTGGGTTGCTATAGGGGGTCTAGCTGTTTGAGGCAAGGTTGTGATGTGGTCACTGCATACAGAGGTCTTTGTTGTGCACGGTGATGCTGCTATATTATCGTACAGCAGTGTATCATTGCAAATAATACATATAAAGGGGGTCTCTGTGCCTATCTCACTAGCATGTTTGCTTGACAGTCCAACACACGCAAGGTGATACCACTCATCGCACTCTTCACACGCAATCGTGTCGTTACCGGCTGGGTTGTCACATATAGGACAGCTATACAGTCTATCAGCATGTTCAGCTGTCACATCTGTGTTTGGAGAGTTGTAAGTATCTATGTGTTGAGAGACATCAGCAGAGGGATGGCTGTCTGTTAACGGTAGTAGGTTAATAGTGTTGGAGTTCTGAGGGTCTACTGCAGTCGACTGAATACTGTGTTTACAATCTTCAATGGCGGACGCTACCGACTGGTTTATCACCGACAGTTTATTACAGTTTCGTCTGATAAGGTTGCACAATGTGTCAAATACATCATCAATAAAGTTCGTAATATTTCTCCCATTAACTAGGATACGTGAGGTTGTGTGATAGCAGTTGATGGTGAATTTTAGGAATTTTCCTACTGAACCGTCTTGCTTTTTGTTGAAGACTTTTATTCTGTGCTCAACATCATGCTGATTATGGTCTACACAGTTCTCATGAGAAAGAGCATACTGGTCATTAGATTCAAGTAAGTCTAGCAGAGTAGATTTGCTAAATTCATAGGCTGCGGTGCTGAAGTCAATGACTAGATTCTTTCCCGCTTTCAGTTCATATTGAATGTCTACGATATCACATGCTAACTGTTTCTTATTCAGTGCTCGAGACTTGTTCAGAGAATAGTTTTTGGTAATTTGTGGATGAGCTAGAGTTGGCTGAACTGACACTGTAGACGGGGACGACGTAGAGCTTGAACTTCGTCTGGTACGGGTAGAAACGATTTGATCACACTTGGATACGGTGGCCATTTTGAAGCTACTTCGAGTCGCCTTAAGCGTTAAAAGTTATACATGTATTTGTTAAAAGTATGTTATAGATAGCTGCACATGTCCATATAAAATGTTACATCAAATTAATATTTAAGAGTGTTTGAGACACCTGCATAAGTTCATGTAAAACCACTCTATCAGTTCATATAAAATGTTAAGAGTATTTTAGACACCAGCATAAGACCACACGTTACATAAAACGCTCTATCTGGTTTACAATAAAAGTTCGCATAAAATGTTACAGGACACAACGGGGACACAGGACACCACCACTGTCTCTGGAGAATTTCTGGTTATCACAGATTCATTAGATATCTATCACATTGTCTGATCAAATCACATTTTCTGAGCGCTGAGCTGAGTAAAATTCAGTAATGGCTGCCGGCAGAAACCGCAACTGTTTAAAACAGTAAAACCTCTAGAAGGTCCAAATTCACTACGCTAAGAATGTTTGTATATACAGTTCAACACTTGGTAGACATTATGTACAACATGTCAATGGTAAGACTTCATTATAAAACGTGATAAAACTTAAAATTCGTGAATATTTTCAGTGCTGTGAAAATTTTTATGCTGCCATGCAGGTGCCCGGATGACTTCCATCTCCATCAGGTGCCCGGATGTCTCCATAAATGTCTTTATGTGTATGTCAAGTGCT
>JBEVXT010000355.1:4962-6116 GCA_040505955.1 Sedimenticola sp. | reverse complement strand
GACTTCGATCTGTCGGTTACCGCCACCAGCACCGAGTCTGAAGGCGGTGCACAGGTGAGCGTCAGCCAGTCTGTGGCTGTAGAGATTATTGAAGGGGGAAGCAGCGTCCCTAGCGATATCGAATTTTCCGGTACTTCGGTAGAAGAGAATGCTACGGGGGGCACCGTGGTAGCTACCCTCCACTCCATTGATCAGGACACCGGGGAGACGTTCAGCTACGAACTGGTACGTGATGCCTCAGGTCACTTCGAAATCATAAATGATCAGCTGATAGTAAAAGAAGGAGCTGACATTGACTACGAGTCCCAAGGCATCCATGAACTGGCCATCAAAGTCACTGACTCAGATGGCAATGTTTATACCGAGTCTATCAACATCCATGTTGCCGATGTTCAGGAGGCTGTCACTACGACAGAGGTAGGGGGGACAGGCTCGGATAACATCACTGGCAGCCAGAGCGACGATGTCATCAATGGTATGGCGGGTAACGACAATATTAGGGGAAATCACGGCAACGATACGCTACTTGGTGGGGAGGGTGATGACACAATAGACGGTAACAAAGGCAATGATATCCTTGATGGCGGCAGTGGCAACGACACACTAAGGGGCGGAAAAAATGATGACATACTCACAGGTGGTGAAGGCGATGATAATCTAGATGGTGGCAAAAGTGATGACCGATTATATGGTGGTATCGGTGATGACGAATTATCAGGCAGTGATGGGAATGACGTACTCCACGCTGGTTCCGGCAATGACAACATGACAGGCGGTAAAGGTGACGACACCTTTATTGCCGGCGAAGGTAATGACCAGGCAGAGGGTGGCGAAGGCAGCGACACTTACACTGCGGAAGTATTTGACGGCTCCGACTACTTCTCAGGCGGTGACGGCGGCGGCTGGACCGACGTGATACAACTCAATGCCGAAGCCGCCCCAGGGAATGATCCAAACAACCCATGGACTATCAGTGTCGACGGTGAGCAGGTTGAGTACGAACTGGCAGACCACGCCTTGTCACTCAATCCAGATGCCAGTGGTGTGATCAGTTTTGCCGACGGTTCAGAGCTGGGCTTTGATGGCGTGGAGCGCATCGAGTGGTAACTGTTTAACCTAGAATGGGTGTAACTATTCAGCTACGCCTGTTTGAA
>JBEVXT010000355.1:2392-4862 GCA_040505955.1 Sedimenticola sp. | reverse complement strand
CATTACCATACTGACCAGAAACCATTTTGAAGGGATGGTTCTGGTAAACAAACGCAGCAGGATCTCCTCATCTGTCATCATCGGGTTACTGCTTATGCTGCTGGGCGGGCTTCTGGTATGGAAGTTTCTCTGATACCAGATTCCATCGGTGGGAACCCATTACAGGGTAAGGCAATCAGCCACCGCCTTGGCGGTTGGTTTCGCCAACCTCGGTACAACACCTAGTAGAGGAGCCTTGATACGCTGTTTCAGCGTCTCGATATTGGCGTCGAGCTCCAACATCCTGCTATCTGTCACATTGGCAACCCACCCGGCAAGCTCCATCCCTGATGCGACTATCGACTCTGCAGTCAGCAGTGCATGATTGATGCAGCCCAGCTTCAGGCCAACCACCAGTATGACCGGCAACTCCAGCAGCCCGGCCAGGTCTGAGACCGTCTGGTCTTTTCCCAGGGGCACCCGCCATCCGCCAACACCCTCGACAATCACACACTCCGCCCGGGATGCCAGTACCTGATAGCTGGCGCGTATCCGCCAGAAGTCTATCTTCCTGCCGACCTGCTCAGCGGCCAGGTGGGGGGCAATAGGTGGTGCGTAGGCAAAGGGATTGACCAAGTCGTAGTCAACCTGTAACGATGCCTGCTGGCTGATGCGTGCGGCATCTTCGTTGCGCGGCCCGTCAGCGGTTGTCACCGCACCCGAGGCCACCGGCTTCATACCAACCACCGAAAGCCCCCGCTGCTGAAGCAACCGCATCAGACCGAGGGTGACCTCCGTCTTGCCGCAGTCGGTATCGGTGCCGGTAATAAAATAGCCGTGGGCCGTTTTGTCAGATTCGTCGCAGCTGATCAAAGGGTACTTCAACACTTCTGCCCTCCTCCTCTCTCTCTGGTGCCCAGGCGTGGCCATAGACCACCTCATATCCAGCGGGCAACAACCCGTCCCGACGGAACTGCTCGTAGGCATTCTCCATCGCCTGCAGCCGCCCCTTCCCTGTCAGTCCCTTGTGCCGATTGCTGGTCACATTGTGAGCCCCCAGTACCTTAAGATCGCGCATCAGGCCGGCAACATTGCTGTAGGTGAGGGTCAAGCGATCCACATCCATCACCGGATCGGAAAAGCGCGTCCGCACCAAAGCGTCGCCCACGTCATGCATATCGATAAATGTACTAACATGGCTGTGACCGTCGGCGGCTGACCAGGCGCTGCGCAGCTCCTTCAGTGTATCGGGGCCGAAGGTGCTGAACATCAGCAACCCCCCGGGCTTCAACACCCGGCGAAACTCACTGAAAGTGGCATCCAGATCATTGCTCCACTGGATGGCAACATTGGAGTAGATGAGGTCAACACTCTTCTCCGCCAAAGGAAGTTGATCGAAATCACCGCAGAGACATCGTGGCCTGCGTAACCAGCTACCGCGCTTGCGTACCTGCTGCAGCATCGGGAGGGCGAAGTCGAGAGCGATCACCTTTGCCTTTTTGTAGCGTTTGGAAAGCTCGACCGTGGCCACCCCGGTGCCGGATCCAACATCTAGAATCACTTGTGGCTGCAGCTTGATGTAGTCCAGGCGGGCGATCATCCGTTGACCGATCTCACGTTGCAACTCCGCCGCTTCGTCGTAGTGCTCCGCCGCCCTGGAGAAGGCAAGCCGCACCTGATGTTTGTCCACGGTGTACAGCTGATCACTCATTGGTGCTTCCAAGAAAATGTCCGAGAGCCTTGAGGCAGGCTTCCGGGTGTGAAAGGAACGGTGCATGGGCTGCGCCGGGAATAACTTCGATCTCCGCCTTCGGCATCAGTGAGCGAATATCCTCCGCCACCGCCGCCGGAGCAAGGGTGTCGCGCTCACCCAACAGCCAGAGTACCGGGCAGACGATAGATGAGAGCTGTTGCCGCAGATCCACTGTCAGCAGCATATCGAGCCCATGCTCCAGCGCATGAGGGCTGGGTTCAGGTTTGGCAGCAACATCACGGCGCAGGGTACGCAGAGCCTCTCTTGCTCCATCATCACCCTGTGTCTGGAGTGAGAGAAAGCGCCCCAGTGTCTGGGCCGGATCTTTCACCAGCGCCTCGGCAAACTGCCTGAGCACTCCCCTCTCCATAGCATGTTTCCAGGCACCCTCCTTAACAAAGCGGGGGGTACTGGTGACAACTGCCAGGCGATTCACTCGGCCGGGCGCTTTCATAGCAGCACGCTGGGCCAACAGACCACCCAGTGACCAGCCGATCCATATAGCGGATTCCGGTGCCGCCTCCAGGCAGCTGTCCACCCAATCTTCAAAGCGCTGCATCTCCGGCGCATAATCGCTGCCACCGTGCCCCGGCATCTCAATCAGAGTGACTCGAAAGCGTTGCTTCAGTGATTCAACCAGCGGTGACCAGACGGCGGCGTTCATTCCCCAGCCGTGGAGGAGTACCAGGTCAGGCCCTGCGCCTATGGTTTCAGTTGAGAGTTTCATCTTGTTTTAAT
>JBEVXT010000355.1:0-2292 GCA_040505955.1 Sedimenticola sp. | reverse complement strand
AATCGACTCCGACCCCAATGCCATTAATGGCTCTGCAGCATAATCAGAAAACGGGGGAGCGAACTTGTTCGTGAGGAGCACAACCCAGGATCCATCGCGAACAAGTTCGCTCCTACAGTCAGAATTAGCTTCATGGTTATTCTCCATCACCGGTGACACTGCAAGCTGTTCTTGGAATATTCAGACTGTCCAGTGCACCAAGCAGTCTATCCACCTGTTCCACCCTGTGATTGGCGCAGAGAGTCACCCGCAGCCTGGCGCTCCCTTCCGGTACCGTCGGCGGTCGGATGGCGGTCACCAAAATACCCTCAGCCTCCAGCGCCCCACTCCACTTCAGCGCCTGTTCAGAGCAGCCGGCGAGAATCGGCTGGATCGGTGTCTCTGATGCCATCAGTGGCAGGCCGATTTGGGCTGCGCCTCGGCGGAACTGGGTGATCAAATCCGTCAGCTTTTCACGCCGCCAACCCTCCTCTATAGCCAGCCGCAGGGCTGCACGGGTCGCCTCTGCTACCGCCGGGGGTGTGGCGGTAGTAAAGATATAACTGCGTGCTTGTTGGATCAGAGTCTCTATCAACTCATCACTGCCAGCGACAAAGGCGCCAAATGAGCCCAGCCCCTTACCCAGGGTGCCCATCAGTATCGGTACATCCTCAACCCCCAGACCGAAGTGTTCCAGGCAGCCTCCTCCCTGGCTGCCCAGTACACCCAAACCGTGGGCATCATCGACCATCAGCCAGGCGCCTCTATCACGGCAGAGCTGTGCCATCTCAGGCAGTGGGGCGAGATCACCATCCATACTGAAAACACCGTCGGTGGCGACCAGTGACTCACCACTCCGCTGTCCCGACATCTGCTTGGCCAGCACGGCGGTATCACAATGGGTGAAACGCTTGAGGTGTGCGCGGGAGAGCAGGCCGCCATCAATCAGAGAGGCGTGATTGTAGCGGTCTTGATAGATCGTATCACCACGCCCCAGCAAGGCGGTGATGACTCCCTGATTTGCCATATAGCCGGTGGAGAAGAGTAGTGCTCGCGGGCGGCCAGTGAACTCCGCCAGCTCTTCCTCCAGGGCGTGGTGGGCGGCACTGTGGCCGTTAACCAGATGGGCGGCGCCACTACCCACACCATATTTTTCAGCCCCTTTGCAGAGGGCTTCAGCAAGCTGGGAATGGTTGGCAAGGCCCAGGTAATCGTTACTACAGAACGACAGCAGCGGACGCCCATCAAGCAGCGACTCCGGCCCCTGAGGACCCTGTGAGACACGGCGGCTACGGTAGAGGTGCTCCCGCTTGCGTCTGTCGAGTTCAGGTTGGAGTGGTTTCATGATTCCTGATTGGCTTGGTTAACTTAGCCGCGAATGGAAACAGGGCTGAATCACTGCAATAGCAGCAAAATGACGGCTAAATACAATCGCACCCTTTTTTAACGTAGGAGCGAACTTGTTCACGATGAGCCTACTACGGAACCAATCGCCAACAAGTTCGCTCCTACGCTGAAAAGCAGGGCTACTGTGCATCGCCGCTATTCCGCTGCTATAGCTACGATATAGTCCATTTCTCATTTGCGTCTATTCGCGCTCATTTGAAACTGAATATATGAGCGATGTTACGAGCCGGCTTGCGCAAACTCCGCCGCCAACCGCACCTCGCGTTTGCTGCCACACTCCCTCTCGGTAGCCTGCAACTCTACCGACTCTTCAAAACTGAGACCTAAGCGATCAAACAGTTTTTTGTCGGCATCCGCTTCCGGGTTGTCGGTGGTCAGCAGACGCTCGCCGTAGAACATGGAGTTGGCGCCGGCCATAAAGCAGAGGGCCTGCATCTCGTCGTGCATCTCGCTACGACCAGCGGAGAGACGTACATAGGAGGCGGGCATAAGGAGTCGGGCCACCGCAATGGTGCGGACAAACTCAAAGGGATCCAGCTCTTCTGTACCAAACAGCGGTGTCCCCTCCACCTGCACCAGCATATTGATCGGCACCGACTCGGGGTGTTTCGGTAGATTGCAGAGTTCACGCAACATCGAGGCACGATCACTGCGCGACTCCCCCATACCAAGGATGCCGCCGGAGCAGACATTGATCCCCTGATCACGCACATACTCCAGAGTATCGAGTCGATCCTGGTAGGTGCGGGTGGTGATGACGTTGCCGTAGAACTCCGGTGAGGTATCCAGATTGTGGTTGTAGTAGTCCAGCCCCGCCTCTTTCAACTTACCGGCCTGCTCACTGGTGAGCATACCGAGGGTGACGCAGCTCTCCATACCGAGATCGTGTACCTCACGGATCATCTC
>JBEVXT010000354.1:0-3678 GCA_040505955.1 Sedimenticola sp. | reverse complement strand
GCTATTAGAATATCGAGTAGGAGCGAACTTGTTCGCGAAGAGTCTCCTACGAAGCTAATCACAAACAAGTTCGCTCCACACTCGGTTTCAGACATTTGCGTTCATACGCATTTATTTGCGGCCAATATTGACTCATTTTCTTCTATTCAGTGGCTGAGCTTCGAGAGTAATCAGGAATGTTATGAGTAATGAAGAAGAGACCCTGTTTGAGTTTCCCTGCCAGTTCTCGGTCAAGGCGATGGGGCTTGCCGCCCCCGACTTTGACGCATTGGTGCTCTCCATCGTCAGGCAACAGGTGCCCAGCATCGGCGAAGGGGCGGTAAGAACACGTCCCAGCAAAGGGGGAAAATACCTCTCGGTCACCGTCACTTTCGAGGCTGACAGCAAGACCCAGCTGGATGCTATATACCAGGCGCTGACCGATAATGAACGCATCCTTATGAGCCTCTGACCCTGATGTCGATCCGCCAAATCACACCACTGCACTGTCGCCGTCTCGGCAGGCGTGAGTACACCGAAGTGTGGCGGGAGATGCAGGCATTCACCGACCACCGCACCCCGGAGAGTGCCGATGAGATCTGGCTGGTAGAGCATCCGCCGGTATTTACCCAGGGTCAGGCCGGTAAGGCGGAACACCTGCTCGATCCCGCTGATATCCCGGTGGTTCAGAGCGATCGCGGTGGTCAGGTCACCTACCACGGCCCCGGACAGCTGGTCGTCTACCTGCTGATAGACCTGCGCCGCGCCGAGCTTGGAGTGCGTCAGCTGGTCACTCTTATCGAAAAGAGTATCATTGCCCTGCTGGCTGAGTACGGTATCACCGCCAACGCAGAACCGAAGGCGCCTGGGGTCTACGTCGATGGACACAAAATTGCCGCCCTTGGCCTGCGGGTGCGCCGCGGCTGCAGCTTTCACGGGCTCAGCCTCAATGTTGACATGGATCTGGAGCCCTTCTTACGCATCAACCCCTGCGGCCACGCCGGTTTGGCCGTGACTCAACTGGTGGATCTGGGGGGGCCATCAGACCTGGACAGGATAGGGCGACGGTTGGTACAACATATTGAGCAAAGGCTTACCGAAGACTGAACGAAGGTGGCAGTTGGCAGCGATTATGGAGTGACAGGTGTAGATTACAACCGCGCCCGATTTCATTTGGTAAAACTTTCACATTATCAGTGTGACACCCAGCCCGCTTTTCCTGACAACTGACAACTGACAACTGATAACTGAATCATCATGAGCAATCGCAAAGACTTCACCGCCCCTTCCCGCACCACTCCCGAGAGCCATCAACGTGGTGGGGAGAAGTTGTCACGAATTCCGGTGAAGGTGGAACCCACCAAAGAGATACTGCGTAAGCCCGAGTGGATACGGGTGAAGTATCGTGGCGGCGCCGAGACGATGAGGATAAAAAAAATCCTCCGGGAGAGTAATCTCAGCTCGGTCTGTGAAGAGGCGGCCTGCCCCAACCTGGGGGAGTGCTTCAACCATGGCACCGCCACCTTTATGATCATGGGGGATATCTGCACCCGCCGCTGCCCCTTCTGCGATGTCGCCCACGGCAAACCCAAACCCCTAGATCCCCGGGAACCGAAACAGCTGGCGCAAGCGGTCAACACCATGAAGCTCAAATATGTAGTGATCACCTCGGTTGATCGCGACGACCTCCGCGACGGCGGCGCTGGCCACTACAGCGCCTGCATCAGCGCCCTGAGAGAGGACAATCCCGGGCTCCGTATAGAGATTCTGGTTCCCGATTTTCGCGGTCGCGAGAGCATTTCTCTGGCGGCCTTCGATCACTCTACTCCTGATGTCTTCAATCACAATCTGGAGACCGTTCCCCGCATCTACCTCAAAACCCGCCCCGGCGCCGACTACCATGGCTCGTTGCAACTACTGCAGCGGTTCAAACAGGCCCACCCGGAGATACAGACAAAATCGGGGTTGATGCTCGGTCTTGGCGAGACACTGGAGGAGGTGGAAGAGGTGATGACAGACCTGCGCAGCCACGGCTGCAACATGCTTACTCTGGGGCAGTACCTACAACCGAGTCGGCAGCACCTGCCGGTCTCCCGCTTTGTCACTCCCCAGGAGTTTGACCAACTCAAGGTGCGTGGAGAAAAGATGGGTTTCGCAAACGTCGCCGCCGGACCTATGGTACGCTCCTCCTATCACGCCGATCTGCAGGCTAACCCACTCTTTGACCATGGGAGAGATAAGTGATGGAACAGGAGATCGTCTGGACACTGAAAACCCTGGCGCTGCCACCCGGCATCCTGGTACTCACAGGCCTCTTCGGGCTGCTGACCCGGTCGCGCATCTTTGGCAAACTAATTCTCTTTGCGACCCTGGCGGCCCTCTACCTGCTGAGCACCCCCATAATCTCCAACCAACTGATGGCGGCACAAGAGCGCATAGCGGCCCTTACCCAGCGACAGATCGAGACCACTGACGCCGGAGCGATTGTGGTGCTCGGCGGCGGCCGGCGGGAGACCGCCCCGGAGTACGGCGGCGATACCGTCAGCACAGCAACCCTGGAGCGGCTGCGCTACGCCGCCCGCCTCGCCCGTGCCACCGGCCTGGGAGTGATCCCCACCGGCGGCATCCGTTATCCGGGCCAGACCCCGGAAGCGGCACTGATGCGCGTAGTTCTGGAGGAGGATTTCCAGGTCAAGGTCACCGCCACCGAAGAGAAGAGCCGCACCACCCGAGAGAATGCCGAGATGACGGCATCGCTACTGCGCAAGATGGGCATCGACAAAGTACTACTGGTAACCCATGCATCCCATATGTCCCGCTCGGTCGAGGCCTTCGAAAGGATGGGGGTGACTGTCACTGCCGCACCCACCGCCTTCGAGCATACCACCGCCAACAGGCCTCCACTCGACCTGTGGCTCCCCTCCGCCGGAAAGTTACATAACAGCAGCCGCGCCCTCCATGAGTATCTGGGACGCTGGTGGTATCGCCTGAGCAGTTAAACTGCTGACCCCGCTGAGTCACGGATGCCCGATTCACCACCTCCAAACGCCCTCCAGAGTGTGGCGTCTGTTTGATTAGCAGGAGCCGTCTTTGACAGTGGGGAATGAGGGGAAACGAGGACACCCATCATTCAACTTTATCCACTGTCACCACATAAATAAGCCGAATACTACCAGTATTTTATCGGCGCATCCGGGAGATGACTGGTGGAGTATTTTGATGTAAAAATCGGGGTAGAGAGTAAAATTAAAACGTAACTATTCAGCTCACCCCTGAAATTCGCCGTTTCTGAGTTAAAAAATAATCAATTGCACACATAAACTCGCATATTGTGCCTTTTTATCCCTAAGCCAGCTCTGTACCAAAATCCTGAAAACCACAGGTATGGTAGGGCAGAGGTGTTGTAGGAGCGAACTTGTTCGCGATGGACTACGAATCATGCTCTTCGCGAACAAGTTCGCTCCTACACCTTAGTTTCGAGCAGGAAAGACAGGACACCCATCATCTTTGCTGCGTCAAGGGCAGGAAAGACAGGACACCCATCATCTTTGCTGCGTCAAGTGATGGGTGTCCTGGTCTTTGTCACCACCCTCGATTATCTGGAGTTGATCGATTGGGCCGGTAGAGCAATCAGAGAGGATAAGCGGGGTGCCATTCCCTCAGACATACCTCCTATATTGCAACGCATGGGACTGGAAC
>JBEVXT010000353.1:0-8513 GCA_040505955.1 Sedimenticola sp. | reverse complement strand
CCTGGGCGTCAATCTCGGCAAGGCCAACTATTGCCTGCAGGCTTTGATCGAGAAGGGATCGGTAAAGGCAAATAACTTCCGAAACAGCCAGCGCAAGAGCGCCTATCTTTACCTGCTTACTCCTAGCGGGATTGAGGAGAAGGCGGAACTGACAGTGCGGTTTCTCCGGTACAAGATGGCTGAATATGATGCACTTAAGGTGGAGATCGACTAGCTCCAAAGGGAGGTTCATGGAGTAGCGTACTCAGAGGAAGGCAATGTCAAATAGCGAACTATTACCTGTAATTATGGCTGGAGGCTCCGGAACTCGTCTCTGTCACTCTCCCGTGAGCTATTCCCAAAACAGTTTTTGAAACTTTTGGGGGCGTTTCCTATTCGATGAGAAAGGAGAGTTCATCGAAGGTTATTACATTGTTGGATTGCTGGCTGATACACTTCTAGAGAAGAATTAGGGAAGTAAAATTATCCATGACCCACGTCTGACCTGGAATACTATCGACATAGTAACCAAGGAAGGAGCAGATTAAAGTCTATCCATCGTCAGGAGAGATCAATAGGCGACTGGATAACGCTGAAGCAGCAATTACCCGTGTCAGATCATTCTATGAAGATAAGGCTCATATCATTGACGAGACCGATGGCGTCAGTATGGAGTTTGATGATTGGCGGTTTAACCTGCGTTGTTCCAATACGGAACCGTTAGTGCGTCTGAATGTTGAGTCACGAGGTAATGCGGTGCTGATGCAGGAGAAAACGGAAGAGATATTGGGATTGATTCATGGTTGATAATTTTGTAGGAGAGAACAACTAATGCCAACAATCAGCATGTTTTACGGCATTCTCATAAGAATGTTCTTTTATGATACAGACAAACATCATGCACCACATATTCATGCTGAATATCAGGGGCAGGTAGCGGTTTATGCCATCAATGATGGAAGTGTGTTAGCTGGTGAGTTGCCAAAAAAGAAACATAAACTTGTCGTGGCATGGATCGAGATACATCAAGAAGAACTGATGGCTGATTGGCAGTTGGCTGTTGCCGGAAGTAAACCATTCCCAATTAAAGGACTTGACCAATGAGACTTGCTGAAGTTACTCCGCGTGATAATTTTCTGCTCGACATCGTTTCAGAAAATGGAGAATCAGGCGAGTTTGATGTGAGCCCATACCTAAATTCCGAGGTATTTGAGCCACTAAAGAACAAAGAGGAATTTAAGAAAATTCATAATGGAGAGTACTTCATTGAATGGGAGTGTGGTGCGGATCTATCTGCAGACACCATCGAAGCTCATTGGAACAAAAAAACTGCCAACTGAAACCGGGTTTCATACCTTACCTGCTTCGTGCATTCCTCACACCAGAAAAATTAGAGAGACGCCAAGAAGATGACGATCTCTCAGAGTGAGTTGATGCGGTTGTAGCCCCTTTTGATCGATTGCAGGGCACTGTAGGCGGTAAGCTCCTGCCAGCATTGAAAGAATGCATTAGAATCAACTGTTCTGCGTACCCAGTAGCACTATCCAGAAATCATTCACAACAACCCAAACTCACCAACAAACCGCCCCATAAAACTAAAATAGCTATTTGTTTTCACGGATTCCGTGGCAAAAAATGAAAATGACACCAGTAAAAAAATGTCTGACGAAACCCATCTCAACATCCTGCGCATCCTGACTGAAGAGCCCGGCATCAATCAGCGGCCGGGTGTAGGCCTTGGTAGAGATGGGCTTGGTCGAGGCTAATAACGGCCGTAACAGCCAGCGCAAGAGCGCCTATCACTACCTGCTTACTCCGGGCGGGATTGAAGAGAAGGCAGAACTGACAGTGCAATTTCTACACCATAAAATGGCCGAGTATGATGCGCTCAAGGTGGAGATCGACCGGCTTCATCGGGAGGCCTACGTTGCTCCGAGCCCTGCAGTGGGCGATACGGGTGGTTGAGTTGGTGACCCATGCTGGCCCAGGAGACGTGCGTACAGATTTCTGGCATGAAGCGCACTTGGCTACTGAAACCGTTGAAGGTATAAGCAAGCAATGAGAAATCCCAAAATAGCCCTAATCGGCCTAGGCTACGTAGGCCTCCCCCTAGCCGTAGAATTCGGCAAGAAGATAGAAACCATCGGTTTCGACATCAACAAAGCCCGTGTTCAAGAGCTTAAAGAGGGTAAGGACAGTACCCTAGAGGTTGAACCAGAGGAACTCAAGCAAGCAACAAAGCTGAGCTTTACAACAAATCCGGAAGAGATCCGTGACTGCAACATCTACATTGTCACCGTTCCCACGCCTATTGATAGCCATAAGCGCCCCGACTTAACCCCACTGATCAAGGCCAGCGAAACCATAGGCAAGTTGCTGAATGATAGTGATATCGTCATCTACGAATCTACCGTCTACCCAGGTGCAACCGAAGAGGTCTGCGCCCCTATTCTTGAAAAACAGTCAGGTCTAAAATATTTGCATAGTAATCTTCCGTGTTCATCCGGGGATTCCATGGTAACAGAAGGGTTTTTTCTGGGATATTCACCCGAACGAATCAATCCAGGCGATAAAGAGCACCGCATCACGACTATTAAAAAAGTGACCTCTGGATCAACACCAGAGATAGCAGACAAAGTGGATGCGCTCTATCAAACCATCATCACTGCGGGTACCCATAAAGCCAGCAGCATCAAGGTGGCGGATGCGGCAAAGGTGATCGAGAACACCCAGAGGGATGTCAATATCGCCCTGATCTATGAACTTGCACTAATCTTCAACAGGCTCAATATTGATACAGAGGAAGTACTCAAGGCGGCAGGAACAAAATGGAACTTTCTCCCGTTCCGTCCTGGCCTTGTCGGAGGACACTGCATCGGAGTAGACCCATACTACCTCACACACAAAGCGACTGAAGTGGGATATCACCCAGTGATGATTCTTGCCGGACGCCGCCTGAATGACAATATGGGCAGTTATGTGGCAGATCAGGTTGCAAAGCTGATGACCAAAAAGCGCATCCATATTGTTGATGCCAATATCCTCATTATGGGGCTGACCTTCAAGGAAAACTGCCCAGATCTGAGAAACACGCGTGTCGTTGATTTGATCGAAGATTTTCAGAGCTTTAATTGTAATATTGATGTCTATGACCCGTGGGTAGATAAAGAAGAGGCGCAACACGAATACGGCATAATACCGATTGATGCGCCAGCAGATGGAAACTACGATGCCATCATCCTTACGGTTGCCCACAGCGAGTTCAAAGCGATGGGAGCAGAATCGCTCAGAAAACTGGGGCGAGAGAACCATGTTTTATACGACATCAAGTATATCCTGAACGCAGATGAGGCTGACGGAAGATTATGATGACAAAATACGAAGAACTTCAGGAGCATCTGAAATTAAACCAATGTACTTGGCTTATCACAGGTGTAGCTGGTTTCATCGGTTCTAATCTTTTAGAAAAACTCCTGATCCTCAACCAAAAGGTTATCGGCCTGGACAACTTTGAAACAGGCTACCAACACAACATCGATCAGGCCATAGAAGACGCCGCTGAACAACTTGAAGCTGAAAATTGCGAACTAGCAACTGACAACTTTACCTTCATCGAAGGCGATATTCGAGATCTTGAAACCTGTCATCAGGCCTGCAAGAATGTCGATTATGTTCTGCACCAAACGGCGCTAGGCTCTGTACCAAGGTCAATCGAGGATCCTATTCGTACCAATAAAGCCAATATTGATGGTTTCCTGAATATGTTAGTTGCAGGTAGAGATGCAAAGGTGAAACGCTTCGTTTACGCAGCATCCAGTTCAACCTATGGCGACCACCCAGATCTGCCAAAGGTCGAAGACAAAATCGGCAACCCACTCAGTCCCTACGCAGTCACGAAGCTGGTCAACGAACTCTACGCAACCGTCTTTGCCAGAACATACGGCTTTAACACCATTGGCCTGCGCTACTTCAATATCTTCGGTAAACGCCAAGACCCAAATGGTGCCTATGCGGCAGTTATCCCAAAATGGGTAACCGCATCATCAAAGGCGAAGATGTCTTTATTAATGGTGATGGAGAAACAAGCCGAGACTTCTGCTACATCGAAAACACTATTCAAATGAATCTGCTGGCAGCGACAACAGAAAACGAAGAAGCAACCAATCAGGTTTACAATGTGGCGCTCAATGACAGAACAAGTCTTAATCAACTCTACGAAATGATCAAAGAAAGACTCATTGAAAGGGTAGATGGGTTGCAGAACAAAAAGCCAACCTATCGGGATTTTCGAGCAGGAGATGTACGCCACTCTCAAGCAGATATCAGCAAGGCACAAACTCTCATCGGCTATATGCCCAGCCATAAGATTGCAGCAGGGCTTGATGAGGCAATGGATTGGTATGTAGAGGCGCTTTCGGAATGAAATTTCTTGTAACCGGCGGAGCCGGCTTCATCGGTACGGCTGTCATTCGCCACCTGATCCACGACCTCGGTCACGAAGTGGTCAATGTTGACAAACTCACCTACGCAGGCAATCTCGAATCCCTTGAATCTGTGACAGGCACACCGCTGTACACATTCGAACAGGTCGATGTCTGTGAGAGAGAAGCCATCAAACGGGTATTTGATCAACACCAGCCCGACAAGATCATGCACTTGGCGGCAGAATCCCATGTGGATCGCTCTATTGATGGCCCTGCTGAATTTATCCAGACCAACATCGTAGGCACCTATGTTATGCTGGATGTGGCAAAAGCGTTCTGGTCAGACCTACCAGAAGAGAAAAAACAGAATTTCCGCTTTCACCACATCTCAACCGATGAAGTCTATGGAGACCTCGAAGGCACAGGCGACCTCTTCACGGAAGATACACCCTACGCACCCAGTTCACCCTATTCCGCATCAAAAGCCAGCTCTGATCACTTGGTGCGAGCATGGAATCGCACCTACAATCTGCCGGTTGTGATCACCAACTGTTCTAACAACTATGGCCCGTTTCAGTTCCCGGAAAAACTAATTCCCCTGGTCATCCTCAATGCCATCAGTGGCAAATCAATCCCTGTTTACGGTAAAGGAAATCAAATTCGCGATTGGCTCTATGTAGAAGACCACGCCAAGGCGCTGGTCAAAGTGGTGCTAGAGGGTAAGGGTGGTGAAACCTATAACATCGGCGGCCACAACGAAAAAAGCAATATTGAGGTGGTGAAAACCCTCTGCGCCATTCTCGATGAATTGGTTCCCAGTCATCCAGATGGGATCAGCCAATACAAAGAACTCATCACCTTTGTGACAGACCGCCCAGGTCATGATGTTCGCTATGCCATAGATGCCTCTAAGATCGACAATAACCTCAGCTGGGTACCAGAAGAGACCTTCGAGACTGGAATTCGAAAGACCGTAGAGTGGTATCTCGATAACGAAACTTGGTGGAAGCGAGTACAGGACGGAAGTTACCAAGGTGAACGTTTGGGGTTGGGTGACAACAAATGAAGGGGATCATATTAGCGGGTGGTTCAGGTACTCGGCTTTATCCGGCCACTCAGGCAGTTTCCAAACAGCTACTGCCAGTCTATGACAAGCCGATGATCTACTACCCGCTTAGTACACTCATGCTGGCGCAAATACAAGATATCTTGATCATCTCTACCCCACAAGATACGCCTCGTTTTGAGCAGCTTTTGGGGGATGGTCGGCAGTGGGGTATGAATCTCGAGTATGCTGTGCAATCAAGCCCCGATGGACTTGCCCAGGCTTTTCTCATTGCTGAAGAGTTCATAGGTAACCAGCCATGTGCTTTGATTCTTGGTGATAACCTCTTTTTTGGGCATGAGCTGCCGAAAACACTCGTAAAGTCAGCAACAAAGACAGAGGGTGCAAGTGTGTTTGCCTATCCGGTACAGGACCCTGAGCGATACGGCGTTGTTGAATTTGATGAGAATGAGATAGTAGTCTCTATCGAGGAGAAGCCCGATCAACCAAAATCGATCTATGCAGTGACTGGTCTCTACTTCTACGACAATAATGTGGTAGAAATTGCCAAACAGGTTAAGCCATCTGACCGGGGTGAGCTCGAGATCACCACAGTAAATCAACACTATCTGGAACAAGGAAAGTTGGAAGTAGAAGTGATGGGGCGCGGCATGGCGTGGCTCGATACAGGAACCCATGAGTCCTTGCTGGAAGCAGGTCAATTTGTGCATGTGATGGAGAAAAGGCAAGGTCTGAAGATTGCTTGCCCGGAAGAGATATCATGGCGTAATCAGTGGATCACCACAGAACAGCTGCTAACCATTGCAAAACCGCTTGAAAAGAGTGGTTATGGAGAATACTTGCGGCAACTGATCAGCAACCGAGGCTATTGATAAAAGCGATCGCCACAGCCATACATGATGTCATTATTATTGGATCAACCGTCTTTGGTTACCATCGTGGTTTCTTTCTGGAAAGCTGGAGCCCCTGAATTCAACCAATAAGTGCAACGCTACCTAACTGGCTTTTTAGTGGTTTGTTCGTTTGCCTAGCGTAGCTGGCAAACCGCAGCTTGCGGAACGCAGGCGTCACCTCGGCCGAGGGGAAGACAATCTGATTGGCAAGGGCGGTACTGGTAACGGTAGGGTCTGAAGGAAGCCATAGGAAGTGAGTGACGCATAGTGCAAGTTTACCTGTTTCGGTGCGACAGGGATGGCAAGCCTGCGAAATAGGGCACTTATCGCATCATTTTGAGGAGAAAGAGAACCTGAATTTTGAGGTTGAGCCATAAACTGGCTTTGGCCGGTGGTTGTTAAGTAATAGCTTCTTTAAATGCCGTATACCAAGTATGTTTTTGCGAATGCGAAATATACTGCGAATACATTTGGGACGATTAATATCCTGTATATAGGGTTGTCCAAAAACACCCGCTCTGCGAGTGGATTCTTTACTTAGGAGCGTTCTTGTGAAAGAGGTAAATGAATTTTCGAATCTTACTTTTGATGATTTTAGAGAGCTTGCGGCCGATAATGATCTTAGTCGGCATGAAAAGGTTGGTTTTCCTGATGAGTATCGAGAGGGAAAAGAAGAAGCTATTTTCTTAGATATCTGCACTAAGCTGCCTGCGTTGAATTCTACCAATAAAAGAGTTCTTGAAATTGGCCCCGGTTGCAGCGAATTGCCAGTAATGCTGATGGATTTGTGTCGTCAGCATGATAATGAGTTGTTTGTTGTTTGTTGTTTGTTGTTTGTTGATAGTGCTGAAATGCTTGCGCTATTGCCAGATGGAGATCATGTTGAAAAATGGACAGGTCGTTATCCGGATACGCCCAGGTTGTTTGAGAAATATGCTAATAAAATTGATGTTATTATAGCTTATAGTGTTATTCAGTATGCATATGTTGAAAGTAATCTTTGGGACTTCTTGGATCGTTCTCTATCTTTATTGGCAGATGGGGGGATGATTCTTTTTGGGGATGTTCCAAATATAACAATGCGTAAACGTTTTTTTTCAAGCGCTGCCGGCATTCAATGTCATCGTGACTATACAGGTAGTGACGAATTGCCTAATGTGAGCTTTAATCAACTTGAGCTGGCGCAGATGGATGACTCTGTCGTGTTCGCACTTCTTTCCAGAGCGCGTGCTCAAGGGTTTCATGCATGGGTTGTCCCACAAGCAAGTGATTTACCAATGGCAAATCGTAGGGAAGATATTTTAATTAGGAGGCCGTGATTGATGAGAAATAGAAAGTTGATTATTGTTGGCGACTCTGCATTTGCTGAGATTGCATTCGAGTATTTCGATGCAGATACTAAATATGAGGTGGTAGCGTTTGCAGTCGAATCTTCCTATCTAAAGGTAGCTGAGCTACATGGAATTCCTGTTGTTGAACTTGAAACGATTGAGCAGAATTATCTACCAAGTAATCATGATGTATTTGTGGCGATTACTTACACCCAGCTTAATAGGTTGAGGATCAGGTTGGCATCAATTGTTAAGGGAAAAGGGTATGCTTTGGCATCGTATGTGAGTCCTAAGGCTTTTGTCTGGCGCAATGTCGAGATAGGAGAGCATTGTTTTATATTTGAAGATATACTCTTCAGCCTTTCGTAAAAGTCGGTGATAACGTAGTGTTATGGAGTGGAAATCATATTGGTCATCATTCTATAATTCGAGATAACTGTTTTGTGTCATCTCATGTGGTTGTCTCGGGCTTCTGTGATATTGGAGAAAGGTGTTTTCTTGGCGTAAATACTGCTGTAGCAAACAATGTTACGCTTGGTGATGATAACTGGGTTGGTCCAGGTGTCACGATTAGTAAGTCTACTGAATCAGGTGCTCTTTTTAGCGCACCAGCTGCACAGCCTTCACGAGTATCTTCTCTACGCTTTTTCAAAATTAAGGATTAGGCGACATGAGGTGGAAAAAGCTTGGTATTGTATACCAACCTAATAAGCGAGTCATATTAGCGCGCTCTAATATACGGCATTATTTCAGATATTTCACTGTTTCGCCAAAAGACCTTTAAATATTTGATCCTGAATTTACAAAAACAAGAGAACAG
>JBEVXT010000352.1:0-14359 GCA_040505955.1 Sedimenticola sp. | reverse complement strand
ATAGGAGTCCTGAAGATACCGGTAGGTTGGTATTTTTGCGGCGGCCATCTTGGTGGCCATCTTGGATTCTTAAAAACCCATGCCGTTAAAAAGTGGCCAACCAGGCAAAATTTCATTCTGACGCTACAAACTATCAAAAAATGCCAAGAATAGCTTGTAAGGAAACATTGCAAGGTGCTCGGCCCGTGCCACCGGACTATAGGGTGAACTATTTAGTCTGCAGCAATTGTCTCAGCAAAACACACTACCAGCTTGACTCATGTGCAATGTCAATGTGATAAATGCACATTCCTCATTAGAAAATTGCGCACCACGAAATGTGTCCAGTACGTGTCCAAGTTCGACCAAATGGTCGCAGTTTTAACAAATTTGAAAGAGCATTGGTGGTTGATAATGCCTACGTTTCGTCGAAATTGGTGGATCGTTAAAAGAGTTTTAAGGAATTTGACCTGACCGATTTATCACGGCAGCCATATACATTTATATTTGTACACATGTATAATATTGAACATTTGATCTTTCGGCGGCCATCTTGGATGACGTATTTGTATTTGTGTAGGGTTTAACGTCCGTTCAACAGCAAGGTCATATACAGACGGGTCAACTGTCACTGTCTGCCTATCTTTTGGGGAGAAGATTATTGAAAATGTGGACGGACAATATAGACAGTGACGAAAAGAGGCAACAATAGAGAGGTTGTGATTTAATACGTGTACGTCTACACGTAGCCAATGAATCCATATACTAGTTGTCTCCCTTCCTTCACTGATACCATCAATTATTGGTGAACTGGACATAACAGGACATAATTATTGTATGTATTATATTGGCTAGACGTATACATACACATAATAAATAGCAACCTCTCTAATAACTCACTTGAGCCTTCGGCTCAGGTGAGCTAAAAGGTGACAACAAAAGACATGTTGAAAGTGAATGTTCAAAAGAGGTCAAGTATCAATATCATCATTTCCATGAATAGACTGCACATATTAATAACAATATACATAAACAAGTGACCAATACACTTACATGTTCAAAACTACATACATGTAACAAGCGTAAGTAAGAAGGGAATCTTAGCAGGCACTCACATGTAACACTGGACACAGTCATGACATAATATGATATTCTGTTACTTTAGCACAACTGTTATGGACAGATCTATGATGGGCACATGAAACAAGAGCGCTAAAAAAGTAAGCCTTGTTATAAACTAGAAAATGTGTTCAGAGGAACACGAATGCCCCACCCGCCACTTTGTCAGTAAAATGTTAAGTTTTCTTATAATAATCTATTTTTCTAACGGAGTGACCTTGGGCGACGGCCCCGTTTTTGCATGGGTGACTTCTGTGATGGATATCACTGTAGCTGCGAAGTATCGTGAAGATCGGATGAAGAATAGTGGAGTTATTGCAAATTGTTAAGTTTTCGCGACGGACGGACGGACAAGGGTAATCCTAAATGCCACATCCAATACGTTGGTGGGGCATAAAAAATCTACTGGGACAGTGATTTCTATTTCTGTTGGTGGGGCTAAGTTGAGTGTGTATTTGCCCCAAGTATTTAAGTGTCACGGTCTTTAATCAAATTGGACAATTTCTATTTGTATCAGTATCAATCCAAGATGGCCGCCAGATTTTGTTTTATTCATATTCGGTCATTTAACCGTGTGCAGATGATGCAGATCATCTATTTAAACTGCTAAAATGTAGTTTCTGATCAAAAGGTAGTCGGCAGCCAGAGCAACCTAGTTTTGGAGTACTCCTGGGTGAGATTTTTTGGCCACTGTATCTTTGGTAGGTGTACATTACATATCTGCATGATGACACTCTGTCATTGTTGGATGTAAGGAAATATTTAACTTCCAATTTTCACATAGTAAAAATACCAGTACTCGGCCGAAACCATTAGCCGACAAAACCAGTTCCATGGTTTAATTATCTATTTTAGTTACTGTGTGATAAAATAACTTATGTCAAAGTGTTATCAAAGTGGTATTTTTCGAAAGTTAGTATTACACAGATCCATTGTGGAAGCAGGCTTAAACGAGTAGTATCATGTCCAAACATATCCCATTCACCATTAAATATGTCATTAGGAATTACTTGAAGTGGAAAAAAGCATGTGTTTTGAAACTAGACGTATGTTTGAGAACCATATATTTGGAGGTCATATGAATAGGTGTTTTGTTGACACAAATGCATATTTAGTGGAGATGCGAATGTCTTTTGCGACTACATAGGGGTAGATCTCTTATATATACTTCCATAATGAGTTAGTGGGCATATTCAATTAACTGATTAACTTAGCAACCAAGATATATGCATGTATCAATGTGCAACATGCATAATGACGATTATCGAATTTTAAGTATGTTAAATGTCATCCTAATTGATTTGATTTGCGTGGGGTTTTACGTCCGTTCAACAGCTAAGGCCATACACAGACGGGTCAACAGGTTCGAATCCCGTATTCACCTGTATGGCGGGGGTAAATCTAAAAGTCTGAACTGAGTATATTTACATCGAGATACATATATATTCAGCTCTGACATTAAAATAACCATAGTTGATGCCAGGCCATAACACACCAGTCATTTAACCCCTTCCCCTAAAAGTAATAGGATTAGGACAAATCTTACTACTATAAGGGGCATAACCCGATTCAACTCTCACATACAAAAAAGCTAAAACTGTACCTGAGAGTAGAATAGGATACAAAAGATTCCGAGATAAGGAATCCCATCGTTAAAATCATTTTACTCGCCTTTTACGAGAAGCAGGATATACTGTGGTTTATTCTTTCCTGGGATCAGACGCAGCTGATCCACCCCCACACCACAGGGGGTTCATCCTAATTGAATTTATATACAATTTTTGGCAACCATATTGAATTTCCGGTGAGCAATGACTTCAACACCACTCAGCTCCCCATCACTGAATGAGCGATGATCAGCTTTGAAATGGTGTATGATATTAGCATTTAGACGATAGAAGCATAAATATGTCATATGATGGCTAAAATGTAAAACAATATTCGAATGGAGCCCATCTTGGATTTATGCAAATGCTTTTTTTTTCAAAATAGGGTTAAGAGTTTGCAAATATATTTATTCTGATCACAAACTCCTTTCTAGACGTTTACATAAATGATATATATCATCTGCGCTGAATAATATGACAAAATGTAAAAAAATAATCTAATTTGGCGGCCATCTTGGAATTATGCAAATGCCTATTTGTTTCCAAAATAGGTTTATGAGTTCGCTAATGTACTTATTCTGATCATAAACTTGATTTGAGATGTATAAATAAATGAAATGTATCATCTACACTCAATATTCAATAATATGGCAAAATAGAAAACTACAAAAAAAATAATCAACTTTGGCGGCCATTTTGGATTCATGCAAATGCGCAAGTTTTCCGAAACAGTTTTACAAGTTCGACAATATATTTATTTTGATCCCAAAATGTAGGCATTTAAATAGCATTTTTTTACCATTAAAATTAGCATAAAAAGTGAAGATTCGTTATTGTTGCAAGAATTTTGCTATTATTTCGGTCATTCCATGTGGTTATAACAGAAAACCAGACAAAACATAATTATTCCCTGTCACATAAAATGAAAACTATTGACAAGTGAATTTTAGTCTTTCTAAAATGCGACAGTAACGAACATGTCAAAATGGCATTTTGGAAGCGTGCCCCTCTGTGATAGAAGGTGCAACTAGTATCAAGTGTTGTTTTATGTGTGTAACCCATCGGAAACTATCATTTAAAGCTAACATTTGCACAACAATCTCCTATTTGCCAGCCACATTGTGGAAAAATACAATTAGCAGATGCTAAAAATTCAATGGGTAGTAACACACTACAATCCCACATTCATAATGTTAGTAACAATTGCTGGAAGGGACAATGTGTATGTCTGGAAGGGTGCACCAGTACTAGCTTGTAATTTTTTGTATAATAGGTAAACTCTGCAACATACAAACTGTTTTTATGCTAATCATAAATAATGCTTGTTTTTTTACTGGTGCCAATCGTGCCATGTAATAAATTAGTTACACCATACATTCTTGTTGAATACAGTTGGTTAACTGTGTGTGGGAGAGATTTAAACGGGCAGAAACCTGCCCCCTAAATCTCCCCCATGCACTGTTAACCAACTCGAATGCATGATCTAACTTATACATATACATAAGTAAGTATACGTAAGTAACAAGATAATGTTAGCAGATATTCTACCTTTTTCAAGTTCATGCGATTGCCGAAAGCCACACACTGGTAGTTACTAAAATGTGGCTGTGACTGGAGAAATGGGGCTAATGGCCTATGTGACCAGTGTAGACCCAGATCAGCCTGCGCATCAGCGCAGTCTGATCAGGGTCTGCACTGTTCGTCATTTTGTCAGTGAAGCATCCATCCTGATTTGAACAAACAGTACCTGTCCTTATGAGGATACACGAGTGTGCTAGCTGATCAAGAGCTCGATTGGTCACAGATGCCATAAGCCCCATTTCTCCAGTCACTGTCATTTAATCATCTCACAATACTTTCACCACCGAATACTGTAGCACATACAATTTGTTTATGAGTTTTCTTCCCACACTTCTTGGACAGGTAGTAACGTTGCAGCCATCACCTCCATCATCATATATCTCCTCAACATGGGCATGTGTTTCTGTAACATCAAATAGCATTTTCATCATACTTCTATACCGAATATAGGTTTCATACTTAGTGTTGTTGTTAAGTATTAAGTATTATTTATTGATACATAGTATATGTAATGTTATCTCATGCAGAAACGTGAAAAAGAACATGAAAACAACAACAAACTGCATAGAAATCCAAAATGTGTAACTTTTCCCATCAATGTCTTGCCTCATACGAGGGGTGTTCAAAAAGAAACGGGACATTATATTGGTTAGTAAATACAGTGACGGTACTTAGGAAAAATGTTCACGCACATGTCATATATCAAATGCGATATGTTTCTGAGTGTTTCACAGTAGAACGTCACAATGAGCGTCGCTATGGTAACGTCATGTCACGTTGAGCGGGGCAACGTCAATTTACCGTCATAAGTCTATGTTATTTTGTGTTATTTTGCTATTTACATTCACTTCACAATACATGCCTCAAAGTGTCTGCAAATACTCGCCCGAACATCTAACACAGTTTCCCACTGATCAATCTAAGATTAACTAGAAATTGTGTTTTGTAAAACACGGGAATATGCCCCCGTAAAATCCATGTCTGAACCATATGGTTTGCTGTAAAAAACACAGAAAAGTGTTAAAAAATGGCTAGAAAGTGTTAGAAAGGCGATATTTTTGTCAAAAAATATTTTTCGGCATGAAAAGGGGAGGTGCATATCTTCAATATGGGTAGAATGCATGTGTGGAGTTTCAGATCGATAGGTTGAAAACTGTGAGAGGAGTTGATTACACAAACTTAGCACTCTAATACACAGGAAAGTGTGAAAAAATGGCTAAGTTAGAAAGGCCATATTTTAATCAAAAATTATTTTGTCGGCATGAAAAGGGGAGGTGCACATCTTCAATATATGTAGAATGCATGTGTGAAGTTTCAGATCCATTGGTTGAAAGCTGTGGGAGGAGTTGATTACAGAAACTTAGCACTCTAACACACAGAAAAGTGTTAAAAAATGGCTAAGTTAGAAAGGCGATATTTTTGTCAAAAAAATATTTTTTCGGCATGAAAAGGGGAGGTGCACATCTTCAATATGTGTAGAATGCATGTGTGAAGTTTCAGATTCATTGGTTGAAAGGTGTGGGAGGAGTTGATTACACAAACTTAGCACTGTAATACACAGAAAATTGTTAAAAAATGGCTAAGAAAGGCGATATTTTTGTCAACAATTATTTTTTCGGCGTGAAAAGGGGAGGTGCACATCTTCGATATGTGTAGAAGATGTGTGGTAAGTTTCAGATTGATTGCTTGAAAACTGTGGGAGGAGTTGATTACACAAACTTGGCATTCCAAAGTGTACACGGACAGCCGGAAGGACGGACGGACAGACAGACAGACAGACAGACAGACAGACAGACGGAACTTCAAGAGCAACGCAATATGCCCCCCTTTTTTGCAAAAAAAAAAGGGGGCATAAAAACGTCTGTTGTAGTCGAAATGTTGCGCAGGTACTCCCTGACAACAACTGGAAGGTCGGGGACATCATCGACTTGGTTTCCACGCTGGTCAGGTTTAATTGACGAGAACATGCAAAAGCGCACGGGACAAGGTCCTGGGAGTATGATGGATGCTGCAGGATTTCAATTCTGGTCTGCTAGTGTCATCCGTGTTGATATCGATATATGCGATCCTACATTGTCGTGGTGTCTGGCGCTGCTCTCTCTCTCGCTGCTCGTAGGTCTCGTTTTAGTACATGAACATGTTCAAATGTCTTGCACATGTCTTATGTCTAGTTTCCAACAGTTTATAATAGGAAAATAAGAATAATTATGTTGTGCATAATATGTTACATTTTAGTAGTAGTGGCCAGTTACTGTTCTGCCGACCGGGACTGCCTGGCACAGGACAACACCAATGACGTCAATGAAAACGACGAACATGATCTTCCGCACTAAATCTTTGTATGCGGGTTTGGTGTCGTCCATACACTAGAGTCTGGTGTTGTCCCAAAATAAAATTTAGCATTCTGATTGTTTGACAACAATTTATTGTTCAGCAAGCATGAGATACATGGTCTGCCAGAGTTAGTGTGTCGTCTTGATGTAGACATTGGCTGTATTGTCTGCTGCTTTACATACTTTGAGCGGTGTACATACCTGGGAGAACAAGGCTGTTTTGTTGTTCACCACACATCTGGCAAACTGCAGCATGAAGACCCCACAGTCGCGGTTGTTGGCTTGTTGAGGCAGGTCCTTCATGAAATGACAATAGAAGGTAGTGGATAAGTCATGCAAAACAAAACAAACGTGTCATCATGGCCCTATGTTGCTCATTTGAGTATACATGTACTTTTATATTACTATATTCGGAAAAAGACCTACATCTGATCCCGCACTCCTCCAAGGAGGTTATGGCACTACACGAACGGAAAGAGAAAATATAGATTTACAGTGAAACTAGTGCCCAAGAAACTACACTAATTTTCTGTTTGTGACCTTGTCACATAGGTGAATGGATAAGCGGTAGGGGTATGGATGCATTTTAGAATGATGTGTCGGTGCTATAAAGGAACGTGTCACATGCAACCTCTAAAGGCAATCACAGACTTACGGTGCAGATGAATTTTGTGCATCAGCCCCCAATGTATGTGCTGATCAGGAGTGTAAAATCAACCAGTGTTGCGTTCATTGGGGAATGCAACACATTTGTGATGATTAAATTTATGTGGAGAGCCGAAGGCTTCCAGAAAAAATGAAGCTGCCCAAATGTGTTAACTATTGAATACCCAAATGAGCGCAACAAAGGTTGGTTTTATTCCTTATACGAGGGATGATCCAAAAGTAATGAGACTGTGTCCATAGTTTCTAATCTAGACGTCATTGTCATAAAAGATGAATGTATATTTATTGTACGTCCATTTTCGAACGTCCGTGCAAACTTTCAGTGAGCTATTGACTGTAAGTGTCAAGATATTGCTTATGACATAACATACAGCAACCCGCCGAACGCCAAAATAGTACAATATGTAATTATTAATCAGTTTTTTTAACGGCTAATAACAATTGGGGAAAAAGTGCGCAATTTAATGTAATAAAAATGATGTGACGTCAATGCAAGGTTACGTTGAAGAAGTGAAAAACAAAAGACGTCAGTGCTTTTGATAACGGCAAATGGTGGCTTTCGAAAATGCATGGTGTTGAACAAAATGTCGTTTTCGGACACAAATTCTCAGCGAGCTGTATTACACTTTTGCTACAAACTTGGTAAACCGGCTACGGAGTCACTCTAAATGATGGAGGCAGCCTCGGAGAAGAAGCCTTGAGACGCGCGCTGGTGTTTACATGTAGGTGGTATACAAGCGTCATTGACGTTACGCGACAGTGCGGCGCACCGCGATACATGTTGTTGTTGATATTGTGGTAACTTTGTAACCGTTTGTTAAACATGCATGATTTTTTCCAGATGTATTGGAAATATATTCAACAGATGTACTGCAAAGTTTGAGCATCGTCACATGTTTTCTTGCGATTTTATAGCCACAGTCTAAAAACTTCTGGATCTCCCCTCGTATATATACTTTTCTAAAGTCTTCCGACAAGTACTCTATTATGTTTATCCTACAAGACACCTGCCACATGCAGTATCAAACAGTGAGGACACCGATCAGCGCCTATTATGCAAATAATTACAAAGGCTCATCTGAATGTAGGCCGGTTGAAACTATAATCCCATTTTGAATGATACTCATGATACCCCACACTGCACATCAGTGCGTTCTGAAGAGGGTCTGTCATGTTTCATACATGTTTAGCGTTTGCATCTTAGTTGTACAACAGCATGGCTCTGACATCAACAATGACTAGGAATGGGCAGCGTTACGCGAGTGTTAAAATAATTCAAAGAATTTTATTTTTTGGACTTTTTTGATGTCACACCTTATTTGACACAGGCCATATTGTTCATTAGAAACATCGCAAGTATTTCAATGAGATATGACAAAGTAAACCTTGATCCGACTGTGCAGATGCATGTACAGATCTTAATCTGCACGGGTAATAAGGCATTTGGGTTATTCTCCCCAAAGTGTGTCACATGATATAATATGGAGGAGATTCAGGGTTTGCAATAATGTATTAATGACAAACCTCTAAACTTTCCACAATCCATTTTGTGTTGCTCACTGGTTCATGTATCTGTTCCTCAGCAAAGGACCTACAACACAATGAACTAGAATGTGGCTAAATGTTGTAAATGATCGTTGGTTGGAAGTTTTATTACATTGTGTCATGAAGTAGAATGAATATAGGGTATAAGGGGTTATAAAAAATAATAAGCAAACACACCTTATGCTTCATTTGGTTGCTACCTTATTCTTCAGATGTGTCATCATAACGCCCATATGACGTTAAACCAGGCCACGTCAGGGTCACATAAGAATGACAGTGTTTTATAAATATGCCAAATCTATAATCATTGGGCATGGTTTCAGTTTAAGATCCGCGGAGGTCATTCAGCATTGCTGTCATTTATGTGACGTTTGCATCTTCGACTGTGACAATCTTTTACAAAAAAAACACTAGAAATGCGACCTGTTGGCACACAAATACCCACGCTGGCACCCTAAGTAAGCGTGGTAAGGCCACATTTTTTACCTCCAAATATGACGTTTGTGCCAAGTTATTTGAAAATGCATGCAGCAGGTAAGAATGCACAGAGCGGACATAAAATAATGTTCATTTGACCTCCACGTATAACCTTGACCTTAAACCGATATGGCTGAAGTCGAGCTCAGCACATCGTCTCGATATGCTGAACATTTGTGCCAAGTTATTTCAAAATCCCTTCAGCAGGTAAGTATAATATCCATTTGACCTTTGAATAACGTCCACTTGAACATTTGACCTCCAAGTTTGACCTTGAAGCGACGTGGCTGGAAGTTTTGCTCTGCAGGTCGTCTCGATATGGCGAACATTTGTCCCAAGTTATTTCAAAATGCCTCCAGCAGGTATGGAGAAAGAAAGCGGACACAAAGTAATGTCCATTTGACTTTGACCTCTAATTATGACCTTTAAATAATGTCCACTTGACCTTGAAGCGATGTGGCTGGAATTCGTGCTCGTCTGTCGTACATTGTATGTTGAACATTTGTGTCGAGTTATTTCAAAATCCGTCCAGCAAGTAAGGAGATACAGAGCAGGCAGAAAATAATGTCCATTTGACCTTTGAATAATGTCCACATTTGACCTCTAAATATGACCTTGACCTTGAACCGACGTGTCTGGAAGTCTCGCTCTGCACATTGTCTCGATATGGTGAACATTTGTACCAAGTTATTTAAAAATCCCTCCAGCAGGTAATGAGATACAGCACCGACACGAACAATTTGAACGGACGCATGGACGCACGCACGAACCGCCGCATTGTGGAGGACTGCCTTTAGACACTACCCTAAAAATTGTGTCTGAAATTACTGTTTGAACACCGGGTATGGAAGGCCACCGAGCCAATTCCCACCCTTAAATATATAAGCTTCAGTCAGACTGTTTGAAAGCATTATATGTCGCAGATATAACAATACTTATTTATATTTACATGTTAACACATTGTATATCTGAATAATGTACATGTATGTTGAATATGCAGGTTGCACTTTAATAAATAAATACATACATACACATAACAATACATTTTTAGAAGCAATAATACACTAATCTATAATCCATGCAGTCAATTTGTTTTGTTGCGTTTCCTTTTGGAACCAGCATATATAAAATACATGTCATATCGTACTTATATATTCAGGACTATGAGGGTGATAGTCCATGGAGAACATATACATGCACTGTAAATTTGTCATGAAGCAATGAAAAATGATATTGTTCTTGGACTTTAGATATCATTACTGTGATTTGGACTTACCGAATCAGTTCCAAGTCTTTATTGCGTATGTTGGTTACCATGGAGTCGTACCACTTTACAGTGTGTGTCGATGTATCTACAACCTATAAAAAACATATTAGCAGCGGTGTCAGACGGTCGTGACTCCATAAATTATTGTTATAAATTAAGAAATTAATATATGAGGCAACCACAGTAAACGACTGAAACACATGGAATGAATACATATTTGGGGACTTTAATTTTACACAATAATAAGTTTACAGATTACTTGTGACCTAGAGGCTTTAAACTCCCGAAATATTGCTCTAAATCACACTCACCTACTTGCTTATACTAATAGTATACATGTACAGTAAGTGGCCATAAGTGAGTAATAAAACATGAAAATCCCATAGACTTACATGTATTTCCTACTTTAGTTATTATTTTGTTCCGAGTAAACAGTTCGACAATGATTTATAATTTTATAGTCAAATGATGTCTGTTTCACATTCAATTTTGAAGGCTTGATACATTATTTTGTTTAAAAGATGTAACACTTTAAAATGTAGGCAATTTTGTGGGAAATGCATTTCCCATAGACGCCAATGTTAAAGTTACTGAAAAACGGAAGAAAAATATGTACACCAAATTCAAACATGTGTATCTTCGAAACTACTTAGGTTATCTTAGAAACCAAACCATCAGGTTTCACACAAATCTATGCCTGTTACAACATTATTTCATCCAAATGTGTCGAGGATCTGCAGAGCAGCAACTTATTTAGAAAAGTTATAAATATATGCAAGTATATGGGATTTTCATTTTGATTCCTCACTTATGGCCATTTATATATAAAATAGAATTGTTGATTATCACTCAAGTGAGATGCTATTTTTAATTAATCACATGTAACAGGGCATGGGTAAATCTGCTTGTCTCTGTATTGACCTCCTCTCACTAGGAGCACCGAAGTCTTCTGATGAAGCTTCGTAGTACGGGGGCTATATTTACAAGACAAATTCAAATCTATAACGATGGAGTTAAATGCAGAATCAGAATTACACTAGTAAGAATTGACAGAAAATGGCAGAATTCATTTCTTTATATATTTGTATTATGTATATAGTTTATGGCCTGTGACTAATTAGTCCTTGTACTTACACATAAACTCCAATGGTAGTTTTCATGGACTGGTATAAGAAGTAAATTGTAGTTGGACCTGGGCAACCATTTCTTCACTGGTTTGTTGTTCTTTAGATCTTGGAAAAAGTAGGTTTCCACCGCATGTGCTGCTGTGTTGATCGACTTCAATAACATGAAGTATGCCATAATAATCTGAAAGACATAATTTTATGTGTTGTCCTGGTTTTATAAAACTACTCGTACTGGCTGTCCCAAAAGTAAGGAAACCATTTTGTTTGGTAATAACTTGAGCAATCCTCAAGCGATTTGTGTCAAAAGTAAATGAACAAAACATGTTGCATGTCACATTCTGACATTGTATGTCGTTGACAGCATTCCTAGTGCATCAGACGCTGGGAAATGAACTCGGTAATGGGCAATGGACCCGTATTGTGATTAGTGGAGCCGGTAGTATTAAATTGGTTTGTCATGTTTGTGGTCAGGTTTTTTTCTAGTACTTATTAATATCACATTTTAATTTAACACCATGGATTCCATTGACTGTTAGTTTCTTTGATGTGTCCGGTTAATTTGTATTATTACCCAACTCCCTATATGAATTGATATTAGACATTTTTGACTATTTCCTTTGATTTTCAAGTGCCTGTGGGATAGTCAAAACTATCAGCCGGGTGTCAAAACTATCAGCCGGATGATAGTTTTGACTATTACCCATCTGTTACTAAATTTAGCAGTCATGTGATTTGTATGCCATCACATGACATAATGGTTCCAAGTATCATGAATAGCTTGAAGCAGGGTGAGCAGAAGTCGAGTACCAGTGTACGAGGGGAGATCAATAAATTCGTGGACTTTTGAAGTAACTTTTTTATTTTCTGTATATTGCCAAAGGTGTTGTGATTTTCTTCAACAGCTAGGTATCCGCCATAGATGTTGAAAATTACAGCCAGATAGCTTTAAAATTGATGAAATGTCATGCATTTCCCTACATGACATGCCAGTACCGCGGGGCAAAATTGCGACGTCATCGTCTGCAAAACGACGTCAGAATGAGATTTATGCCTGAAGATGTGATATGAAGTTGGCTAATGTATAAATTGCAGGCGGTGTATCCATATCTCAGTAATGCATACATGCTTAAGATTGCAGTTATCAATATTTATACATATTCGTAAGTCGGCAATTTCATTTTAAATCAGTAACTGAAGGTGTGGTGTCTACTATTATTTTCACAACTTGCCGTCATTTGGTAACCATTTTTATGACAATTTTGGATAAAAGTATAAATAATCTGAAATAAAACTACACAAATGTAATTTCCAATATGATATTACCTCCTGTCTCAGTGCATAGCCAATAAAATTGCAAAACTATTAAAACAGCAACATTCAACACGTTTCTCCAATGCTGTTTGTCCAGACGTCACATTCCAAGTTCTCCGCGATTTGTAAATTTTCCAAACAAATGTCTTACGGTGACGTCATAAATACGACGTCATTTAAGTACTTTATACAAGATGGTACAAACGCACATTATATAAGGCGACTACTGATATAATTTATTTTCAATTCGTGTTGTAATTGCAGATGTAGCAACCACTTGAATAGAACACATTGGTGCTAAAATAGGCAGTGCCCCGCATACGCTTCCTACGGGTTTATCGATTGCCATGGAAACTGCTTGTGATAAACTTACTTCAGTTACACGCTATACTCTGAATCATAATATGCACATACATGTTATATCAAAAGTATGCGCTCATAGCTAGTCAAATAAAAAAGATATAAGAAAAGTCCACACATTTATTGATCCCCCCTCGTACATTTAGTTAGCCAAAACGCGAACGTCTTGACGTAGGGTTTGAAGTCAACGATGTCAGTACAATGTATATTCCCGCCACCATCTGCAAGTGGCTAGAGCCGACTGCAAACCAAATAACCTGTCGAGGGTGGGGGATGAAGGGGGTTCATTTAATGTTTTGGTACGTATCAAAATACAAACCTTGTCGTTCAGCCATGCATCACCTTCAAGTGTGGCTAGGTCATTATCAGTGACATGGTAACGCTGGACTTTTGACATAACTTCATCTTCTTGTCCAGCAATCACTCCTGACAGGAACTGCTCTGTGTAGCCTGTGAAAAGACCATACATCGGGTGGATAAAACGTTCCCAACTTCAAATTTAAATATTTCAACAAGCAGTGCCGAAGGTCGCAATATACACCCATCCAGACAATGTCGGATAAATTTGTGTCATTCAAGCATAGAAAGTAGGTCACAAGCACATATCTTGGTGGATGGGTGTGTTGTTGTCAATGACCCAAGATGGATGTTCAACATTTGCAACGAAGTATCAGTGACATAGGACCTATGATTGTTGAGAAATTAACTGAAATTTTACCAAGATTTTAGACTGAAATGACAGTCATTCAAGCAGAAAAAGTAGGTCACGGTCATCCATGGGTGGGTGGCTTGTTGTCCATGATCCAACGTGGATGTTGTGGCCAAGAATCGTTGACATAGGACAAATAATTGTTGAGAAACAAACTCAAATAAAACCGACTGATGCTCCCTGATACCGCTTTGACTCTAACTAAAACAAATTAGAAAAAAAAAAAAATCCAAAATTGTAACCGAAATTTCTAAGTAATTTGACCTTGACCTTGGGCA
>JBEVXT010000351.1:31612-40650 GCA_040505955.1 Sedimenticola sp. | reverse complement strand
GCACCAATCCTGTCGAGCACTTTGGTAGAGAGGGCGGGTATCTTCAGTGCCGTCCCTTTCTGGTCGATAAACAGCAGGCCTTCACTACCCCGGGTGACTGCCAGATGAGAGGCGGAGAGCTGCTTCAGTGCCTTGTGTGCCAGCGCCTCCAGGTCGCTGTGGCGGTCATGAAAGGCCATGCGCAGTTCGGGTTCATTGAGCGCGACAAAATCGGCGTGAGCGTAACGGGTGATAAAGTGGTAGCCGCGGTTGGCGCTGTTGATCTGGGTATTCACCGCAAGAAATCTTGCATGGTCGGTGAGCTTATCTACCATGTCACTTGAGATAAGGCCGTTGCCATAATCGGGAACCACCACCAGGTCATAACCCGCCGCGTACGCTTCGAGCCAGCGACAGAAGCGCTGCTCTTCATCACCGCCAAACAGGGTGTCAGATGAGAAGTAGACCTCAAAGAGTTTCTCATCATGCTCTTGCAGATAGCGGCGTTTGCGCAGTGTGGGACCACCCGGCAAGGTGTAGAACTCGACATCAACATTCGGTTGAAGCTTTGATCGAATAAACTCTTCGTGGCGGTCATGCTCACCCAGCGCCGATGCCAGCGTCACCCGACCGGCAAAAGAGGCGATATGGTTGGCAACGGCGATGGCGCCACCGGCAAAGCGTTCCTGCTCACGGAAGCGAACGGCCATAATGCTGTTCTTTCCCGGTTTTCCCTGACCTTCCACATAGTGGTACTCATCGACAATCGACTCACCCACCACCAGCACACGTAGATCGTTGAGGGAATCGAGAGCGGCAACGACATCATCGGGGGAGAGTCGCCCTCTCAACTCACGGAGAAACAGGGTGACCTCTTCAGGCAGGGTGTCAAAGTGACAGTTAAGCAGTTGGCTGGAGCTGAAGGTAACACCACCGGTAAAGTGTAACTTGCCGCTATGGCGTTCAACCGCCTCTCTTTCGAGTAGAATATTACCGGTAACATCACCACCTTCGTCTCTATACTCCTCACCCTTGATATAGAGATCCGGCTTGATCTGCTCCAGAACATTGATGCTGGTCGCTTCCTGATTGACGGCTACTGCCTCAATGCAGCTCAGGGCGGCAATATGTTCCGCCCGCAACTGCTCACTGAATACCGGGCGATCAGGTCCTTTATTGACATAATCATCACCTGTAACAGTGACCAGCAACGCATCTACCCTCTCTGCAGCTTGCTGAAAATGACGGATATGACCAATGTGGAGAAGGTCAAAGGTGCCGTGGCAAAGGCCGATGGTTCGTCCTTCACTACGGAAATTATCGGCCACTTCAGCCAGTTCAGTGAGACTGAAAACTTTACTCTTCGACATACCGGAACAGGCTAGTAAAAAAATTAATATGACAGACTAGTAGACTACCACATTATGGCAGATTATAGCCCCTGTCATTTTTCAAAATCCCCAACCATGATCTGCTATTGCTTAACTGCATAAAGTCAGCATAATTGATCCTGTTGGGCTAACTGAATAGAGATAAGTCCTTTGGTTTTACACTGATATTGTCTGCTGCTCAGAATGATTGAAACCGGAAAACAGATCCCTGCATCAACAATCAAGGAGCCATGATGACATCAGTCATTGGAGATGTTCAAGAACTTGGTCTTGACAGCAACCTTGTCAGTGATTTTTATCGGAATCACTGGGCGAGAAAAATTGCACTCTCAATACCTTCTTTTTATCAGTGGCAATTCAAACAATCACCATCTGATTGCGGAAATGACCACTGCATGGTCGCTGTTAATGACTCTTCGGGTGAAATACAGGGTGTTATGGGCCTCAACAGACGTCCATTTTTCCTCAATGGATCGCTACGTGATGGGGCCGAACTGACAACATGGATCGTCGCTGAGAAGTATGTAGGTAAAGGTATTGGTGCAAAAATATTAAAGAAAATCCAATCAAAATATGAAGTATTGATTGGCATGGGGATAACAGATAAGGCACTACCGATCTATATGCGAAGTGGATTCCGCTACACAAAGTCAATACCGCGCTTTTGTAAGGTATTCGACTTCGATGCCATTTCAGATTATGCACAGTACACACCGCTAGCCAGGAAACTTACCCGGGAATGGGCCAAAACCGGGAAACATACACCATTTATCTGTAACTCTTCCATTGATGCCGACATTCAGGCAAGCCAGGCGAACCCTCTTGAACAGTTCAATCACTTCAGCAGAGCAAAAGAGTTTCTTGAGTGGCGATTTTCAAAACACCCAGTCTTCAAATACCAGCAACACATTGTCTATTCAGATGCAGAGCCCGGAGGAGGAGCCTTTGTTTGTATGAGAGTGGAGGCCGGCATCAACAACCTGAAAGTTTTACACGTAATGGATTGTTTTGGTGATCCACTGGATATGCAGGCAGCGATCTCGTTTATCAACGCCTTTTGTCGTGACAATGGGGTACATCTGGCTGATTTTTACTGTACCTCACCAAGAATCAATCGTCATTTTATCTTTGATGGCTGGTTTTCCACAAATGATGATCACTGTTTTCAATTTCCACACCTATTTCATCCCATAGAACTCAGAGATCCGCCGACAACATCATTGATCTACTGGAGCAGGGATGATTTTTTAGATATGGCTGATATTAGCAAGTTGTATATAACAAAGCAGGATGCAGATCTGGACAGGCCGACTGCCGAAACCTATAAGAGTCTACATGGTGGCAATGGTGAATTTTCGTGAAAATATCCATCATCATGTATCACTATGTCAGGGATATGGAGAACTCTGAATATCCAAATATAAAAGGATTATCAACTGAACAATTCAGGGAGCAGTTGTCATACATCAACAAGCACTACACCGTTATAAGTGCAGACAATCTGATGGACGCCATTGAATCAGGTGGTTCTCTTCCAAAGAACGCTCTTTTACTTACTTTTGACGATGGGTATATTGACCACTTTCAACAGGTGTTCCCTCTTCTGGAAAAACAAAATCTCCCAGGCTTGTTCTTTCCCTCAGCAAAATGTGTTGATGAGAAAAAAGTCCTCGATGTTAACAAAGTCCACTTTATCCTCTCCAGTGCCCATGACCATTTGGGTGTTGTTCATGACATGTTCACCCTCATAGACAAATATCGTTCACAATATAATCTGAATTCAAATGAGTATTACTTAAATTCTCCGTACAAAAAGAACCGCTATGACCCTGAGGAAGTGACCCTCATCAAACAGATGCTGCAATATAAACTGCCGGAAACATTACGCTGTAAAATCACAAACAGCCTATTTAAGAAATATGTCACCAAAGATGAAGCTGGTTTCTCTCAAGAGCTATACATGAGTAGAGCGCAAATCGCCTGTCTCAAAGAAAACGGTATGTATATTGGTAGCCATGGATATGGTCATTATTGGTTAAACACGCTATCTGAGGATGACCAGAAGCGGGAGATCGACCTCTCCATGAACTTTCTGGAAAGTATCGGTAGCAATACGCGAAGATGGATTATGTGCTATCCCTATGGGGCGCATAACCACTCTCTGCTTAACCTCCTAAAAAAACGGGGCTGCGTCGCCGGTCTAACCATCAATATCGGTATTGCCGACATCACTAAAGATAATCTATTGACTCTTCCCCGTCTCGACACCAACGATTTACCTGTAACAGCCAATGCAGTACCAAACCAATGGACAACGGATGCTCTCACGTAGACTAAGAAACCCCTGACCAAAAAATGGATTGTGCCTTGTGATCAAATAGAGCACAAAAATCATCGTCACTATGAATGAAAAAGTTACAAATATGTCTTTAGGAATCCCTGAACACATCATGGCCAATTCCCTTGACTACTGCAGCGTCTTGAAGAATAGTCCATACTATTAAATATCTATCCTTGTCATAGGCAATTTGTACAAAAAATGCGGGATTTTGAGCCAGAATTTCAGATCGCAAACCGGTCAATCGGCTATTGCCATACCCCTTTGGTGATTGCGGAGATCGGTATTAACCACGGTGGCTCTCTGGAAAGAGCCATAGCCATTGCAGATTCAGCTATGGATGCCGGTGCTGAAGTCATCAAACACCAAACGCATATCATTGATGATGAGATGAGTCATGAAGCCAAACTGGCTATTCCCGGCAATGCCGACCGTTCGATCTATGAAATCATATCTGAGTGCGCTCTCAACGAGGCTGATGAACGGAAATTAATGGATCATATAACCGGGCGGGGGGCTATTTTTATCAGCACACCCTTCTCACGAGCTGCTGCAGAAAGACTCGAATCCATGGGGGTTCCCGCCTATAAAATTGGTTCCGGCGAATGCAACAATACGCCTCTTATCGAGCATATAGCAGGCTATGGCAAACCGGTCATTCTCAGCACTGGAATGAATGATCTTGATTCAATTGAACAGGCTGTACAGATATTTGATAGGCACCAGACACCCTATGCCCTACTCCACTGTACCAATATCTATCCAACCCCTCCCCAACTGGTCAGGCTCGGTGCTCTATCCAAACTACAGAAACGGTTCAAAAATGCGGTCATCGGCCTTTCCGATCATACTATCAACAATTATGCCTGCCTGGGTGCGGTTGCACTGGGAGCCAGTATCCTTGAACGTCACTTCACTGATAGTAAACTGCATTCCGGCCCCGATATTGCTTGCTCTATGGATGGTGCAGAGTTAGGTGAGTTGATGCACGGCAGTCATATACTCTGGCAGGAAAGGGGGGGGCATAAAGTAGCGCTTGCTGAAGAGCAACAGACCATGGATTTTGCCTTTTCAACAGTCGTCACACTGCGCCCAATAACACGGGGAGAAAAATTCAATCGTGAGAATATTTGGGTCAAGCGCCCCGGCTGCGGTGAAATCCCTGCAAGTCACTATGAAGATTTACAAGGAAAATACAGCAATAGTGATCTCGTGGAAGACACCCATCTTTGCTGGAGAGATGTCACTGAGGAGATGGAGTGAGAAGAATTCTTTTCATTACAGGAACACGTGCTGATTTCGGCAAAATGAAGCCTTTGATCGATGCTGTCGATCAACTCAATGATATTGACTGCATGCTGTTTGTCACCGGCATGCATATGATGGAAAGGTATGGAGGCACCTACCGTGAGGTAATCAACGCACGGATGAAAAACAGACCCCAGTCCCAGGCGGTGATGTCGACCACTCACATGTTTATGAATCAGGTACCGGGTGATACCCAAGACATGATTATCGCCAATACCATACAAGGACTCTCCCGTTACGTTACAGAAAATCGGCCGGATATGATCCTAGTTCACGGAGATCGTGCCGAAGCACTGGCTGCCGCAATCGTCGGCAGCATGCAGAACATACGCGTTGGACACATCGAAGGGGGTGAGCTTTCAGGGACGGTTGATGAACTGATTCGCCATGCTGTCTCCAAACTCTCCCACCTCCATTTTGTCGCCAATGAAACCTGCCGGGAACGCCTGATCCGAATGGGTGAGATGAGCGACTCGATTTACACCATCGGCTCACCGGATCTCGACTCGCTGCGCTCACCTGACCTGCCATCATTGAGATTGGCAAAAACGCGCTATGACATCACCTTCGATGACTATGCCATCGCGCTCTTTCATCCCGTGACGACAGAGTTGAAGGAGTACCCGACCTACGCCAGATGGTTTGTTGACGCCCTTATTGCCAGTAAACTTAATTATGTCGTCATTCTCCCCAACAACGACCCGGGATCAGAACACATATTTTATGAGTACGGACGGCTTGAAGAGAACAGCCATTTCAGAATCTTTCCCTCCATTCGTTTTGAATTTTTCCTCTCCCTAATAAAAGGCGCCACTCTGATGGTGGGTAACTCAAGCGCAGGCATCAGAGAGTTGCCCTTCTGTGGCAAAGCCACTGTCAATGTTGGCAGTCGTCAGATGAATCGCACCCTGAGCCCATCAGTGATCAACACAGGTTATGAAACGAAAAGTATATTGGCGGGGCTGGAGCAGGCAAATGAGCTTGAAGAGGTGCAGCAGAGCATAGAGTTTGGCTCCGGCGACAGCAAGGAGCTGTTTCTACAGGCAATCAAGGGGGCGGCCGTATGGAAAACTCCTCTGCAGAAGCGTTTCAATGACTAGCATTCTTGGCATCATTCCGGCCAGGGCCGGCTCAAGGGGTATACCCCACAAGAACACCACACTCCTGGCAGGTAAACCGCTGATCGCCTACACCTTGGAGGCTGCGCAGAACTGCCCGGCAATCGACTATCTGGTAGTCACCACTGATTGCGAGAGAGTGAGTGAGATTGCCAAAAACTATGCTGTAGATATCATCAACAGGCCGGCTACATTGGCAACAGCCACCGCTACCAGTGATGATGTGGTACAGCACGTACTCCAGACTGTAGCCGCAGAGGGTCGCACCTACGATGCCTTTGTTCTTCTACAACCCACCTCACCACTACGCACGGCCGAGGATATCCGCCATGCTATTGCCCTCTTTCAAAAGCAAAGGTACAGGGGAAGCGTAGTCAGCGTAGTGCGCCCAGACAAACACCCGATGAAATCCTTCCAACTCAATCATGGTCATCTTAAGCCCTGGATCGATGAAAAGACCCTCGGCTCTCCCAGACAGCTGTTGCCGGAGCTGGTACAGAGCGATGGCGCCATCTATATCACCTCGACAGAAGCGTTCATCACCCACGGTGGCTTCTACAGCCCTCCGCTAACACCCTACTTCATCGCCAAACAGCACAGCATCGATGTGGACGATGCCGATGACCTCCAGCTTGCAACATTCTACCTTTCCAAGGTAGAGAGGGACTCTAAATGAATGAAAAGAGCAAACCACTGTTTACCAACAACCGCTTTGGTGACAGCTTTATCTATCAGGTAAATCGTGACGACTTTGATCAGTTTGGAGCCGACTACCTCTTCAAGCAGCGCTTTACCCATACCCTGTTCAACCAGAACACCCTCTACCTTGTGGTGGGTTCAGACTCCCTGTTACTGCCGGGATATATCGAACGCAACGGTATTCCCGCCGGTTCCACCTATATTTTTATTGAGCCTGACTCCATCTATCCACAGCTCAGCGATAAGGCCAGGCAACTAAATCCACGGTTTAAGGTCATTCCACCAGGAAAACTGAAAAAGAGACTCGATGAGATCGGTACCCTCGGTGCCAGCCACTATATTTTCAAAGATCAGATGGAGATCTTTCAATCTGTTGCGGCAATCAATGATCACATCGGTCAATATGCCAATCTGGAGGCTTGGCTATCCGATACCATGTCTTCCATCTACACCTCCTTCTGCAGCACTTTCAACCTGACGGAGCATATCAACAACATCATTAATGCCGCCCCCGACAACCCGGTCTCTACGGAATCTCTCAAAGACCTCTTTTTGGGAAAAACTGTAGCCATCCTTGCCGGCGGGCCCTCATTGGAAGAGAGCCTCCCATGGCTGCAACAGCACCGTGATAGCCTGCTGGTCATCGCCGCATCGAAAATCAGCCTGCGACTGCATAAATTAAATATTCAGCCTGATATATTGATTCATGCAGATGCCCAAGCCTTTGGCTTCGACACCGCCAAGGGCATCTACCACTTTCCCGATGTGCTCTTTGTTCACACCGCCAGTTCCCCTCCCCGCTTGATTGGACAGTGGAGTGGAATGGCGGCTGTCATCGACAACCGTCTCCCTTGGCCTGCCGAAGTCAACGACTACAGAAGTATCACGGCAGACGGCAACACGGTTACCAATGTAGCCATCTCTCTGGCCGCCTGGCTGGGGACTAACCGGATCATTCTCCTCGGTGTCGATCTCTGCCACAGCCCGGACGGTTTCAGCCACGCACCCGGCAGCAATGAGCGGAAAAAACCACCCCCCATTCACCTTAATCTGGATAAAGTCACCACCTACGATGGAAGTATCGGCTATACCACTCATGATTTTTTCATGGCGGCAAAAGCCCTAGATCAGCAGGCAAAAACCTGCCGAAAACAGGGTGTTCATCTGTTCAACCCTTCACCAAAGGCGGTAAAACTGGAGCATATCGAACATGCCCCCATAGAGACCGTTCCCCTGGTAAAAATGGAGACGCCCCCCCTTGCGCAGATCACTGAGACCTATCCAGACTTCAATCCGGCAGATTATCTGGAACGCCTGAGCAATGAACTACAGAAAGGGAGACGGGAAATCCATAAACAACAACTCCAGGCAGAGTGGGCCATAGGCGTGCTAAATCAGGCTAAGCAACAGCCTGAACAGCTAGAGAAAGCATTGCAACAAGCCCAGCAGACGATGGAGAAAATCAATAAACATCCCATTGCAAAAACTGCCATCGCCATGCAGTGGAGCCGTTTTGCTGAAACCCATAGCATCATCGAGGCGAGTGAAGAGGGAGACGAGCGGAGGATGAAGAGCAAGGAGGCCTATTTCCACTACTTTATAGAAGTGTCAGAGGTATTCGACAGTCTCCTACAGGGTGCCGAGGAGAGAACTATGGCCCGCCGGGAGGAGTTGAAGGACTCCCCGGATTTTGATCTGCTGTTTAAACAGTGGGCGGCAGACAAGCAGCCGGGGCGGGCTGCTCTCTGGATTAATCATCATAAAAGCACACTGGAGAATCTGGCTGCGGATAACCAGCAACAGTTGCAGGCATTCGTTCAGCTCTTTAACGATTCGTTGATCAAGGAAAGCACAAGGCACCTCTCCATTGTCAGCAAGCTGGCAAACCTTGATAACGTAATACCCCGGGTGACGCTACTGTACAAATCAGCGGACGTCGCTGGTTTTAAATACCTCCTGAGAATCCTCTCAAACTACCCTGAAGAAAAAGCGAAACCCTACATTCTGTTCACCACCGGGATGCTTGCCGAGCTTGAAGGCCAAAGTGGTGAAGCCATCGTCAACTACCAGCAGATTCTTGACATTGGTGAACCCCGGGTGTTGGAGCCTACACTAAAGAGGATTGCCGGCATCTGTATTGAAGCAGAGGATCTGGAGAATGCACTTTTTGCATTCGAGTCCCTTGCCGGGCTCTCGTCTGAATAC
>JBEVXT010000351.1:4679-31512 GCA_040505955.1 Sedimenticola sp. | reverse complement strand
TAAGGGCACTTGCTGTAAGCGTCGGCACCCACCCTCTTCTTACGAAGCCCTTTAAACTCATCCATCAGTTGCTGCTTGGCCGCTACGGCCAGCTGCTTTATCTGCTGGTTGAGAGAGATCATCTCATTCATTATGACATCCGCCTGTTCGCGATCTGCTGATACACCTTCGTGCTCTACCCAAGCCTCAACCAGTCCGCGCCGACTCTCATCCATCACCCGCAGTGCATCCCAGTCACCTTTTTCAGCCACCGCCAACATCACCT
Organism: Sedimenticola sp.; assembly: GCA_040505955.1. GTDB lineage: Bacteria > Pseudomonadota > Gammaproteobacteria > Chromatiales > Chromatiaceae > Vondammii. Next base: position 31,247 of record JBEVXT010000351.1, on the reverse strand, counting down.
CACTGAGAGATAACGCTTCTTGCAGGTCACTGATAGGGTTAGTCATATACAACTACGTCTCGCTACCTGAAACCGCCTCATGGATGTCGGGTGCATGACGGATATAGGCAGGCATAGAGTCCCATGCCTGCTTAATCTCATTAAGCAGGGAGGCTACCTCATTCAGCGCTTCAACATCATTGGCCGTACCGCCTTCGATCAAGCGTTTATTCATATACAGGTAGAGTGCTTCCAGGTTCACTGCTATCTCACCACCCTTTTCAGCATCAAGGCTGGAACGAAGGGCATCAATGATCGACACTGCCCAGGTAATATTATCGTGGCGGAGCTGGATATCCTTACGATCAATCGCGCCTTTGGCGATAGCAATTTTATCGAGAGCACCCTCCATCAGCATCTGCACAAGACGATGGGGTGTGGCATAGTTCGCCTCACTACCCGAAGCACTCGTGTATTTTTTCGCAGAACCCCTCTTACCCGAATATCCCGTCATAAGTCAATTTCCGATAAACAATAAAGAAACAGTGCTACTGAGTCGACACGGACATATTATGTGTCAGGTAGGTATTTAAACCGTCCAGGTTACTCACCGTGGAATCAAGTTGGGCAAACTGTTTCACAAGGCGAGCCTCATAACTGTCCAACTGATCCTCCAGCCGTAACTGAGTTATCTGCAGATAACTCTTACGTGCTGCCAGCCCCGCCTCACGGCTGCCAATCGTACCATCAGAGCCCAACAAAGCATCAGCGTAGCTGTAAAGCCGGTCGGCAAAGCCCTCCGTATTGTCAGTGAACAGAGCCATCACATCTTCATGGTTGGTCGATAATACACTATCAAAAATAGCGCTATCTATAGACATCACACCATCACGGTCCCGGGATATGCCAATCGCTGCCAGTGAGCTGTACTCACCTACGCCGGAGGCTGCTGTATTCAGCACGCTATTTAGACCACCGCGGATAAAACTGAGGCTGGAGTCACCGGAAAGGTCACCTGCACGGGCACCGGTTATGGCCGTCTGCAGCGCATTGTACTTTTCAACAAAAGTCTCTATCGATGATTTGATGGCTGCATCGTCACGACTGACCGTAAGTATCGATGAACCGGCAGCCACCAGGTCGATGGTCAAGCCACTGACAGCACTTGTAACACTGTTCGAGGCGCTGGTCACTGCAAAGCCATCCAGGGTAATCTGGGCATCCACACCTGTAGTGACCACCTTGGCGGTGCTGTCATCACCGGCGTCGATATAGAAGAGTTTTGACAGACCTGCATTGTCTGTATTATTTGCATCATCATCACTAAAAGTGATAGCGATTGCATTGTCTTCACCGGTATTGTCTGAGGTAAGAATAAGGCGTGAACCACCATCCTCATTAATTACCGAAGCGGTAACATCAAGATCGGCGGTATCGTTGATGGCATCACGGATCCCATCCAGCGTATTATTGGAGCCGTCCACGGTTATGTTATAGGCGGTACTGTCGACCGTCAGAGTCAGGGTACCGGTGCCGGCGATAGAAGTGGCACTGTCGGTATAAACTGTCGATGCCGTCTTGTGGGCAGTGGCAATATTGGTGACGGTCAATGCATAGCTGGAGGCGGCTACTCCTCCCGTGGCGGAGGCCGTGGCAACCGTAGTCGAGCTTGAGGCAGCAGTAACTGGATTAAATGCCGATGGAAAACGCAACTCACTCAACGCTGTTTTAAATGAAGAGACCGCACTCTTGACAGTACCGTATGCACTGACTTGACTATCGATCTCTGTCTGCTGAGAAAGATTACGATCAAGTGGGCGGCGGCGGATTGCCATCAGCTGGTCAATCACACTTGCCAGATCCATACCGGAGCCTATGCCGGGAAGTCCTATTGCCATCTTTCCAGCTCCTCCAACGCTCGCCTACTTAACCTTACCACCATGGGAGATCAAGCTTCATCACTGAGGATGAGGCCCGCTCCCGGTTTACCAACCATATCATGTATCCGCGCCACCAATGCAATCAACTCATCGGGGGGGTATTGGCGGATAAGCTTCTGTGAATCTGCATCGTAAACTCTGATCACCGGTCTGCCAGTCTCTTCACTGACACTGAATTGGACCTTACGCCGGGTTGACTGAACTAATGCATTCGCCTCTGCAACCAACTTTCTTAGAGACTCAGTATTGTCAGAACCCTTTTCCGATTTTGTTGCTGGGACTGGCTCGGCACTGGCCCGATCAACGGGTGACCTCACCTTTGCCTTTTCAAGCGTTGCAACTTTTTCAACCTCGGAGACATTCGCAGTCTGACCGGGACGGCTCGAGTTTGTACGATTAGCCGGAAGCATGTTGGCTTGATTAATGAGCTCAACTGCCATGACTTTATCCTCGCTACTCCTTAATTAGTCTTAGCTCCGGATGTTAATCCGGAGCTACCCGATCTAACCCAACAGTCCCAATGCCAGTTGTGGCATGGTGTTGGCCTGTGCCAATGCAGCGATACCCGCCTGCTGTACTACCTGGGAGCTAGTCAGTCTTGCGGTCTCGCGGGCAATATCAGCATCCATGGTACGTCCATAGGCAGCCCACTGAGCCTCTTCGATAGCCATCGCGGTAGTCAGCGCCTTCTCGGCGACACTTTCATCACCACCGATCTTTGCCAACGAATCACCAACCAGATCAATGACTGTCTCGATAGCCGCGGCAGAAGCACTCGCGCCTGGTGCCAGTGAGACTGCAGCCTCACCAAAAGAGACGGTGGTACCCGTAGGGCTGGCGACCGCTGCAAAGCTACCAAAGGCAGCATCACCATTAAACTCGGCTCTAGCTGCAAGCACACCAAGCTCGGTATTGAGAGAGGCCATCTCCTCACCGATATAGCCCTGCTGTGTGGAATTATAGGTACCACTTCCTTTCTGAATGGCCAATTCATGCATACGCTGTAACAGCTGATTGGCGGTCTGCAGTGTCTGATCCTGAACCTGGAGACGAGAGTAGGCATCGCCCAAGGTCTGTTGGGCAACGGCGGCTCCACGCGCGTGCATCTCGGAGTACTGACCCATGGCCAGACCGGCCGCATCGTCTTTTGCCATGTTGATACGGAGACCGGATGAGAGCCGCTGTACTGCAGTCATCATATCGTTTTGTGAGCGACTGATATTACGCCGTGCAGCGAGTGAGAAAATGTTAGTGTTGATTGTGACGGCCATGATGGCATCCTCTTAAGAACCCTGTGCGCCTCGCTTTAAGTTCGCCTCTTCAGGCGGGATGCTGCTCCAGGGTGTTTGCATTTAGCGGATATATCTTCAATGGTGTTCGATGATATTTACCGCTTCCAACCATTGTAGCGGCCACGGCGCAGTGATCTTTAGAAAAAACCAGCAATAAGTTGGTTTTATGCTTCATGAGATAAATCAATAGGTTAAAGCAAGAAAAAAACAAGAAAAAGCGAGGGGAAAATTAAAAACCGATGAAAACGACAGAAAAAATCCTACATTTTCAATAAGAAAGAGCTGCCGTATTCATCGAATAAAGTTAAACAGCAACAACCCCTGCATCTGCGAAAAACTCGCCTGAGCCGCCTCCAGGGCAACCTTCTCTTTGTTGAAATTGGTGATCGCTTCGGCTATATCCACATCTTCAATCTTTGAGCGGTTGGTCTCGAGAGTCAGAATAAATCCCTCATTGATATCTCTCTGCTCATCGATGGAGCTCTGTTTTGAGCCCACGCTGGCGTGTACCTCACCCATCCTGCTAATTGCGCTATGGATATCATCCACCAGCGTTCCGGGGCTGGTGCCTGCCTCCAGCGCGGTGGCTATCTGATCAATGGTGGTAAAGAGGTCACGTACACCACCAGCCGCTGTCGGCACATCCATAAAGGTATGAAAACCCGACTCGCTGTCAGCAACCGTTCTATCCGCAGAGATACGAATCTCTCTCAGTCCCATATCACCGCTAAAAGCGTAGACACCGGCGGAAAGAGCAAAAGGTTTTACCTTGCCCTGAAATCCGGAAAAGAGGTGATCGCCAGCACTATCAGTGGTATTAGCCAGATCGAGCACACTACTCAGTATATCCCGCACTTCTACTGCGATCATGTCTCGCTGTGCGCCTGAGTAAGTATCACTGCTGCCTTGAAGAGTCAGTTCATTAACCCGCTGAAGTAACGTAGTAATACCTTCCAGCGTATTATCTACCAACTCCAGGCGATTTTGCGCCCGGTCGGCATTTTTCTGGTACTGCTCAACAGTACTGACCGCCCGGCTCAGTTCAAGGGCCTGGGTAGATCCTGAAGGGTCGTCCGATGGCCGCAGGATGCGCCGTCCGGTGGAGATTTGCTCCTGGGTTCGGGTCATCTTGGCCTGCACATTGAGTATGCCATCAAGCCCCTGCTGATACATCTGACCTGTAGAAACTCTTAACATAACTACCCCCTGAAGGCGCCGATAAGGGTATCAAAGATAACACCGGCCACTGCCACCACCTGGGCAGATGCCTGATACGCCTGCTGATACTTCATCAGATTCGCCGCCTCTTCATCGAGATTAACACCGGAAATACCGGCAAGAGTGTTCTCCTGTACCGTCAACAACCCTTTCTGGGCTTCATAGTTGGTCGATGCCTGGCGCGCCAAGGCACCGATATCGGCCACCATCTGTCCGAATACGCCCTGTATGGTGGAGGTGCCACCCTTCATCAACAGTTCCCGCCCCATACCGCCTATTGCCAGGGCATTGCGGTTGTCGGCGGTACCACTGCTGTTGCTGCTGATAACAAACTGGTCGCCTACAACCGGGGTGCCGCTGATATCGAAGGTGAGGCCGCCGTAGGCGCTAAACTGGGTTGGGTTGGTAGCATCAGGGAATGGCTTGCCAGACACGTCAGCGGAAGCAGGATCGTAGAGCAGATAGTTATTCGGCGCCGCAGGTCCTCCGGTGATAACAAAACCGGTATTGCCGGAACCATCTGCATCGGTCGAATAGGTCAAGGTAATGGAGGACGCAAGGGGCAAACCGGTAGCACTGGTAGTGACCGCCTGAGTAATCGCGGCAGAGCCGGTATTCACCGGGTTGCCGTTAGCATCGGTCACTTCATTGGCCCGTAGCGCACCCGCTGCAGCGATTTTATTGGTGTCACTGATCAGCAGATCGACATCACCACCGGCATCACGGGCCGGCTGAATCAGGAAGGAGTCACCTGCCACCAGCCCGCTGGTACCGGTAATGGCGAGGGTAAAACCATCGGTCACCGCCGGCAGTGCCGAATCAACCGCAGCGGTAACACCGTCAGAGAGGCGGGTCAGGGTATAGCTGGTACCTGAGTTGTAGGTCAACCGGTAATCAGATGCAGTCACATCCGCCAGGTTGTCCGAAGAGAAGGTAGCACTCACCGTCGCCGTCCCGGTATTGCCGGTATTGCGAACCCCGCTGATAGAGAGTGGCTGGAAAAAATTGGTTCCAATGGCCCCCTCAAGATCAAGACCCTGAATGTGCTGTGCGTTGATACTGCCAACCATACCTACCGCCACCAGGCCCAGCTGATTCTGACCATCGTCGATAAACTGTTCACGAAACTCCAGTAGCCCTCCCAGTTCACCCCCGGTTATCTGGGCGGTAAGATCCTCTGAGCTAAAGCTGGTAACAAATGCGACTCCCGGAGATCTGGAGTTTTCAGGGTCAGCATAGACACCGAGGGTGGCTTGCCGGGAGCCAATCACCAGCCCCTGGCCCGTACCGATGGAGACATTATAAGCACCATCATCCTGTTCAAAAACCTGGATATCTACCAGCTGCGCGAGCCCTTTAAGCAAGACCTCACGTTGGTCAAGCAGATCGTTAGGAGGGGTTCGGTTACCCGTGTGCGTTGCCTCAATAATCTTCTGGTTAATTTCGGCGATAGCACCAGCAAGTGTGTTGATATCCGTCATGGTGCCGGAGAGTTTCTGGTTGATCTCTCGACGAATATCATTGTACTGGCGATCAAAGAAAGCGAAGCGGTCAGCCAATGACTGCGCCTCAGACAACACCACCTGACGAGCTGCTGCCGATGCGGGATCATCAGAGAGTGCCTGCATGGCGTTGAAGTAATTCTGCATTGCCGGATCCAGCCCTACGAGTGGATCGGCCAGCAAGTCATCCAAGCGGTTGGCATTCTCTGAAAGCGTCTCTGCTTTCGAGGTGATTGATTGGGTGACACGGATCTGGGCAGCGATAAAATCATCGTAATAGCGCTGCACACTGGCCACATCAACACCGTTACCCGACCAGCCGCTACCGCTGTAGCTGGGTTCTCTGGTCTCAAAGTCAACTCGTTGACGGCTGTAGCCTTCATTATCGGCATTAGCGACATTATGACCAACCGTATTGAGTGCTCGTTGATAAGCAAGCAATCCAGAGGATGAAATACCGAGTAAAGTAGCCATGATTCTTTCCAGTTCCTCGACGGACAGCACCCTAACGGTGCCGGCCATCTACTCTCTATAGCGGCTCACCAGCATTTGCCTTGAACCTGGCAAGTGCCGATTGCAACTCATCACCAGCCATTATGCTGCTGATTTTATTTGCATATTTTGGATCTGTGGCATAACCGGCCTGCTGCAACTCGGAGAAGTAGCGTTGACTATCGCCTGCTACTTCCAGCGCCTTGCTGTAGCGAGGACTACCACGGAGAAACTCCACATAATCGAGAAAACTCTCCCGATAGCTGTCGTAGGCTCTGAAGCTGTCACGTCTCTTAACAGCAACTCCTTCCTGATACTCCAGGGTATAGACCTTCACCTGTTCACCATCCCAGCGCCGGTCCGCCTTGATACCAAACAGATTATTGGCCGGTTGATCGCCTGCACCACGCATCATGCGCTTGCCCCAACCGGTCTCCAGAGCCGCCTGGGCCAGCAGTGCCTGAGGCTGAATACCGATCAGCGCCGCCGCTTCATCTGCCCAGGGCATAAGCTGCTCAACAAAATCATCAATACTCCAACCTAGCGGATCTTTTTCCGGCTGTGCCGCCTGGATCGACTCTTTTTCCCCAACCACTGTCGCCAACTGGGGCACTACTTTGAGATGTGGCGCATTGCGACCGTAGTCTGTCACCTGCCTGATCGGTATCTCCGCCCCACTTTGTCCCTCTACCCCGTGTTGACCCTGTAGTTGGCGGATAATCACATCCGCCAGCCCCATACCACCGCTCTCTGCCAGATTGAGCGACAGTTGCTGGTCATACATATCGCGGTAAAAGAGGCTCTGATCACTGTCGACCAGCCCCTCACCCAGACTTGCCTGACGCATGGTTTTCAGCATCTGCTGGATAAACATGGATTCAAACTGCCGGGCAACCCTCTTCAGCGACCCCTCTGCATCACGGGATGCCATCGCCTTGAGCTCACCAAGGCCCTGGAAGTCGGTATAGACAGAGGTATCACCGATATTCATCAGATCACCACCAGCTCCGCCTTCAACGCACCCGCCTGCTTCAGCGCTTCAAGAATAGCCACCAGATCAGATGGCGAAGCCCCCACCTGATTGACTGCCCTTACCACCTCATCCAGTGTCACACCGGGGTTGAAAAGGAACATCCGACTACCACCCTCGGCGACATCCACATCCGACGCAGGTGATGCAACAGTGGTACCTTGGGAGAAGGCTCCGGGCTGCGACACATCAATACTCTCGCTGATAGTGACGGTGAGACTGCCATGGGAGACCGCCGCCGGGCTGACCCGTACTGCGCTACTGATGACCACCGTGCCGGTGCGGGAGTTGACAATAATCCGCGCTGGCGCAACTCCCGGTTTCACCTGTAGATTCTCAATCAGAGAGATAAAGCTGACCCGCTGGGAGGGATCACGGGGGCTGTTGACACGAATAGCCGTTGCATCTTCAGCAACCGCAGCACCCGGCCCGATAGACTCATTGATCGATTCCACAACCCGTTGGGCGGTGGTGAAGTCAGCCTCATGAAGATAGAGCGTAAGTGAGTTACCCTGGGCGAAGGCATTCGGCACACTGCGCTCCACCGTAGCACCCCCGGGGATACGACCGACACTGGGGATATTGATAGTAATATTTGACCCATCAACACCAGACGCGCTCAGTCCACCCACCACCAGATTCCCCTGGGCAATGGCGTAGACCTTGCCGTCGGCACCCTTCAGGGGAGACATCAATAACGTACCACCACGCAAGCTCTTGGCATCGCCAACAGATGAGGCGGTGATATCAATTTTCTGACCGGGACGGGCAAATGCCGGCAATTCAGCATGAAGAGTAACGGCAGCCACATTCTTCGGTTTAATCGAGGTGCCGGGAGGTACTACCACGCCCAGTTGGGTCAGCATGCTGCGCAAGCTCTGCTCGGTATAGGGTGCCGAGTTCATTTTGTCACCCGTACCACTGAGCCCAACCACCAGGCCATAACCGATCAACTGGTTGCTACGCACACCGGCGATGGAAGAAAGATCCTTGATCCGCTCCGCCCTGGCTGCTGAAAACAGACTCATCACGGCAAACAGCATGGCGACCAGCGCGAGATAAAAACCCATCCGGCCACTGACAGCACTGAAGTTCATATGTTGTCCTGATAGCTTAACTGTTGAGTGTTTCATCACGGTCACCTAGAAGGGAAACAGGGCACTGACAAAGAATCTGGCCAGCCAACCGATCGAGTTGGACTCGGCCACTGCACCATCACCCACATAGACAAAAGTGGGGTCGGCCATTTTGGTTGAGAGCACTGTGTTGGTTGAGTCGATATCGGCGGGGCGAACAACACCGGAGACCTTGACATACTCATTACCCTGATTGATGCCGATACGCTTCTCACCGCGTACAACCAGGTAACCATTGGCTAGCAGTTCAACCACAGTCACTGTCAGGTCACCACTCAGGTTATTACTCTGAGAGCTGTCACCGGAACCGGCAAATGCGTTGCTCGATTCCAGATCGAAACCCAGATTGTTATTGGCGTTGCTGGCAAGGGGCAGTATTTTTGGCGTATCAAACTGCAGGGTCGATCCCAGAATGGTCGGGTTGCTAATGCTGGTGGCGTTGGTTTTATCCACGTTAGTCGCCATTTTCTTGGAGGCGTTGGTCTGCTCAACCAGTTTGATGGTCAGCATGTCACCCACCCGACGGGCGCGGGTATTCTCAAACCATGAGTGTTCATGACCCGCCTGATAGATGGCACCGTTACCCTGTGGTGCCGGAGGCGTTACAACCGGACGAACAGGCGCATAAGCGGGATCTCTCTTTGGAACAGTATCGCTACATCCTGCCAGGCTAACCGCAGCCAGTGTTAACAAAGTGAGTGTGAGAAACCGTTTCATGCCGTTATCCGCCTGCTATTACAGCTGGTTGTTCACGTAGGCCAACATCTCATCGGTAGTGGAGATCACCTTGGAGTTCATCTCATAGGCGCGCTGGGTCTCAATCATATTGACCATCTCTTCCACCACATTGACGTTGGAGCTTTCCAACGAACCCTGAATCATGGTACCGAGTCCATCCGTACCAGGAGTAGCTGTCGTTGCCGCACCACTGGCCCCCGTCTCTCTGTAGAGATTCTGACCCGCTGCGGCAAGACCCGTTGGGTTGATAAAATCAGCCAGCTCGATAGTGCCTATCTGAGTAGGCGCACTACCTCCAGCGAGCAGCGCAGAGACCACACCATCAGAGCCTACGGTAATGCTGAGCGTATTCTCCGGCACGGTGATTGCGGGTTCCAATGCGTAGCCGTTATTGGTAACGACCTGTCCGTCAGCGCTCAGGTTGAATGAGCCATCACGGGTATAGACAATAGAGCCATCGGGATGCAGTACCTGGAGAAAGCCCCGTCCTTCGACAGCAAGATCCAGAGAATTTCCGGTCTGTGTCACATTGCCCTGTGTAAACAGCTTCTGGGTTGAGACCGTCTGTACACCGGTACCGATAGCCAGACCGGAGGGAAGCTCGGTCTCCTGTGAGGATTGCGCACCCACTTGGCGAACATTCTGATAGATAAGATCTTCAAATGCTGCACGATCTCGCTTGAAACCGGTAGTCGACACATTGGCGAGGTTATTGGCGATGGTCGCCATCCGTGTCTGCTGGGCATCAAGACCTGTTTTTGCGATCCAGAGTGCGGGATACATAATCCACCTTCCTTTGTTAAGTCTGTTTACTTCTAGTTAATATCTTGCATAAAGCCTGCCATCAGCCAATTTTCAGGATACTGGTGGAGGCTTCTTCCATCTTTTCCGACCTCGACATCACCTTTATCTGTAGTTCGTAGCGCCTGGAGAGTTCGATCATATCGACCATCGAATCAACGATATTGACGTTGCTGCTCTCGATGGCGCCGGTAACCAGCTCTACCGCTGCGTCTGCATCCGCAGTCTCACCACTACGCAACCTGAGCAGGCCATCCGCCCCTTTATCCAGCTGATCCAGAGGAGGATTAACCATCTTGATACGGTCAATCACCGCCAATTCATTGGCGGCCTGACCGACAGGCTTGATGGAGATAGTCCCGTCTGATGCGATAAAGAGACTTTCTGCCGGGGGGATAGCAATCGGCCCACCATCGCCGAGAACCGGCAAGCCGTTGCCGGTGGTGAGCATGCCGTTAATATCAACTTTAAGATCGCCGCGGCGGCTATAGGCCTCGCTGCCATCGCGGGACTGGACTGAAAGCCAACCTTCACCGTTCATCGCCACATCGAGATCACGGCCGGTATGCACCAGGGCACCGCGTTGAAATTCGAGACCGGAACGTTCGGTCAGGGCATAGACCCGTGTTGGCATGCCATCACCAAACACCGGCACGCTGCGCGCCTGCTGCAGATCAGCAACAAAGCCCGGGGTGCTGGCATTGGCAAGATTGTTGCTGTTAGCTGCATGAGCCAACAGGGTCTCTTTGGCCCCGCTCATAGCAACATAGATAACACGATCCATAATGCACCTCGCTGGAAAACCGGGCCTGCTTCAAACAGCCATTTCATCAGGTCGAAGCAGGCCGGTATATTCTTTTACCTGATATTGATGACTGCCTGGGTTACCTGGTCAGAGGTAGTAATTGCTTTGGCATTCGCCTGGAAGTTACGTTGCGCCACAATCAACTTCACCAACTGTGTGGCGATATCAACATTGGACAACTCAAGGGCGCCACTCTGGATATTACCGAAACTGGAGGTACCCGCCTCACCCAGCTGAGCATCACCGGACTCGAAGGTTTCTGTCCAGTTATTACCACCCTCTTTACCCATACCACTCGGGTTATTGAACTTAGCCAGCATCACCTGACCTAGTGAGGTGGAGCGCCCGTTGGTGAAACGGGCGAACACCACACCCGTATCACCAACATCGATACCATTCAACTGACCTGAAGTATAACCATCCTGAGAGAGATCATTGACACCAAACTCACCGGCATACTGGGTGGCCGTATTGAAATCCACCCCCAGAGACATTGTGGAGGCTCCATTAGTAAAGGTGAAGGGTCCGAAACTAACAATACCGGCAGTACCACTGGAGGCGGGAACAAGGGCACCCGAGGCATCAAAGACAACCTCCTCAGGACCATCGGCAGTACCTCCGTCGACACTCTGATAGACATCCCAGGTGTTCGCCGCGGTCTTGCGGAAATACATGGTGGCGGTATGGGCATCCCCCAGGGTGTCGTACACGGTGATCGATGAGGCACTGTTGTACATTGTGGCCGTAGGTGCTGCAGCGACAAACGCCACGGTTGGAGCCGTATCTGAGGCGTTGATATTGACACCGGCAGTAATGCTGGTGGAGGCCGAAGGCGCACTGGGCTGAAGGTTAAGCTGCAGATCAGCCACGGTACCGGTATCGAAAGCATCCGAACCGGTAATAGGCGGATAGGCCTGCAACCGTTGAGCAGCGTGATTTACAATGTAACCTTCACGGTCAACACTCAATGCCCCGGCACGACTGTAAAAACGGCTGCCGGCACTATCTTCAAGAACGAAAAAGCCTTCACCGTTGACCGCCAGATCGAGGTTATTGGAGGTAAACTCCACCGTCCCCTGGCTGAACTGCTGGGAGACCCTGGCAACACGGACACCACGGCCTGAGGCCTGGGTGCCCAAATCCTGAATCGACGTGGCATAGATATCACTAAACTCCGCCCGCGACTCTTTAAAGCCGGTAGTGGCGACGTTAGCAATATTATTGCCGGTTACGTCAAGGTCTGTCTGGGCTGCTGCGAGCCCACTCAATGCAACTTGGAACGACATGGTTTGCTCCTTTTATCTTCAGTTGATCTGTCTAATCTGGTCAAAAGCAACGGGGCCTAGCCCACCGAGGTTCAGGGTGAGCCCCTGACCTGTACCACCGATGGTGACACTCTCCACCGGCGCAAACAGCTGAGCCTGAAGCGCTTCTGTACCCTCACGCCCTCCAGCCTCCACCTGAATGTTGTAATAGCCTGGATTGGCATAATCACCACTATCGGTAATTCCATCCCACGAGAACTGCACTGATCCCCCTTCGTGGTCACCAATATTAAGCTCTCTCACCATCTGACCCGTGACATCACTGATGCGAACGACCACCTCGGCGCTATGAGCCAGTTCAACCTGGCCGCGAACGGTGCCGCCGCTGAGCAGATAACCGGTGTCAGTAGGTACCAGTACCTCTCTGCCAATCAGGCTACCGGCCTGCAGAGCCTGATCCGAGGTCATACTGGAGGAGAGATCAGCAAAGGATTTATTCAACTTGTCCAGCCCGCTGACCGATGCAAACTGAGACATCTGAGTCAACATCTGCGAGTTATCCATCGGCTCGAATGGATCCTGATTGTTCAATTGGGTAACCATCAGTTCAAGAAAGGTATCCATACCCAGTTCTTCAGGGTCATGGATCGCCGCCTTCTCTTTAAATGGCTGAATACCCAGACTGGTAAGCAGTTCGTCGGTAGCAGTGGTAGTTGTCATCTGTCGTCTCCTTACTCACCCATTCTCAGGGTGGCGGACATCAATTGCTTGGTGGCGTTAACCACCTCTACATTGCTCTGATAGGTGCGTGAAGCAGAGATCATGTTGGCCATCTCCTCCACAACATTGACATTGGGGCGGAAGATATAACCCTCTTCATTGGCCATCGGATTATTTGGTGCAAACTCCATATTCAATGGTGCCTGGCTCTCCACAATACCCTTCACCTGGACACCAACCGCCGGATCATCGGGATTAGCCTGATTGAGGATTGCAGCAAACACCGGGTGCCTCGCACGGTAGGTTTCACCGGTACTGCTACCAATACTGTCAACGTTGGCTAAATTACTGGAGACCAGGTTGAGCCTCATCGACTGAGCGCTCATTCCGGAAGCTGCGGTATCAAAAATATTGAACATCGACATGGTTTACTGCCCCCTGATTGCAAGTCTTAATTTCTTAATGGCACCACTGACGAAGCGCAGGCTGGCCTGATACTCCAGGGAATTTTCAGCAAACGCCGTATGTTCCAACTGGCTATCCACCGTGTTGCCATCGAGACTGGGTTGATTGGGAATCCGGTACTTCAGATGGCTGTCGGGCATCACGCCGCTGTCCATCTGAATGTGTCTGCTATGGGTAGTCTTCATCCGCGTCGGCTGGGGCATCTGCTGGTTGAGTACCTCGCGGAAATCAAAATCCCGGGACTTATAGCCCGGCGTATCCGCATTGGCGATGTTGCCAGCCAGCACCTCCGCCCGACGGGCGTGCAGTTTCAGCGACTGCTCATGGATGCCGAAGGTCTCATCAAGTTTCATCAATCCGCCTCTGTTAAAGAGTTACCTATCTCAGAGAAAGCAGACTTTGTGCCAATCTACAGGAACCATCGAAAAGCACTTGCTGTGAGAATCACCGGATAAGCAGCAGGGTGTGACTTCTCAATAAGTCCGTGCCAAGGGCTTTTCAGGACACGCGGTGAACTGACTGTACGCTCAGGGAGTGCTCCGGGAACCATAAAACGAGGGAGTAACTGGAGAGTAGAGCGGCAAAACAGCACCGCCGCTGCGGCAACCGCTCTCCGCTATTGGCTACTACAGCATCCGGTAGGCAATGCCACCGAAACCCTTGACCATAGCAAAACGATCACTGTAGGCAGAGAGAGACTCGGTAGAGCCAAGAAAGAGATATCCATTGGGTTTCAGTGAGGCGGCCAGTCGTGAAATAATCGAACGCTTCCTCTCACTGGAGAAGTAGATCAGCACATTTCGGCAGAAGATGATGTCAAACTTACCCAGTCGCTGGAAGTCCTGCAGCAGGTTCATCGTTTCAAATCTGACCCGCCCCCTTATCTCCGCCCGCACCTCCAGGCAGTCACCCTTGGGAACAAAGTAACGCCTCTGCTGATCGACGGTAAGGCCGCGGGCGGCGGCAATACCGCAGTAGATCCCCCGCTTTGCCTCAGCCAGTATTTTGGGGGAGATATCAGAGGCGATAATCTGTGTGTTCGGCCCCCCACCGGTCGCGTGGATAGCGTGGTACTCCTGCACCATCATACTGATGTTATAGGGTTCCTGTCCCGAAGAGCAGGCTGCAGACCAGATGGAGAGGCCCTGCCCACCACCCGCCTTATGCTCAGGAAGGATTTTGTTGATCAGCAGTTGATAGTGGAATAGATCGCGAAACCAGAAAGTTTCGTTGGTGGTCATGGCGTCGATCACCTCACTCTGCAACCCGGGAAGGCGTCCCGATTCCAGGTGACCAAGCAACTCACTAATGGTCGCTATCCCTTTCTGGCGCATAAGACCGCCAAGACGACTAAGCACAAGATACTCTTTACCGGCAGCCAGCCTAATGCCGGAGGCGGCCTCCAGAAAACACTGGAATGCAGTGAAATCATCATCGGATATAACCGCTCTATCCATTAAGGATTCCTGATTCCCGTACTAAAAGATAAATTTTTGTAACAACCAATTGGCGTACACCGCCCCCATTAATATTAGCGCTATAATCAAATAAAACAATGCGGTAATCCGATCCAGTCATCTCGATGTACCATGTTTCTGAACAGGCGATCACTTTACGGTAAGGCACATTATTTGCATTTAATTTCATAACGTTAATAACAAGGCTCAACACAGAGATGAACAACACTGTAAAGATTCGAGTGTCGCTAAAAAGCCTGTGGTGGATAATACCGCTTATGGTACTGACCCACTCCCCTGCTTTTGGTGGTGATACTCAGAGCCATGAAAGCATCCGCAAGGCCGTTGAGACCTATGTTCTGGGACAGATGGGCAATACCGATGGGGATTTAACCGTCTCCGTAGGGCGCCTCGATAGAAGACTGAAGTTGCGCGCGTGCAGCCTGCCACTGGAAGCATTCTTCTCCAACAACCGAAAGAACTCCGCACGAAAAACTGTTGGCATCCGCTGCAGTGACGGCAAAGACTGGATGCTTTACCTGCCCGTCACCATCACATTAATGAGAGAGGTGGTGGTGGCCGCTGGAGAGCTGCCAAAAAAACGTCAGCTGACAATCGATGATCTGATCATGGAGAAGCGTAATATTGCTCAGCTCAACAGCGGCTATTTCAAAGACAGGGCACTGGTGGTGGGTAAACAGCTGAGACGCACCATGCACATGGGTGATGTGGTGACTCCCTCCCGCTTAACTACAATAAAAACCGTCAAACGCGGCAACCGGGTCACAATAATCGCTCAAGTTGGATCGATTCAGGTACGAATGAAGGGCAAAGCATTAAGCGACGGGGTCACCGGGGAGCGAATTAAGGTTCTCAACGAAAGCTCCAGCAGAAAACTGGAGGCAACTGTGGTGAAAGCAGGGCTGGTAGAGGTTACTCTATAGCGCTCTTTCATATGTAACTATTCAGCACTGTGCCGTAACTGTTCAGATTGCCCCTAAAATCCGTCAGTTCAAGGCACAAAATGTGAGTTTACAAGTGTAAATGATCATTTTGTAACGCAGAAATGGCGGATTTTAGGGGTGAGCTGAATAGTTACCTTTCCATGCTGTTGTGGAATTGATACAGGAACAACTAAAGATATCCTTTCCCTGGGCCGATACAGTTAGCGGGAGAGGTCAGGTAGAGGGCAGTACTATGAGTGTTCGTGTAGGCGGAGTAAAAGGCAAATCGGTGAGCGGTGCCAGCAACGGCAGCAAAGCCCGGGCTGCTGCACCGGAGGGGCTGAATGCCTCAACAGAGTCCCAGCGCAGCGAAACTGCGGGCGGTGGTGACAGGGTGAGCCTGACCGGAACCGCAACGCGCCTGCAGGAACTTGAAAAACATATCGCCTCCATGCCAATTGTCGATGTGGAGCATGTTTCACATGTTCAGCACTCCCTCGCGGGCGGAAGCTACCTATTTGAGCCAGTCGAAGCGGCCGATAATCTCCTCACCCAGGAGCGGAATTTCGCTCTTATCAGCCGGCAACGGCAAGGATGAATCAGATGGCAATAACCACCACACAGATCAATCATCTTCTCCGCCTGTTATCGATGGAACTGCAGTGTACGGAAAACCTCTCTACGGTGCTGAAGCAGGAGCATCTGGCCCTTACCGAGAGTGATCCGGATCAGATTATCGCCATCAGCGAACGCAAGAAGGTGCTGATTGAGCAGATGGGCCGGCACCTGGCAGATCGTCAGGGTTTCCTCGCCAGCCTTGGCCTTAATAGCGATCGCAAAAGTGTCGATACCCTACTCGGCTCACTTCCTGAAGCCGAAGCAGCCTATGCGGTGTGGCGACAACTGATGGAGATGGCCGCTCAGCTGAATAAAAGTAACCAGATCAACGGCGGCATCATCACCCTCGGCAGCCGCCATATAAGGCAAACCATTGATATTCTTACCGGCAACCAGAGTGCCGGTGACACCTATAATCCGAAAGGAAGGCAGAGTGACACCACCTCACGCTCGTTAGCCAGAGCCTAGGAGCCTGTCCGAGATAACCTCTGTACAAGTACACCATGTTCGACGCACTTCGAAAACTGATCCGTAAACCGGATGCTCAGCCTGACCCTAACACCTCCATCGGGCATTACGTCACAGATCCGGATCAGATCATTCACCTCCTCAACCAGGCGAGGCATACCGGTACGCTACTGACCACCAGCTTCCCCGGAGAGTCTGGACGCTTCGCCACTGCAGTACTGGGGGTATATGATGAGTATGATCTTGTTGCGCTCGATGAGATGACCCCTCGTCGTGGTCATGATCTGCTGCTGGAGCATGGAGAGATTGACCTCAGCGGCTTTATGGAAGGGGTGGATCTTCGCTTTAAAACTGAACTGACCGAGTCGCGAACCCAGGACGGTGTCGCCTTTTACATGGTGATAATACCGGAGCGCCTCTTCTACCTGCAACGCCGCTCTGACCACCGGGTGTCACCTGCTTCGTCCGGCATACCGTTTCAGGGCTACCGCGAACAGCAGGGGCAGCAGCTGCTGCATGGCCACCTGTTTGATCTCAGCAGAAATGGTGTGGGTGTCATTCTCCAGGGTATGACAACCATCCAGCGGGGGGAGATTATCTCCGGCTGCACCCTGCCTCTGTCAAAAGAAAAAACAATCACTTTCTCCGTAGAAACGCGCTTCATTTCGAAAAACAAACGGCGCGGAGTCACCCGACTTGGCTGCCGCTTCAAAAAGGTGGATAAAGAGACTCTGAAAGAGATCAAAACCGTGGTTGTTCATCTGGAGAGAGATGAAGCGCGACACATAAAAGAGCAGGAGAAGTCTCCGTTGACATTCGCCCCACCACTCATCACAAAGAGCAAGGATTAATATTATCACCAGGGGTCGGAGTCGATTGCCCACATGGATGTGGGTAAGAAGCGTGAGCTGGGAAACATCATCGGCCGCATGACCCGCCCCGGCAGTGAGGCGTCGACCCATCGGTGATTGCAACATCACAGCGCCCTGGGTGAAGCTAAAGAAATAAGTTAAAGAGTTAAAGGATCAGTACCCAGCCATATTCATGCACATGTAGCTTTTATTGAATAGATGTTTTATTCTCCCTGCACATGCGATTAAATCAGGGAGCTTTAAATGGAAAAAACATTATTGGCATTGAGCCTATTATTAGCGCTCAGTTCGACATCTCAGGCGGCATCGGTCACTTACGATGAGGGTTATATGGATACTGTCTACAGTCAGCCCATATTAAAACAATATATAAATGATTATACGTATTTACCATACGGCGAGGATTATTCATTAGATATCCGCTTTAACCAAACAGTCGAATTTGTTTCTCCAGACTTTCTTGACATTGATAGTGAATCTGAAATGTATTCTCTTTGGAGTAATCATTTTGGGACAGTCAAAACTGTTAATGCTTTCTTTGTCGATACTGTTACTTACTGTGGTGGTATATCAGGTAGTTTTGGTGGATGCGCTACAACAAATAGTAACGATTTAGTGCTAAATTCTCAATCCGCATCCATCCACCCCATCTTACTTGCACATGAACTCGGTCACAATCTCAACATGAATCATACCGAAACGAATCCTGGTGATTTAATGTACCTGGATACATTTTCGTCTACAAATATAGACCTATATAATTTCTCGGGTTATTTGGATATGTTCCCTAATGTAGTTAATGGAGAAACAATACCTCCTGCTAATAGCCCTGTTCAAGGCAGTTTTGAAACAGGTTTTTATGTTGAGATTACACCCGTGTTAGTTACTGCTTCTGCTACTCCTGTACCCGTGCCTGCTTCAGTCTTTCTAATGATGTCGGGGTTAGCTGTCTTTGCCACCGCAAACTTCAGAGGTCGGAGTCAAACCGTGTGACGAAGGCAGGAGCCGCAGGGGGTTCTAACATTCCAACATTTGAATGGGTAATAGGGGACACTGTTTTCTCAGCCACAGGCTATGTCCGGTCTGTTGATATAGCGGGGGTTGTTGATATTGGCCGCAAATAAACGCGTATAAACGCAAATGAAGTGTAAAATAAGCGCCATATTTGCGTTTATTTCCGACTGAAATTCGGGGGTGATCAGGAGTGCTTATGTACGCAAATGCTGTGCTCTGTACCGCTCCAGATCCCGGGGGCGATCGAGATCCCAGAGCACCTCCAACTCCCGCCAACGCCAATCCAGTTGCTGCAGACGTTCCCTCGTCATTGAGAGCACCCGCTCACCGCCCCAGGGAATGTCGTTAAAGAGAGATTCATCACAACGATTCAGTCCCAGCAGCACATACCCTCCATCCTCTGCCGGACCCAGCACTGCGTCGCAGTCACTCTGTAACCAGGAAAATGCTCGATTAAGATGATCCGGTTCCAACACGGGGCAGTCCCCACCGATCAGAATCACACTCTCCGCTGATGTCTTAGCCACCGCCATTCTCATCCGCTGACCCAGATCATCACCCTTCTGCTGTTTTAGGCTAACACCAAACTCATCCACCAGATTCTGAAAAAATGGGTGTGTAACATCCGGTGTGCACCAGCAGTCGATGGGGGCCAGTCGGGCGCGTGCCAGGTTAGCCACCGTCTGTTGCAACAGCCCGGAATAGATAACGGCGGCCTCCTCAGCACTCACCGCAGGCAGCAGGCGGGTCTTTACTTTCCCAGCTTCCGGCGCCTTGCCGAAAAGTGCAATACGTGCGTTGGGAAACTGCATCAGCCGAGGATCAATGATAAAGCCGGGCAAGGTGCGATGGATCGGCACCCAGTGCGTAGGCAAGCCGCAACCGCCACATCAACAGAATGGTTCTGAAGATGCCGTACTGCTCCCAGCGTCGGCTGGAGGTTACCAAATGTTGCCCCAGGCAATGTGGGGGGGAGAGGGCCTTGAGCCGCTTACTCAGGGCAACATCTTCCATCAGTGGAATATCGGGAAAGCCACCGACCTCACGAAATAGTTCAGCATGGACGAAAATACCCTGATCACCGGTAGCAATACCACTCAACCGGGAACGCAGATTGATCATAAACTCCACCACCCGCAACATCTTGCGTTGACCGGAAAGGCGGATATCAAAACGCCCCCAAACAGGTGACGGTGCGAGTGGCAGCTGCTGTAGTGCATCCATCACCCCGACAGAAAACACTGTGTCTGCATGGAGAAACCAGAGCAGATCACCGTTCGCTGCGGCTGCACCTGTATTCATCTGTCGGGCGCGCCCTCTGTCGACAACGATCAGTCTGTCCACCCAGGGGGCGGCAAGGTCACGGCTATCATCAGCACTGTCGCCATCGACCAGAATCACTTCGTGGCCCGACTGACGAAATGGCTGAAGAGAGTGAAGAAGCGACAGCATACCCTCCCCTTCGTTGAGAGTTGGGATCACCAGTGATATCCGCATCGGCTGATCAATCACTCGCTCAATGCACCCCCACAGCTGCTGCCCTGACCGGCGGTACAGCCATAACAGTGTTCGGCAATACAGATCGGCCTGCCGGAGAGATCCTCCCCTATCAGATCCGAGATGTGTGGCCGCTGGCAGCGATCATCAGCTAGAGGCAGGTTCAGCATCTGATTGAAATCGCAATCGTAGAGATAACCCTGCCAATCAACACTCAGAAGGTTGCGGCACATCACCGTTTGCAGGTTGGTATCGCTGAACGACGTCTTTAATAGCTCGATATAACCGTCAAACTCCCCCTGGGAGAGCAGCATGCTGCCAAATCGGCTGATCGGCATATTGGTAATGGTGAGGAGTTGATTGAAATAGATCTGGTGGTCATCCCACAGCCGTCGCTTGTAATTGGCCTCTAGTCCGCACTGGGCTGGCGGTAGGCTGGGGCCCTGGGGATTGTAGACAAGATTTAAAAGCAGGCCACTCTCATCCTGGCCGTAGCCCATTTTGTTGAGCCGTTTCAGACCATGCATACTTGCATCATAGGCACCCCTACCCCGCTGATTATCGACATTCTCCTGCAGATAGCAGGGCAGCGACGCCACCACGTCCACTCCCATCTCTGCAAAAAATTCGGCCAGATCCTCCTGACCAGGCTCTTCCAGAACTGACAGGTTGCAGCGATCAATCACGTTGATGTTGCGGCGGGTCGCCTGCTCTACAAAGTATCGAAAATTGGGATTCAGCTCCGGTGCGCCACCGGTCAGATCGAGGGTTGAGATCGATTGGCTGTCAAGAAAGGCAAGCACCTGATCGAGTGACGACCTCTCCATCAACTCGGTACGCGAAGGCCCGGCATTGACATGACAGTGTTGGCAGGTCTGATTACACAGGTAACCGAGATTAACCTGCAAAACCTGCAATCTCCCCCGGCTGATTGCAGGGAAACTGGTGGGTAGCAGTAGGTGTGCTGTATCTAACATATTTATTCTGGACAAAAAGTGAAAAAAATCCTCTCCGGTTTGCTGACTCACCGGAATAAGATGCTAAAATAGCGGCAGGCAATTTCCGGGAAATTCGCTTCATCGTATGAAGAGAGCCCCAAAGTCTCAACCCGTGAATTTCTGCGGTTATTCTCCCGACCGGCTGAATAAGACACACAGGTTCAGCAATCCCTCTCCGCCCCCGTAGCTCAGCTGGATAGAGCGCACCCCTCCTAAGGGTGAAGTCACACGTTCGAATCGTGTCGGGGGCGCCATTTTCGCAACGCAACACCCTTCAGCACTACAGACCGACCGGGACAGGGATATATTTCACACTTACGGAGCCGGGGAGTGGGGCGCCATAATTGTCAGGTATCTGCTCTCGGCAGATCCCGTAATTTATCCAGCATCTCCGAGAGCACCTCTTTCAACCCCTGGTAGGCCTGATATTGTGCTCTGTGATGGCTGCTTCCCCCCTCATCTTTCAGCAGGGTAAGACGGGCATCGAAATAGGCAACATCCGCTTCGAGTGAGCTGATGCTGACATGAGGCAACTGTTTTCCTTTCCCTTCAGACCCGTTTTCTTCCATCTCTCACTTTACCAAATAGTTTTTATAATAGCTGTGCCACAGGATTACGGTGTGTGGAACCGTTAAGACACGACAGTGCCTATTGGATTTTGGTTGATTATATCTCCTGGAAGATAAAAAAACCCCAGAAACAAGAGGGGCCGGAGTAATGACCTAACATTCGTGCTGATCAAATAAAAACCTGATTACCCCTGAGGTTGAGCCAATGCTAGAAGAAGATCCGTCATTATTGGCCGCAAATCAACGCGTATGAAGGGTAATTTTAGAGTCACTATTCACCTGGGCCTCAAATTTGGCACTGAGCGCTTATTGTTGACTACTTGCGGAAGGAATATTTTTGGCAGGGATGCCAAAGTAAGCTTCATGGATGAATTTATGCGATTCCTGGAGCAAGTAGTCGACAATAAGCGCGATATCCGATGATATGCGGAATAGTTACATTTTAGAGCCATATTCGCGTTTATTTGCGTTCATTTCCGGCTGAGTTTCAAAGGTAATCAGGAATAAAAAAAGGATTTTATCTGAGATGAAATCTGCACCAATGGAAAAAATGATAATATTTTTTGGACTATCGTACTAATATATTCAAACAGGCTTTAAAAGAGGGATATCTATGCTAGTATCCGCCTATCGCCTTCTGCTGAAACAGGTTAAGTATCCAATATGAGCGAACTCCTGGAGTTGTTACGCACGACATCCGCCCTCTCTGGAGGCAACGCCGCTTTTATTGAAGATCTCTATGAGCGTTTCCTGCAGGATCCAGCCAGCGTGGACAGTGCCTGGCGCAGGCGCTTTGAGGATATTCTCAGGGAATCTGCCAATGATGCACCGGAAGTCGCCCATGGCCCAATCAGGGCCGGATTTGCCCGTTTGGCAAGAGAGCATCGCAGCCCCACCCACAGCGCCGCACAGCGCATGCCACCGGCTGCAGCGGAGAAACAGGCGGTTGTCCTGCGCCTGATCAACGCCTGGAGAGTACGTGGACACCAACATGCCAACCTTGATCCTCTACAGCTGAGAGCACCCGAGCGGGTACCCGACCTGGATCCTGTATTCCACCGCCTGGTGCCGGCAGACATGGATACGGTATTCAACACCGGTTCACTCTATGCTCCGGATCGCATGCCTCTGCGTGAGATCATAAAGTTCATGGAAGAGGTGTATGGCGGCAGCGTCGGCTCAGAATATATGCACATCACAGCGACCCGCCAAAAACGCTGGATTCAGAAGCGGGTTGAGGGCCACCGCGCCAAACCGACACTGAATAGTGATGAGAAACGCTGGCTGCTGACGCTATTGACCGCCGCCGAGGGGCTGGAGAAATACCTCCACACCCGCTATGTCGGCCAGAAACGCTTCTCCCTGGAAGGGGGCGAGTCAATGATCCCCTTGCTGGATGAGCTGATTCAACGAGCGGGAAAAAGTGGCATTCGTGAAATTGCCATCGGCATGGCCCACCGCGGCCGCCTCAATGTCCTCACCAACATCCTCGGCAAGCCACCCGCTGAACTGTTTGATGAGTTTGAGGGGCGAAAAGGCCCGGAGCGGTACAAAAGCCATGGTGATGTAAAGTATCACATGGGTTTCTCCAGCAATGTCGAAACTCCGGGTGGCTTCACCCATCTGATACTCGGGTTCAACCCTTCCCACCTGGAGATTATCAGTCCCGTCATAGAGGGCTCGGTGCGGGCGCGGCAGCAACGGCGCGGGGACACCCATCGGGATCAGGTGCTCTCGGTGCTGATCCACGGCGACTCCGCCTTTGCTGGCCAGGGGGTGGTGATGGAGACACTGCAGATGTCTAACGCCCGAGGTTACAACACCGGCGGCAGCATCCATATTGTGGTCAATAACCAGATCGGTTTCACCACCAGCAACCCGATGGATACCCGCTCCTCCCTCTACTGCACCGATGTCGGAAAAATGGTTCAGGCACCGGTCTTTCATGTCAATGGCGATGACCCTGAGGCGGTCATGTTCGTTACTCAATTGGCCCTCGACTTCAGGCAGCGGTTCCATAAGGATGTAATTATCGACCTAGTCTGTTACCGGCGCCATGGTCACAATGAGGCGGATGAGCCGGCAGTCACCCAGCCCGAGATGTACGCTAAAATACGGCGCCTGCCGACTACCCGCAGCAGCTACGCCGACCGGCTCATCTCCGAGGGGGTCATCACCCCGGATGAGTGCCGCATGTTGGTCGAAAGCTACCGCTCCTCGCTGGAACAGAACTCAGTGGTGGCCAGGCCGGCACTTACCGACCTAACCTACTCTTACCATATCGACTGGACCCATTATCAGCACACCGACTGGGACGATCCCACTGAAACAAGGATCAGTCAGGAAAAATTCAATCTTCTCGCAAAACGACTGCTGGTTGTTCCTGAGGGCTTTGAACTCCACTCCCGGGTGGTCAAGCTGATGCACAGCAGACACAAGATGGCTGCCGGTGATCAGTTGATCGACTGGGGGTTTGGTGAGCTGCTGGCCTACGCATCTCTGGTTGAGGAGGGTGTTCCCGTGCGCCTTTCCGGCCAGGACAGCGGTCGCGGCACCTTCTCCCATCGCCACTCGGTGCTGCATAACCAGCGCAATGGAGAGTGCCATATCCCGCTGCAGTACATCACAGAGGATCAAGGCAATTTTCTTGTCATTGACTCCCTTCTCTCAGAGGAAGCTGTGCTTGGTTTTGAGTACGGTTATGCTTCCGCCGACCCGGCAACACTGACCCTCTGGGAGGCGCAGTTCGGGGATTTCGCCAACGGCGCCCAAGTGGTCATCGACCAGTTTATCAGTGCGGGCGGCACCAAGTGGGGGATCTACTGTGGGCTGGTAATGCTCCTTCCCCACGGCTATGAGGGCCAGGGTGCAGAACACTCATCAGCACGGCTGGAGCGCTACTTGCAGCTGTGTGCAGAACAGAACATCCAGGTGTGCGTCCCCACCACCCCCGCCCAGGTGTTTCATATGCTAAGGCGCCAGATGTTGCGGCAGTTGCGTAAACCATTAGTGGTGATGACGCCCAAAAGTTTGCTGCGGCATCGCTTGGCAACCTCCGCAATGGATCAGTTCACCAGTGGTGAATTCCAACCAGTGATCGGAGAAGTTGATGATCTTGATCCCGATCAGATCGATCACATCATCATCTGCTCCGGGAAGGTCTATTACGACCTCCTGGAGGCACGCCGTGCCCGGGGCCTGCACAATGTTGTCATTGTTCGCATCGAACAGCTCTACCCTTTTCCCCGAGAGCGTTTCGACCAGATCATTGATGCCTACCCAAAGGTGAACAAGCTGATCTGGTGTCAGGAAGAGCCGCAAAATCAGGGTGCCTGGGATCAGATCAGACACCGCTTCCACACCCAGCTGAACAAGGGCAAGAGCCTCTACTATGTCGGTCGCCACTCGGCCGCCGCACCGGCGGTTGGATTCTACCCCGTCCACGTGAGGCAGCAGGAGATCCTGATCGACGAAGCCCTCACCGGCCATATCAATCCACACATGAATCGAAGGATGCCCTCATAAGATGATCACCAACATCAATGTTCCCGCACTGCCGGAGTCTGTCGCCGACGCCACCATTCTGGCCTGGCACAAAAAACCGGGCGACAGCGTCCAGCGCGATGAAAACCTTGTGGATCTGGAAACCGACAAGGTGGTACTGGAAGTCCCCTCCCCGACCGATGGGGTTCTGGGACCGATTGCCGCCAAGGAGGGGGATACGGTGCAGGCAGGTGATCTGCTGGTCACCGTTGAGGCAGGTGCTCCCGGCACAACAAAGAAGCAGGCAGCCGACGCGGAGCAAGAGGCGGACTCCTCCCAGCTGGATACCGCAGCAGACCCCGTGCTGACACCTTCTGTCCGACGGCTGGTCAATGAGATGAATGTGGATCCCCGAAAAGTCACCGGCACGGGAAAAGACGGGCGCATTCTCAAATCGGATGTAATGGCCTACCTCGACAGCAGGGAGCCGGTGGCGAGCAGCAATTCAGAAGTGCTGACGATTGCAGCGGAGAGCGATATCACCCAGAGCGCTATTGAGGGTGATCGCCCGGAACAGCGGGTACCTATGACCCGGCTGCGCTCACGCATTGCCGAACGACTGCTGGAGGCGCAGAAAAATGCCGCCATCCTCACCACCTTCAACGAGGTCAACCTCAAGGAGATCAATGACCTGCGGGGAAAATACAAGGAGAAGTTCGAGCGCGACCACGAAGCCCGTCTCGGTTACATGTCATTCTTTATCAAAGCCGCTGTGGAGGCGCTGAAGCAGTTCCCGGTGGTCAACGCATCGGTTGATGGCAATGAGATCATCTACCACGGCTACTATGATATCGGCATAGCCGTCGGCTCACCCCGGGGGCTGGTGGTACCGATACTGCGTGATGCCGACAGACTCGGTTTTGCCGATTCAGAGAAGGCGGTGAGGGAGTTTGGTCGTAAGGCCCAGGACGGCTCTTTAAGCTATGAGGAGCTGACCGGCGGCACCTTCACCATCTCCAATGGCGGCGTCTACGGCTCAATGCTCTCGACCCCCATTCTCAACCCGCCCCAAAGCGCCATTCTGGGTATGCACAATATCCAGCAGCGCCCGGTGGTGGAAAATGGAGAGATCGTGATTCGTCCGATGATGTACCTTGCGCTCTCCTATGACCACCGCGTCATCGACGGCCGCGAAGCGGTACAGTTCCTGGTATCGATCAAGAACACCCTGGAGGATCCGGCAAGGCTGTTGCTGCAGGTCTAAT
>JBEVXT010000351.1:2924-4579 GCA_040505955.1 Sedimenticola sp. | reverse complement strand
ATCTCTGCCGGTGTGGCGATTTTTCTTTTCGGCATGCTCTCCCTGGAACAGGGATTCAGAGCATTTACCGGAGGTACACTGGAGAACCTGCTGCGCAAAAGCACTTCTCGACTCTGGCAGAGCCTCAGTTTCGGCGTCATCACCACCACTATCATGCAATCAAGCTCCCTGGTGTCGGTGATCACCATCTCATTTCTCAGCGCCGGGCTGATTACACTGACCGCAGGAATCGGCATTATTTTCGGCGCCAATCTGGGCACCACCACCGGTGCCTGGCTAATCGCCGGGCTGGGTTTGAAGGTAAAGATCTCCGCTTACGCCATGCCGATGCTGGTATTCGGCATCATCCTGGTATTCCAGAAGTCAAAAAGCCTCAAGGGAGTGGGGTACATTCTTGCTGGCTTGGGTTTTCTCTTTCTTGGCATCCATCACATGAAAGAGGGGTTTGAAGCCTTCAAGGATACTATTGAACTGACCCGGTTTGCCGTCAGTGGCTACCCGGGCCTCTTCCTCTTCTCCGCTATTGGCATCTTCGCAACGGTGGTGATGCAATCCAGTCACGCTACCCTGGTGCTGATCATCACCGCCCTGGCCGCCGGGCAGATAACATATGAAAACGCCCTGGCACTGGCCATTGGCGCCAACGTCGGCACCACCATCACCGCCGTACTGGGTGCCATGAGTGCCAACGAGCAGGGTAAGCAGCTGGCTGGTGCTCACCTGATATTCAATATGGTGACCGGCATAGTGGCGATACTGCTGATCCATCAGTTGGTGGATGCTGTCGAAATCCTTAGCCGGGCTGTCGGTATCGGAGATAAGGACTACGCTTTGAAGCTGGCGCTGTTTCACACCCTCTTCAACCTTATCGGCGTTGTGATCATGATCCCCTTTATCGCACCCATGGTTCGTCTGCTTTCCAACCTGTTCAAAGAGAAGAGACGGGAGATTGACCAGCCCAAATACCTCACCCCCTCGGCAGCAGACTTTCCCGACACCGCAGTACAAGCGGTACTGCAGGAGACGCTACGGGTCTACGATAACGCCCAGGGCATTATCATCCACGCCCTCGGCTTCAGAAAATCCCAGGTCTTTTCCGACCAGGATCTTGGGGCAATCGCAACTGAGCAGAAAAAAATAAATCGCTTGGATATCGATTCAGCTTACGAACGAAGCATCAAGGGCCTCTACAGCGCCATCATCGCCTTCATCAGCAAAGCCGTTTTTTCATGGGAGATGGAGCAGTCGGGGGATATTCACCACCTGCGGGAGGCAAATCAGCAGGTGGTTGAAGCACTCAAGGATGTAAAGCATCTGCAGAAAAATCTTACCCATCATCTCAATGGCCATACGCCCAGTGTTCGCAACGCTTATAACAAGTTGCGCATCCATCTGGTTACCCTGCTGCGTGACCTTGAAGCGGTACGCCGCCCTCATCATGACGATAACAGCATACTCTCCCTGGATGCGCTGAAACTGGTAACTTCTGAAAACCGTGAGGAGTTGAGCAACTACCTGACGGGGCTGATCAGGGACGGTCGGGTTACTCCTGAAATCGGCACTTCCCTGATGAATGACAGCGCCTATATCTACAGTACGTCAATGAACATGATTCATGCCGCCCAGACACTGTTTGTCACTGAAGAGCGCGACCT
>JBEVXT010000351.1:0-2824 GCA_040505955.1 Sedimenticola sp. | reverse complement strand
GGTTTTTTCCAAAGGACTTATCAGTAACTAAAAAGCAGTGGCGCACAGCAACCGCATGCGAGTACTGAGTCGTATATCATAGTCTGTCACGCCTGTAGTAGGTGCCGGATCTGCTATTGAAGTGCTGAGGTACTGTTGGATTATTTAGAGGATGGTTCATGACAAGTAGTATGAAGGGCGGCAACAGCCTGATTAAGAAACTGTTTTTTATTTTTCTTCCTATTTTTGCAGCCGGAATTATTTTTTCCGGCCTCTTCAGTGTTGGCCTCTCCCACACTAATGAGATGGAGTTTTGCACCTCCTGTCACTCAATGAAGATCACTCTTGAAGAGTACAAGGAGACGATCCACTTCAGGAACCCCTCCGGTGTACGCGCAACCTGCTCTGACTGCCATGTGCCCAAGCCGTTCATCCCCAAGATGATCGCAAAGGTGATGGCGGCCAAAGATGTCTATCACGAGATTCTCGGTACCGTTGATACCAAGGAGAAATTCGACGACTACCGCTGGACAATGGCGAGCCGGGTATGGGAGAAAATGAAGAGTACTGACTCCCGTGAGTGTCGCAGCTGCCACTCTCTTGATACCATGGATCTGGCTGAACAGGATCGGAGCGCCCGCAAGCGCCACGGTAGAGCCGAAGATGAAGGCAAGACCTGTATCGACTGCCACAAGGGCATAGCCCATGAGGAGCCGGATGAACCGGATGAGCCGGATGAGAAAGAGAGCGAGTGACAACGCCTGACGCTCAACTCCCCAATGTGGATTCGACACGGTTGTAATCAATAATGCACTACAAAACCATCACCTTTCTCCTCTGCCTGGCGCTCAGCCTGCCGCTGTTTGCCGGAAGTACTGAAGATGAAAGAGAGCTGCGTCTTGCCGCCAGTATCGGTGATACTGACACCATCATCGCAATGCTTGATCGGGGAGCTGATATAAACGGCTTCAATTCAATAGGCAAGACAGCGCTGATGATGGCGATTGAGAGTGACAGCATGGACGCCACTGTCCTGCTGCTGGCCCGCGGCGCTAATGTCAACGCCCGAACGGAAGCGGGTTGTACCGCCCTGGGATTTGCCGCCGAGAACGGTCTCTCTGCGATGACAGCGATGCTGCTTGAACGCGGTGCTGACCTCTACGCACGCAACGATGCCGGTCGTGACGCGATGACCATCTCCGCACGCTACGGCCTCACCGATGTGGTGGAGCAGCTGGTCTATAAAGGCGCCGATCCCAATCTGGGAGACAAAGACGGGCGCACCGCACTGATGCACACTGCTGAAAAGGGATACCCGGAAACCGCCTCTTTGTTAATCAAGCGTGGTGCGAATATCAAACTGCGCGATAAATATGGCTCCACCGCCCTGATCGTCGCCGCAGACAAAGGGCATGCCCGTGTCATTAATGTCCTGCTGAATAACGGCGCCGATGTCAACGCAACCGACAAAGACGGAGCCACTGCGCTGATATGGGCGGTTGGTCAGGATCATATAACTGCTGTCGCAAGACTGATCCGCGGCAAAGCGGATATAAACAAAAAAGATGCTGATGGTATTACTGCACTAATGGAGGCTGCCTCAATCCGCTCCATTGAACTGGTAAAACTGCTACTGAACAATGGGGCAGACCCATCAATCAAGAACAAAAACGGTCTTACCGCCGTCGATATCGCAAAGAAAAAACGGAATAAACATGTTATAGATTTGCTCACCAGTGACAACTAGCCCCACTGTAATCTGAAAGCCTTTCTGTCAGAGGCAAAGCATCTCATAGCTAAGTGGAGCAGGCTGGGAGCAGCAAGAGATGTTGCCAGCCCCATATGGGGCTGACACATACATAGGTCGAGAGCACCCAAGCCGCTCTTGGAAGTACGAATATGATTACCAAAGGAGGTATCATGGTATATAAAACCATAACAACGGCCATTCTGGTCGCAGGACTTGGACTCGGTGCGGCGTTTTCCGCCAGTGCCGCTGATAAGCCAAAACTGATGATGGGGGCAAGTGCCTCAATGCTCGCCTATACCTGTGCCGGCTGTCACGGCCCAGACGGTAAGAGCCAGGGGCCTGCCGCTCCCAGCATCGCTGCCATGTCCGTTGATTCATTCATCGAAACCATGGACGGATTTGCCAGTGGTGAGATTCCCTCGACCATTATGGGCCGAATCGCCAAGGGCTATAATGAAGCTGAAACCAAAGCAATGGGCGAGTTCTTCAGTAAGCTTCCGGTCGCCATGGCAAAACAGGACTTTGATGCCGGACAGGTCAAAAAAGGCGCCAAGCTGCACGACAAGTACTGCGAGAAGTGCCACTCTGAAGGCGGCACCAGCACTGAAGACGGTGCAGCACTTGCCGGTCAGTGGACAACTTACCTGAACTGGTCACTGGCAGACTTCAAAGCCGGTGAGCGTGATGCAGGCAAGAAAATGAAAAAGAAGCTGAAAAAACTGGTTGAGAAAGAGGGTGCTAAAGGTATCAGCGCTCTGCTTAACTATTACGCCAGCCAGCAGAAATAAGGTAGGAGAGATATCAACATGAAAATTACTCGTCGAGGATTTATACAGACTGCAGGTGTTGCAACCGCAGCCGGCATGGTTGGTGTTCCCTACATCGCACTGGGTGCCTCCAAGAACGTCGTTGTAGTCGGTGGTGGTACCGCCGGTGCAACCGCAGCCAAGTACCTACGTATGGCTGATCCTTCAGTCAATGTCACACTGATCGAAGCCGACAAGCACTACTACACCTGTTACCTGAGTAACGAAGTGCTTAGTGGCGACCGCACCATGGACAGCATCAAGTTCGGTTATTCCGGTCTTGCAAAGC
>JBEVXT010000350.1:3064-5525 GCA_040505955.1 Sedimenticola sp. | reverse complement strand
GGGTAGGTCGGAGCGATGCGGATATTCTTATTCTCGGGATCCTTGCCGTAGGGGAAGGTGGCTCCCGCCGGCGTCAGTTTCACACCGGCCTCGGCAGCCAGTCGGATCACTTCCCTGGCAAGCCCGGGCTGTGTATTGAAGGAGATAAAATAACCGCCCCTGGGTTCTGTCCAGTCGGCGATGCCGCTATCAGCCAGGTCGCTATTGAGGCGCTCCAGCACCGCGTCAAAGCGCGGTTTCATAATGGCGGCGTGTTGGGCCATATGCGCTTTCAGGGTCTCCTGATCTTTTAATAGCTTGACGTGGCGCAGCTGATTGATTTTATCGGGGCCGATGGAAGCCATGCCCATATGCCGCTTAATAACCGCCAAGTTGGCCGGTGAGCTAGCCATAAAGGCGACGCCGGCGCCGGCAAAGGTGATCTTTGAGGTGGAGCCAAAAATATAGACGCTGTCCTGGGTATTGAGCTGGCGGCAGTAATCCATCAGGTTTGCCAGCTGCGGTGCATCCTTATCCAGTACGTGGACGGCATAGGCGTTATCCCAGAAGACGCGAAAATTCTCGCCTGCGATCAGTCCCAGTTTGGCGATGCGTGCTACAACTTCGTCGGAATAGACAATGCCGGTGGGGTTGGAGAAGCGCGGTACACACCAGATGCCCTTGATCTGCGGGTCGGCCTTGAGCAGGGCTTCGACCTGATCCATATCCGGGCCGTCATCATTCATGGCAACGGGCAGCAGCTCGATACCCAGGTGTTCGCAAATACTGAAGTGGCGGTCGTAACCCGGCACAGGGGCCAGGAATTTGATCGGTTTGACTTCGTTTATCCAGGCGCTGTCGCTATCATTGACTCCCAGGTGCAGTGCAAAGTGAATGGCAAAGTACATCAGCGTCAGGCTGCTGTTGCCACCTATCAGGATCTCCTGAGGATTGACTCCGATAACCTCGGAGAATAACGTTTTTGCTTCGGGAATCCCGTCCAGTCCGCCGTAGTTGCGCAGGTCGGTGCCGCTGCTGTCGGTGTATTGGCCGTTCAGAATACTATCCAAACCGTTGGAGAGCGTGAGTTGCTCGGCACTGGGTTTGCCGCGGGTCAGATCCAGACTCAGGCCCGACTGCTGGAATGAATGGTACTGCTCGCTGAGAGATGCTTCCAGCTTGTGTAGCTGTTCTGGAGTCGCTTGATCAAGACGCAACGGAATTTCCTCAATGAATGTAAATGACAAGCGACAATCAATATATTGATGCGCGCTACGGTGTTCCGGCAGGTGGCCAAAAGGGAGATTGTACCTGCAAACACCACCGGGGTTAATGGCTCTGAGGCGATAATTGAGATCCGAGTAAAATTAAACCATTATTTCAAGTCAATCCCTTCCCGTTAGACTGATCCGTAACTGTCTGCTTCAGGGTGAGAATGGCTATTTTGACCTCGAAGGCTGGAGATCCCCTTTGTGCTGGAAGCTGACTAAGGCCATTCTACGCTGCTAAATTGACAGCTATTGGCCGATTTGAGCCCGTTGCGGTACGGGATGACCACTGGTGTCAGGGGATTGCTTCTCCTGGCCTGCATGGGGAGCGCTCCTGCCGTAAGCCAAAAACAACCCCTGAAGTGGAAGGAGAGGAGCAATGAGATCATCCACGATTCTGTCTGCTACAACCACGACTATGGGAGTGTTTTGTATCGGCAGTGTCGCTCACAAGCGAAGAAGCATTTCAAGAAAAAGTGCGGGTACTACCAAAAGAAGTACCGTAGAGCCAAAAGCGGGTACCGGGAAGGGATCAGGAAGAAGATGGATAAATACTGTCACTCGGCTCGGCAATTTGCTCCTGTGTAGTTACCTTATGATAAAGGCTGGCAACACAGACACTCTTACCCACTCTTAACGATGCTGCGTACCCACTGCTTACAGCAATGGCGCAGCCCAAGTGATTCTGTAAGCCTCAGGCTTCAGTGTTAGAGTCGCACCAGTGGAGTGTGTGAAGTCGGCGGTATTTCCCATTGTTGTCTATTTCGGACTGTGAATCGACGTCATTGTGTCTCTGATTGTGCGAATTATTGACAGTTACATTATTATGGGGTGAGAATGGATCGGGTTAATACATGGATAATGTAGGAATAATAAGTCGGATTCAGGGGCTGGAAGGAGGCGATATGGCTTATCCTCTGTCGCCCGATGGCAGCGTGTGCCTATCCCCTGCAATACGAACAACAACATAAACCCCTGAGTGAGGACACCATGAAAAAACTAATAGTTGCGGTCGCCGTTTCGCTAGCCGTTTCAACCACCGTTTTTGCTTCTAATGAAATAAAAATCGGCATCCTTCTGGGTTACACCGGTCCTATTGAATCCCTCACCCCCGGCATGGCGGAGTCCGCTGAATTGGCCATGAAGGAGGTCAGTGATAGCGGCCTGCTGCTGGGTGGTAAAGTCCTGACTCCGGTACGGGCCGACAGCACCTG
>JBEVXT010000350.1:1454-2964 GCA_040505955.1 Sedimenticola sp. | reverse complement strand
CTTCCGGCGTGAGTCTTACGATTCGGCCGCCCTGATTGCACTCGCGATACAGAAAGGCGGTTCAACTGATGGTGCAACTATCGCCGCCAACGTGCTGGCTGTTGCAAATGCTCCGGGTGTGAAAATCCTGCCGGGTCAGCTGGGCAAAGCGCTTAAAATCCTCAAAAATGGTGGTGATGTGGACTATGTCGGTGCAACCAATGTGGAGCTGATCGGCCCCGGTGAAGCATCCGGCACCTACCGCGAATACGAAGTGAAGAACGGAGTTTACGAGACAATTCGCTTCCGTTGATCCAGGCACAAGAGAGATAATCTGATAAGACCCAGGGCAAATTCGCTCTGGGTCATTTTTTTGGGGCAAGCATTCCAGTGATCCGGGTGGACGAACTGCACATGCATTTTGGCGGTATTTATGCCGTCAATGGCACTTCATTAAACATAAAAAAAGGCTCCATTACCGGCCTGATAGGCCCCAATGGCGCTGGCAAAACAACCCTGTTCAACGTCATTGCCGGGGCCTATACCCCAACGTCGGGCAGCGTCTTTCTCGATGGCGAGGATATCACCGGGCTACAACCCCACCAGTTGTTCAGGAAAGGCTTGCTGCGCACCTTCCAGATTGCCCATGAGTTTTCCACTCTGACGGTGCTGGAAAACCTCATGATGGTGCCCGCTGATCAACCGGGCGAGAGTTTGCTCGATGTCTGGTTCAAATCCAGCCTGGTGCGGGAACACGAAAAGCAAGTGCAGGAGAAGGCCGTCGAGGTGATTGATTTTCTCGAGATTTCCCATTTGCAGAATGAACTTGCGGGCAACCTCTCCGGGGGGCAAAAGAAACTGCTGGAACTCGGGCGCACCATGATGGTTGATGCAAAAATCGTTTTTCTCGACGAGGTAGGTGCCGGTGTAAACCGCACTCTGCTGAAAACCATCGGCACCTCTATTCAGCGTCTCAACCGGGAACGGGGTTACACCTTCTGCATGATCGAACACGATATGGATTTCATCAGCCGCCTATGTGATCCGGTCATCGTTATGGCCGAGGGTAAGCTGTTGGCCCAGGGTACAGCGGATGAAGTCAAGGCAAACGAGGAGGTGATCGAGGCCTATCTCGGCACCGGGCGCAAGCACGAGCGGGGGGCGGTCGGATGAAATTTCTCTCGGCCCTCAACATGACCGGAGGGTACGGCGGTGCCGATATCATCAGTAATTGCGATATCAGCGTCGAAAAAGGGGAGATCGCAGTGGTTGTCGGGCCAAATGGTGCGGGCAAATCCACTGCCATGAAAGCGGTCTTCGGCATGCTCAATCTGCGGCAAGGGACGGTGGTTCTAGATGGCACGGATATCACCCATCTGGAGCCCCAGGAGCGGGTCGGCATCGGCATGGGGTTTGTTCCCCAGAACCATAATATTTTCGTCTCCATGACGGTGGAGGAGAATCTGGAGATGGGTGCGTTTATTCGCGATGACGACATCAGCGAAACCATGGGGCAGGTGTATGACCTCTT
>JBEVXT010000350.1:0-1354 GCA_040505955.1 Sedimenticola sp. | reverse complement strand
GTGACGCTGATTTACGGTATCCTGCGTTTTGCCAACTTTGCCCATGGTGAGCTGATGGCCTTCGGTGCCATGGCGACCATTCTCGCTACCTGGTTCCTGCAGGCTCAGGGGATCAGCATCGCACCCTTGCCCACCGCCCTGCTGGCCCTGCCATTCGGAATTATTGCCACCATTGCAATGGCTCTGGCAACTGATCGAACCGTCTACCGCTTCTATCGTCACAAACGCGCCGCACCGGTCATTTTTACCATCGTCTCTATCGGTGTAATGTTTATCATGAACGGCCTGGTGCGGTTCATTATTGGCCCCAAAGCGCAGAATTTTTCCGACGGTGCACGTTTTCTCATCACTGCCCGGGAATTTAAACAGATGACCGGGCTAAATGAAGGCTTGGCCATCAAACTGAGTCAGGTGTTGACCATATCCATTGCCCTCGCTGTGGTCATTGCCCTGTTCTGGTTTTTACAGAAAACACGCTCCGGCAAAGCGATGCGCGCCTACTCTGATAATGAAGACCTTGCGCTGCTGTCGGGAATTGATCCGGATCGCGTCGTCAGGATTGCCTGGATCATTACTGCGGTGCTCGCCACCATTGCCGGTGCCCTCTACGGACTCGATAAGGCGTTCAAGCCGTTTATCTATATGCACTTGCTGCTGCCGATTTTTGCCGCCGCCATTGTCGGCGGCATCGGCCAGCCGGTCGGTGCCATTCTCGGCGGCTTTGTCATCTCCTTTTCCGAAGTGATGATCACTTACGCATACAAGAAATTTCTCTTCTACCTGGCACCCGGGGATTGGGCTCCGGAAGGGCTCGTGCAGCTCTTGTCAACCGATTATAAATTTGCCGTTTCATTCATTATCCTTGTTGCCGTATTGCTGGTAAGGCCCACCGGCATCATTCGGGGGAGAGTGATATGACGCGTAATGGATATCTCTATTTCGCCATCATGGCGATCCTGTTTCTGGCTGTGGGGTTGGGCCAGAGCTGGAATCTCGCTCTCAGCATACTGATCCTCTGTCTGATTTCGGCCATCATGTCGTTGGGAGTCAATATTCAGTGGGGCTACGCCGGTTTGTTCAACGTCGGCATCATGGGTTTTGCCGCCCTCGGCGGTTTGGCTGCCGTACTCGTCTCCATGCCGCCGGTTGCAGAGGCTTGGTCGGTCGGTGGCGTCGGCATCGGCCTGGCTCTGCTAGCTCTTGTGGCAACCGTTGTCGCGGTTATCCTGGTGCGTCGATGGGTTCCCGGTCGCTGGAAGCTTTGGGCAACCATCGCATCTATTGGCCTTGGCCTGGTCTTAATCCGTAGTGTCTACGACCCTGCGGTGGAACTGATCGAAGCGGTCAATCCGGC
>JBEVXT010000349.1:0-1728 GCA_040505955.1 Sedimenticola sp. | reverse complement strand
TTCCATCAGGATTGGGTTTGATTGTTGCTCTTGGCGAAATGACTATAGAGTAGTCTGAGAGCTTGGCAGCTCGTAAATTCCTCGGAGAAACCCCCGCTTTTGAGAGAACTTTCTCGTTCATGAAAGATCCGTAGAAGAATACATCGACTTCCCTTGTTGGATGGGACATGGTTTTTCCTTTGTTAGATAGAAAATGGTAGCGATAGGCCAGCTTCAGGCCAGTCGATTGCGATCACTCGGCCAGTGTATGACAGTGTCACAAAAGCGGTTTTGTAGTTGTCACCGCCAAAACAAATATTGCTGACGTAAGGGTCATCAAGCTCAATGAAGTCGAGAATTTTTCCATCAGGCGAAATAACAGTTAAACCACCGCTCATTAGCGTACCAACAATAATGTTGCCCATTGCATCAAGAGCGAGAGAATCCATATTTTGCAAGCCAGACAAGCCGACTACCAGTCGGCCGCTGGTTGGTGAAGGCCACGGCAGCCTGGCAACTTCACCTGGGCCAGTAAGCGCAAAAGCCCAAAGTCGCCCCGTCACGGTTTCCGCTACGAACAATTCCTCGTCGCCAACGGATAAGCCCACACCGTTTGGCATGACCAAAGGGTGCAGGGGCGTTGAAGCGTTGTTCATTCCGGCATGAACATAATGCACAGCGCCACGGCTCTGTTCTGTCTTCCACGCTTTGCCTGTGTCGGTAAACCAGTATCCCCCAGTAGCATCAAAAGCGATGTCATTGGGCCCGGCAAGTGGGCCAAGATCCGAGTGAGTCATGAGTTTTTCAATTTTCCCCGAACTCAAATTCACTTTCTGAATACTGGCACCTGAATAGTGTTTTGGGTTCAATATGCCTGCGGGTCGAAGACAGCCGTCTTCCTTGACCCAGGTGTATCCTCCGTTGTTGCACACATAACAGCAGCCATCCGGCCCAATGGCAGCTCCATTGGGTCCTCCACCCAGTGCCGCTACAATCTCCTGCCTACCATCCATGTGGACGCGCGTTAGCGTTCCTCTGGCGATCTCCACGACAAGCAATGTGCCATCGGAGCAATAAATCGGCCCTTCAGGAAATTGTAAGCCACCTGTAATTTCGTGATATTTCATGACTTATCTCCTTTGGCGATGATCGACCCGAGTGAGGCAACGACAGCTGAAAGGGCGGCCACTTCGGTTTCGGTTGTTTCAAATGAGGTGACAAATCGACACTCACACATTCCTAACGGGGACATGGGTCCGCAACGGAACCAAACACCCTGCTTTTCAAGCGTCATCGCGATTGCTATTGGCAAACTTGCCAGCACTAT
The DNA here is from genome assembly GCA_040505955.1 of Sedimenticola sp. Taxonomy (GTDB): domain Bacteria; phylum Pseudomonadota; class Gammaproteobacteria; order Chromatiales; family Chromatiaceae; genus Vondammii. The sequence continues at coordinate 422 of JBEVXT010000349.1, read as the reverse complement.
GTTCGCCTCAGTTACCCCCCAAACTTTCGCATTAGGAATCTCCGATATGGCCTTGGCAATAGTTTGGGCCGTCTGATTTGCTTTGTTAGCAGTTTCCAACCAAAGACCATTGTTAAGCAGGGCTAGTAATTGCTCGGACATGAACCTTTGCTTGGATAAAAGATGACCACTTCTCTTGAGGTGACGCACGAACCCTTGTGCCAGTTCTTGATCAAAAAAGAGGATGGCTTCAGCGCAAAAAGTACCGTTCTTAGTCGCACCTAAACTGAGAACGTCGATACCTCGTTTCCAAGTCATTTCTGCTGGAGAGCATCCGAGAGCAACTAATGCATTGGCAAATCGTGCGCCATCCATATGGAGGCGGATATCGTTAGCGTTAGCGAAATTGGATAGCGCCTCCAATTCTGCCAGAGAATATATAG
>JBEVXT010000348.1:0-3421 GCA_040505955.1 Sedimenticola sp. | reverse complement strand
GATAAATATGGCGCGCCCGACAGGATTCGAACCTGTGACCCCCGCCTTCGGAGGGCGGTACTCTATCCAGCTGAGCTACGGGCGCATAAAAACTTGAACCACACTAAAGGACGCTTGTGGAGGCGCAATAGGATAGCCGCAGTTCAGATGATAGTCTACGCTTGTTTTATGATTTTTCTACGAAAAGTCTTTCCCTGGTGGAAAAACGGGCCGTTTGTTGAGCTAATATAGTATGGAATACTGTTTTTCCCTGTGGTGTGTGTCGACTGTCCCGGTGCCTTCCGGGTACTCTATATAAGTGGTAATGAGAGGTTGTGAACATGAAAAATAAAGGCGCGGTAAGTTTTGCTTCGACAGTTGTGGGTGTGACGTTGATCTTGGTGGTCAACGTGCTGATCTATTTTCTGACTGTTGCGCAGTTTCAAAAGGGGGGAGGAGCTGCCGTAGGTGGCCCGGCTGACTCTTCTATGGTTGACAGTATCAAACCGGCGGAAGAGGTGGTTATCTCCCGTCCCGAGGCGGCCAAGGTTGTTGTCGCTGCACCGGTTCCTGCCGCACCTGAGCCCACTCCTCCTGCGGCGGCGGCCGACGGCGGTGATCCAATGGCGGTGGCTACGGCCAGGGGGTGTATGGCGTGCCATCAGGTGGCAGTCAAGGTTCTGGGTCCGGCTTACAAGGATGTAGCTGCCAAGTACAAGGGCGATGCTGCTGCGTTTGATATGCTGGTAGCGAAGGTCAAAAACGGTGGCAGCGGTACCTGGGGCCAGATTCCCATGCCGCCTAACGGCCATGTGCCAGAGGCGGATATACGCACTGTGGTGGAGTGGGTGCTCTCACTCTAAGCCAATAAATAAACTGGTTCTGTACAACAATCCTGAAGTCGGTTGGAGCAAGCTTGTTCACGAAGAACCTGCCTCGAAGCCTATAGTGAACAAGTTTGCTCTTACAAATGCAGCCTTATCTCCAGGGAGGTGGCCTTCTGGATTATCCCCCCAGCAATGCCTTCATGCCCGCCAGGTGGGCGCTGCCCCGCTCTTTTTTCTCCTCTTCCGTGAAGTCGCTTTCGCGGCCCTCCCAGCTAAGATCCTCCTCCGGCAGCTCTTCAAGGAAGCGGCTCGGTTCACAGCGAATGATCTCTCCAAACTTTTTGCGTTTTGAAGCGTAGCTGAGGGTGAGTGTTTGCCGGGCGCGGGTGATGCCGACATAGGCGAGGCGTCGCTCCTCCTCGATATCTTCCGCTTCAATACTGCTTTTATGGGGCAGCAGATCCTCCTCCATGCCGACCAGAAAGACGTGGGGAAACTCTAGCCCCTTGGAAGCGTGGAGTGTCATCAGTGAGACACGATCCTTGTTCTCCTCCTCACTCTCGCGGTCGAGCACATCCTGCAGGGTGAGGTGGCTGACCAGATCCGCCAGGCTCTCTCCCACCTTGTCGCTCTTATGCAGTCGATCCAGCCACTCAACCAGCTCCAGTACGTTGTTCCAGCGTCCCTCAGCCACTTTGTCACTGGAAGCCTTGTTGTAGATCCAGCCCTCATAGTCGATATCTTTGAGCAGACTGCGTAGGGTGCTGGCTGGCTGATCCTCTTCGGCTCTGCGTCGCTGTTCACCTACCCAACCTGCAAAAATCCGAACCCGTTCCAGGGAGCGACTGCCGAGGATCTGCTCCAGCCCCATCTCTTCGCAGGCGGAGAGCAAGCCAATCTGTCGGGAGCCGGCGTAGTTGCCAAGTTTTTCCAGTGTACCGGGGCCGATCTCCCGTCTCGGGGTGTTGACGATGCGTAGGAATGCGGCATCATCATCCGGGTTGGCCAGCAGGCGCAGATAGGCCATCACATCCTTGATCTCAGTGCGGCTGAAGAATGAGGTACCGCCGCTGAGAAAGTAGGGGATATCATGCTGTCGCAAGGTGGTCTCAAACAGTCGCGCCTGGTGGTTGCCGCGATAGAGGATGGCGTAGTCGCCGTAGTCGCCCTTTTTTATCAGGTGACGGTGGATGATCTCAGAAACCACTTTTTCCACCTCATGCAGCTCATTTTTACAGACCATCACCCGTAGCGGTTCTCCCGGCCCCAGTTCGCTCCACAAACGCTTTTTGAATATATGGGGGTTGTTGGCTATGAGGTGGTTGGCCGCTTTCAGAATGCGGCCGGAGGAGCGGTAGTTCTGCTCCAGCTTCACCACCTTGAGACGGGGGAAATCCTCTTTCAGGCGGATCAGGTTCTCAGGGCGGGCGCCACGCCAGGCGTAGATCGACTGGTCATCATCGCCCACCACCGTCAGTGCCTGACGCACCCCCACCAGCTGTTTGACCAGCTGGTACTGGCAGAGGTTGGTATCCTGGTACTCATCCACCAGCAGATGACGGATGCGATCCTGCCAGCGGTCGAGGAGATCGGCCTCCTTTTCAAACAACTGCACTGGCAATAGAATCAGATCATCAAAATCGACGGCGTTGTAGGCTTTCAGGGCGCGTTGGTACTGCCCGTAGAGCAGTGCCGTGCGCGCTGCCTGATCATCCTCTGCGCGGGCCACCGCCTGCTCTGGAGTCAGCATCTCGTTTTTCCAGCTGGAGATGCGCCATTGGTGACCTGAGGCCGCCCCGTCATCCTCCTTGTCTCTGCGCAGCAGCTCTTTCAGCAGCCCTTCACTGTCCTGGGAGTCAAAGATGCTGAAGCCGGACTTGAAACCCAGCCGCCGGTGCTCCCGCCTGAGAATGTTGAGGCCGAGGGTGTGAAAGGTGGAGATGTTCAGCCCTTCGGCGCTCTTGCCCTTGAGTAGCCCGCCGACGCGCGCCTTCATCTCTCTGGCTGCTTTGTTGGTGAAAGTGACGGCGGTGACCTGTCGTGGGTCAAGTCCGATAGTTTTTACCAGGTAGGCGATCTTGCGGGTGATGACACGGGTTTTTCCTGAACCGGCGCCAGCCAGAACCAGCAGCGGGCCGTCGGTGTGATGGGCCGCCTCTCGTTGGCCGGGGTTCATCTCATGCATATCAGGGTAGGTGGTTTTATCGGGCAGTGAGTGGGGCGCTATTATGCAGAAAAGGGGGGAGCGCGGCCAGAGCTTTGGTGGAGTGAAAGATTTTTCACGGGAACTATAATATTATCTATCAATTATTGTATGCTGGTGCCGATACAAATTAAGAGGCGGTGGCAGTTAGCGAAAGCCGCTGGTTTAATAACGGGATGAAAATAATGAAAAAATTGATACTTGCTCTTGGTTTGCTGCAGGGTTTGCTGCTGGTGCCGCTCCTGGCCAGCGCTCAGAACGACCCGGTACCGGAGCCCCCTGAGATTCCCCCACAGGTTGAGAGTGGTGAGGTGCTGGAACCTGATGTGATTATCACCGAGGATAACCGCGGTACCGTGCAGCGCTACAGCGTCAACGGCCGGGTCTACATGGAGAAGATCACGCCGGCGGC
>JBEVXT010000347.1:0-19217 GCA_040505955.1 Sedimenticola sp. | reverse complement strand
TCTTCTGCGGGATACTCAGCACCAGTTGCAGCACAGCACCCTTATCTGTACCAAAACGGCAGACCTGACTCTCGATCAAAGCCAGCTCATCAGGAATGGATTTAGTATAGAGATAGGGACGCGGGTCTATGGTCAGACCATTTCCAGGGGGCCGCAGCAGCATCTTACCGTTCGGAGTCAACAACCAGGCCAGATGTCTGTTGAAGATTCGCATCTCTCCAATGTGCCGGATATAGTCGGCAAGGGAAGCCTTAACCAAAATAACACCGCCAAACCCGGAGATTTCAGGTTCGTGTTTTGATATGCCGGTAATAAAATAGGCACCCTCATCAGCATCGATATAGGGGCCTGCGAAGAGAATCGTCTGGGATTTGGCACTCTTGAGGCGAAGAAAGAGTTGCTTTACGCCCTCCTCCTGAGAACCTGGAGGGCCGCCCTGCAACACGGAGTGATACTGACGCCTGCGGAGATTACCTTCAGTCGCAATCTGTTCTTTACCAAACTGATCGACATAACTGATCGACAGGTAACGTTTGTCACGCGCCAGGTTGACCTGCAAAAACTGGCGCTCGATGGAGTAACGATAGACCCGCTGCTCATAGGGCCGCCCGGTCAGAAAATTGTTTAGGGAGGGCATGGTTTCAAGCAGTGTCAGATCCCCCGCCAGGGTATAGGTGTAGAGCTGATTGAAATGAGCGATGGCATTACCCAGTATATGGTGAGTCTGAAAGCGGGCTGACTCACTCATCATTGCCATTGCCAGAAAATAGTAGACGGTTCCGGCGGAGACAATAATCAGAAAACTGCTGACGATAAATGCCGACAGGAGCCGGTAGAGTATCGGCAACCCTCCAATTTTTTGCCCTATGTGTAGAGCCACCGACCCTCCGGTTTCTGATTGATTATCACTCGTGTGGAAACAGCCGACATGCCATTCACTCCAGTGCTTTACTCATATCGATAATCTCATCGATGATATCCATCTGCGATTCCAGGCGATCCAACAGACCCAGAGTCTCGGCCCGCTGACGGTTGACCAGAAAGGGTCCTGTGCTGGGTGAAAAAGGCTTCATATCAGCCGGAAGAGCCCCTTCGTGGAGTATTTTATGGGCCATTTTTGTCGCTTCATAACCTTGTAGATAGGCGGAATCATCAATCGCACAGAGCATCCCCTCCTGCACTAAAAATTTTGCCGGCCCTATCTCCGGCAGGCGGATATTTCTCAGATACCAGGCCGCCGCATCAAGGGACTCCACTGGCTGATTCAGATCGTCACGCAGAGTATGGTGGGGTGCCATGAAAAAGGCATCGACCTGATCCTGTAGCGCCAGCACCCGGGCCTTCCACTCCGAGAATGAATTGGTGATCACCACCTCCACCAGCTCAACCGGCAGTAATCCCTCATCACCGTAGCTTTTTACTTTCTTGGCATGGGCCCTACCGGAAGGGGAGTTATCGGAGAGCACGGCGAGGCGCTTTATGCCCGGCACCAGTTGCTGCAGATACTTAATCGCCCTGAGGTGGTGACCGGCCTGATAGACACCGGTAATATTGTGGCCGGGACGTTCGATGGAATCGAGCAGGCCGTATTTAAACGGTGTACCGTTGAGTCCCCAGAAGACTACCGGGATCTCACCATCCATATAGTGATTGCCGAAATAGTTGCCGGCATTGTCGTCACCAAGCAGGATGAGATGGGGTTTGAACTGATCGATCTCCACTACAATCCGATCGAGGGCCCTGGCCATCTCCTGCTCACTGTTCTTACGTTTGGTATCCATCCACGCCTTTTTAACAATAGCGCGGGAACTTTCCACAAAATCACTCTCTGTGTAGGTCACCCCCTGGGAGGGCTCATCAAGATAGTTGAACTCAAGCAGAGCGGTAACGACCCCCTTATTACTGTTCTGCGACCAAAGATACTCACGGTGGTAACTGCTGACCACCATAATTCGAACCTTGTCAGCACCTGCCGGGCCAGCCACATCCTGGGCCATTGCCCCCTGCTCAAACGGAGAAAACAGGTTCAACAGCGTAATAAAGAGAGCGGTGGCTATGGAGACCATTAATCTGTTCATCTCAAACCTCAAAAGGGTTAATACAACAATTAGTCACTGTCCTAAAGCAGCCTTTTTCGAGGCAGTGGCTGCTATAGGAACCCCCTATTACACTAATGAGACTGCATATGTACAGCCGTGCTTGTTTTCATTAATCCCATAATTCATATCCGCCTGTATACCAGTTCCCTTTGCGTCTTTGCGCGAAACAAAAGGCGTGGGGAAGACAACATGGGCTTAAGTATGTGCCATTACTCCTCTTACTCAATAATCTCGTCGATGATCTTCGCCTGTGAAACAAGGCGTTCCGTCAACCCAAGAACCTTGGCCCGTTTGCGATTAACCACAAAAGGCCCGTGTTCAGGTGAGAATGGTTTCATCGTTGCCGGTTCGGCAGCCTGCGAAAGTATCTGATGGGCCATTTTTACCCCCTGATACCCCTGTTGATAGCCAGAGTCCACCACGACACAGAGCATGCCGCCTTCAACCATATATCTCGCTGGCGCAACTTCCGGCTTGAGGATATTTTTCAGATACCAGCCAGCTGCATCTTTGTGATCCACCGGCCTCCCATCATCATCACGCAGTGTGTGATGTAGTGACATATAAAAAGCATCAACTTTTTGCTGCAACTCCAATGCCTTTGCTTTCCATTCGGAGTAGCTGTTGGTAATAACCACCTCCACCAGCTCAACGTCCAATGCATCCTGATCGCTGAACCGCTTCACCTGTTTGGCGTGGGTACGACCGGTTGGGGAGTCATCGGAGAGTATCGCCATACGCTTGATGCCGGGAACCAGCCTTTGAAGGCTTTTGACCGCCCGCAGAATATGGCCGCCCTGATAGATGCCGGTGACATTGTGTCCCGGCCGCTCAATGGAGTCGATCAATCCATATTTGAGAGGTGTGCCGTTAACACCCCAGAAAACGACTGGAATACCGCTGTCTATATATTGGTTGCCGACATAGTTGGCAGCGTTATCATCACCCAAAAGGATAATATCCGGATTAAAAGCATCGATCTCCGTAATCACCCGCCTGAGTGTCAGAGCGATATCCGACTGACTGTTCCTGCGTTTGGTATCCATCCAAAGTTTTTTGATAACACTGCGGGAACTCTCGACAAAATCCTTCTCCGTGTAGACATCCCCCTGTGAGGGGGTATCCAGATAGTTGAATTCGATCAGCGCCTCTACGAGACCCCTGTTGGTGCTTATTGACCAGGGAAAATCGCGGTGATAACTGCTCACCACCAGCATACGCACCTTGCCATCATTACCAGATGAGGCCAACCCACCCACCTCCGCCCCACTGGAAGTGGAGGCAAAAACCGTCAACAGCACTAGATTGATGACCGTGATCAGTATTTTTATTCTTATACTCATTGCCATCTCTCATTCAGAGTGGTGAATAACCGGGGAAAAATGCCCACATTGAGTGAGCTGATACACCAAATATAGTCTAACTACGGCTATTCGGCAGGCACTGGCACCCTGGGCTGGAGCGCCCCCCTCGCGGCTGTGAAAATTATTGACCCAGATGCTGCGTGACGGTAACGGTGAATATATGTCCTGACGATATTGTTGCCTTATCTTTTGACGGACTCACGAAATGAGCCCCTCCCCCCCTTACAATCGGTTGTAATAAATAAGGCCAAGGGAGACTGCACCATGAAAAGACGCACCTTTCTCACCACCTTGCTCGGTGCTCTGGGTGGCAACCTGCTCACACCCGCCACCCAAGCAAAATCTGCCCGTAAGATCCTGCACCAGGAGTACCGGCTTGCCGGTTATCAATACCACCGCGCATCCGCCGTATGGCCCTTTCTCCGGGAGGGTGAAGCACTCACTCTGAAGCGGGAACCCCACAACCCCCATGACCCAAGCGCCATCGCCGTCTGGTTCCGGAATGAAAAACTGGGGTATGTGCCAAGACAAGAGAATCGGGTGCTGGCACAGATGATGGATTTGGGTGAAGAGATTAGCGCCAAAATAAGCAGGCTATCTGATAACACCCATACGTGGAAAAGAGTTAGATTCCATGTGGAGTTGAATTATTGATAGACTACTGCTGTCTGCAACTGGATTTTTGACAAGGAATACTAATGGCTGTCAATCTACTTTCCACACCTTCCGCCCATGCACGGCTGAACATGGATGGCGCGTCGGCCTGTCACTACCTTGAAACACACCGAAAAGACATCACACTGAAGCCGTGTTGAGTTTATGACTGCTTTCGTCATTGCATGTTGGATAGTGTGCACTCAATACAACCTGGTAACGAAAAAACCATGACTTACTTTTGGGCAAAGACAACCCCAGATGGAAACCCCGGCATATCCATTTATGACCATATGGTAAATGTCGGTTACGTTGCACGCTGCATTGCTGAAATTTCACCCGAGCTTCTCGAAAGATTCCATTTAGAATCAGCATTGGTTGGCGCACTGGCTGCTCTCCATGATCTTGGCAAGATTTCCCCAGGTTTTCAGCGTAAGTGTAAAGCATGGCTGAATGAAAACAGCCTGACAGAGATTGAGCACAATGGTTGCTGGGATACGGCAATGGAGTCAAATCACGGCAAGGTCTCGCATGCGGCAATTCAGTCATTCCTTACAAAACAAGGGAGCGACCGAAAAACCTCCAAGTATGTATCAGCCGTTCTTGGCGCCCATCACGGATACCTATCACGTCCAAAGGATAGCGGTTACAGGCCGGAAAAGGCCACTGCCGAACCATATAGCAATATTGACTGGGATTCGGAGCGAATTACAAACGCCAGAATGATCTGGAATCAGTTTTTAGAAGTCAATATTCCATTTTCAATATTGGAGGAATCACCTTCCCTTTGGTGGCTTGCCGGCCTCACTACGGTTGCCGACTGGATCGGCTCCAATGAACATTATTTCCTTCCTGATCAGCAAGCAGATAAAAACGATCCCTCATCCATTGCTCGTCACGCACTCGACGCCATCGGTTTCCGAAAACCTGCTTTTGTGCATAGCCTTTCGTTCCATAATTTATTCCACGATACTGATAAACCGGATAACCGTTGGACACCCAACGATATGCAGGAGAAAGCAATAGTCACAATACGTGGACCAGGCGTCTATGTAATTGAAGCCCCCATGGGTATGGGGAAGACAGAGGCAGCGCTCTGGGCAGCCTACCAATTATTGGTTTCCGGAAAGGCATCAGGCATCTATTTCGCACTCCCTACCCAGGCAACGAGCAATCGCATTCATGTACGCATGAATGAGTTCCTGCGGCGCATCACGTCTGAAGCAGACACAAGCCGTCTTATCCACGGAAACTCATGGCTCATGGATTGCGATTACTGCATCTCTCCAACATCGACCGAGGCAAAGGGAAAAGCAGCCGATGATGCCCGGCTCGGTCGAGACTGGTTCTCCTCAACTAAACGCGCCTTGCTTGCCCCATTTGGTGTCGGCACGGTAGATCAGGCTTTGCTTGGCGTAGTAGCTGCGAAACATTTCTTTGTACGGCATTTTGCCCTGGCCGGGAAGGTGGTGATTCTCGATGAGGTGCATTCCTACGATATATACACCGGAACACTGATCGACAAGCTGATTACAACCCTTGAGGGCTTGGGTTGTACGGTCATTGTTCTGTCCGCAACCCTGACAGGAAAACGACGGGGAAAGATTATTTCTCTGCAGGGAGATACTGATGGTGATGCAAAACTTCCCTATCCGCTCATTACCGGGCGTACGGAAGGAGAGTTACTTGACCCAGCAGCGGCAACACCCCCGGAGTCAAAAAAGATCGTAGTCGATTTCGTTTCCACGGAAAAAGGTGCTGAAGAGGCCATTGAGCTTGCGAGAAATGGTGGGGCAGTTATCTGGATATGTAACACGGTTTATGCTGCCCAGGATCAGTACAAGCACTTCACAAACCAAGTACAGGATGAATTCCCTATCGGGCTTCTCCACTCCCGTTTCCCGTTTTGGAGGCGAGAAAAACTCGAAGATGAGTGGATGGCGCGTTTCGGCAAGGATGGAGCAACCCGATGCGGGTCCATTCTAGTTTCTACTCAGATTGTCGAGCAGAGTGTTGATCTGGATGCCGACCTATTGATAACTGAACTGGCCCCCACTGACATGCTATTGCAGCGCCTTGGACGGTTATGGCGGCATGATCGTCAAGGACGGCCTAGCAGCTCACCACGACTTTGTATTATTGACGAAACGAAAAGCCTTGATGAATTACGGATAATGAAACCGAAAGCAATAGTCAAGGTATTTGGTGGTAAAGCATCTGTGTATGCGCCATATGCGTTACTTCGTTCTCTTGAGGTATGGAAGGCATTAAACACCACGTCAGGGAGAGTAGAGATCCCATCACAGATACGACCACTTATCGAATCGACCTATGAAACAATTGAGAAAGAACCAGAGACTTGGACAGAACTTTCCGACAAATGGTTTGGAACGGACTCGGCAAGAAAGATGGAAGCAAATAGAAACTGTAATCTTTGGCAGGTAGCGCTTGAGGATGCAGAGGGCGTTCAGACCCGTCTTAACGAGGTACCGACAATTGCGCTAGTCCTCTGCCGAACGCTAACTGGGAACGAAGCAATATTTATTGACCAAACAAAAGGTATTTTTGGCGATGACCAGTATCGCCTTTCAACCGCGCAATCAATTCACAAGAACCTGGTAAAGGTTCCAGACTACTGTTTCGCCCGGATCGAAATATTCGAGGCTTTCTCGGACTACCTCTTTGGCAGCCAATGTGCCGGGATCGTTTCTGAGGATGGAAGTATCGAAGTGAAAGGATTAAAGGATGGAATCAAGCTCAACTATTCCGATAAATTCGGTTTGGTTATCAATAAATCATCTGCCAAGGAGAAAACATGAACGTTGCTTTTGACCCCTGGATACCAGTGGTAAGCGAAAAGGGAGAACGGGAGCTGTCCAGCCTATGCACGGTGCTGACTGAAGGTGAGAGATTCGCCGACTTAGCCGTGCGACCACACGAACGGATATCCCTGATGCGGCTTTTTCTTTGCGTGGCACATGCCGCACTCGACGGACCAAAGGATTATGACGAGTGGTGTGAAGTACCCAAAAGGTTACCGGAAGCAGTATTGTCCTATCTCACGCATTGGAAAGACTCATTTGAGTTGTTTCACGAAGAAAAACCTTGGTTACAGGTGGCTGAATTGCACGGTATTAATGGTTCAGAAAAAACCTCACCTGTTGCACTTCTGGATTTCGAATTGGCAACCGGTAATAACTCAACACTTCTTGACCATGCAGGACAAAATATAAAGAGGGGGATACCGACTGAACGGACCATTTTGAATCTACTCACATTTCAGAATTTTTCCCCTGGAGGAGGCTCGCCAGTAGCCCAATGGAAAACAGTCAAAACCTCTCAAGTTGGAAATCCAGACGCACCCTGCCTATCTCAATCTATGGCTCATTGCTTATTTAGGGGAAAATCTCTAAGTAAAACAATTCATCTCAATTTACCTACCTTTGAGATAATTCTGAGCATTTACAAAACATTCACTTCTGACAAGAAAAGAGGTGGCAGCTATTCAGATATTAATTTGGGTTTTCCAGTTTGGGAATTCTTTCCGGAAGCGCCTGGTAAAGATTCGGAGAAGGTGAAAAATGCGACTGAGACTTATATGGGTAGATTAGCCCCTATATCGAGATGGATTCGACTGATCCATGGATCTAATCAGATGTATTGCTGCAACGGATTCAAATACATGACGTATAGAGATGGTTTTGCAGCAGAACCGACAGCGACGACACGGCTGGTTACTAAAAAGGATAAGAGAGGCACTAAAACTTCTGAGAGAAGAGTTGTTTCGGTGGCACCAAATAGGGCATTGTGGAGAGAGTTATCGGCGCTTCTCATACAGCGCAACGCCAATGGTCTTGGTGGGCCGTTGGCTATTGGCAATATCCCTGACAATACCGGATTTGATTTTCAAGTATGCGCCATGACTCGTGATCAGGCATCAATGGATATCGCTGTTGAATCCATCTTTCATATAACTCAGGCTTTCCAAGCACACTTATCCAATTATCAAGCTGAAGTAATCGGTGGGGAAAAGAACATCGGAGCTGAAGGCTATGCTCGTCAACTACGATGGGCAATTGAGGATTACAGAGTAGCTGTAGATAATGACTGGAAATCACGTGTCAACAGAACACAGGCAAAAAACCAAAATGCCTTAAGAGAGAAATTGGCACAAACAGCTTCTATTTCCTATTGGACTACCATTGAAAAAAACCTGCCTTTATTGATGACCCATATTGAAGCCATCGGTACTGATACGGCTATCTCTACCCGCGAAGCCTGGCGAAAAATGCTCTTCAGAGCCGCACTTGATGCATACGAAACTGCCTGCGGACAGGAAACACCGCGACAGATACATGCCTTTGTATTAGGCCAGAAAAAACTGATATCGATTAAAAATGGCACTAAAAAGGAACCCAAGGAGAAACTCATATGAGCCGACTTATTGAACAACTTCGCATTCACAAAGATGACAGAGGCATGATGGCAAATCTTCGCTGTGCTCTGGTAAAAAACAAAGCGCATCGAGCATGGCCTGTACTCAATCGCCTTGGCGTTCCAATCAATAATGATGTTCAGGTTCAGATTGCCGCCCTGTTCGCAACCCACTCAGATGATGATCCTTCAGCCGGGAACTTTGGTTCTACTTGCCGGGCCATCAGAGTAAAACGCGATCAGAAAACAGACGACAAACTCACCCCAACAGAACGGCGGTTTCAACACCTAATTTCCGCCGAGCGCCACGAACTGCCAGGCCGAGTACTGCGAATGGTGCTCATGGCCAAATCCCAGGGCATTCCCGTCAACTTCACAACGTTGGCAACAGACTTGAAATACTGGAATGACTGCACAAAAATCGAATGGGCTTCCTCTTTCTGGACGCAGGGTGCAACTACATCAATGGAGAGTGAAGAATGAACTGGTTAGCCCGGATGGATGTTGACGCTGAAATCGCCTATGCCGAACATATTTTCGACAGCTACCAGTGGCACAAGAAGCTCTGGGGTTGTTTCCCCAATGGGTCTGATAAAAAACGTGACTTTCTGACACGAATCGACCCCCTTGAAGGTTCCTTCCGTCTGTGGATTCAGGCCCAAAGAAAACCAGAACGTCCCCATTGGTGCCCTGAAGCGGGATTTGCCCTCAAGGAGATCACCCCTGGCTTTCTGTCACATCGATATTACGCCTTTGATCTGCGGGCCAACCCTGTAAAGGCCCTGGTGCAACACGACGAAAGCGGCGAGGCCTTACGGAAACCAAACGGCAAACGAAAACGAGGCAAGCGGGTACCACTGGTCAATCAGGACGAACTTCGTGCATGGCTATCCAGAAAAGGCGCAGTGCGATGCCGTGACCATACAACCGGGGAGGATATCCCAGGGGGATTTCAAATCATCGAACAAAAACCGCTGGAAATCAGCCCGATGATCGAAAGCCATTTTCGCAAAAAGAAACAGAAAGCTTTTCACGGCGGCGTCCAGTTTCGAGGAGCCCTTGAGGTTATCGACCAGCAGCACTTTGCCGAAACCTATCAGTCGGGAATTGGCAGCGCCAAGAGCTTTGGTTTTGGCCTGTTTCTACTCGCACCGATCTACCTTTAATCACCGATATTCATAAGGACAAAGAACATGAAACATCTGGAACTCCATATCATCCAATCCGTCCCCGTCGCCTGCCTGAATCGGGATGACCTTAATTCCCCAAAAACCGCCATATTCGGCGGTGTCCAGCGAGCACGGGTTTCAAGTCAATCGTGGAAACGAGCGATTCGGGAGATGGCAGAAAAAGATATTGACAATTCAAACCAATTCAAAGGAAAACGTAGTCGGCTTTTTGTTAAGAAAATCACTTCCTCACTTATAGAGATTGGTGAACCAGAAGATTCAGCTACAGCTCTATCTTTCTGTGCAGGTCATTACTTGGCTAAACTTGATCCAAAGCATGAAGGAAAAGTCAAAACACTTATGTTTCTTTCTCCGCTTGAATACCGCATGTTTGCAAGCCTTTTGCATGAACTTGAGGAGGACGAAAAACAAAAACTTATTAATGCCTTATCATCCATTGAAAAAGTTAACTTGGTGACAGAAGAGAATGAAGTTGATGATTCAGAGCATATAGAACCCAAACCGAAGAAAGGTGAAAAAAAGCTCACCACCAAACAATTCAATAAGCTTGTGAGCAAGATTCTTGCAAAACCTATAAGAGATACTTTCAAAAAAGGTGGTCTTACAAATGATGCTGCTGATATCGCACTATTCGGCCGCATGGTCGCCAGCGACCACACCTTGACCGTCGAAGCTGCCTCCATGTTCTCTCATGCACTTTCCACGCACAAAGCCGATAATGAAATCGATTTCTTTTCTGCGGTAGATGACCTTCAGCCAAAAGAGGAGTCCGGTGCTGGTATGACCGGTACACTCGAATTTAATTCTGCAACATACTATCGCTTTGCTGCACTCAATATTGACATGCTGGCAGATGAAGAACATTTGAGTGCGCTATCACATGAAGAACGCCAACAGGTGGTGCGAACCTTCATCGAAGCCACAATAAAAGCCATTCCCGGTGCTAGAAAAAACACCATGAATGGAAACACCCTCCCAGCTTATGTTTTTGGTGTAGTACGGGACAAAGGACACCCTATACAACTGATCAATGCCTTTGAAAAACCTATTCGCTCAAATCAAGGCTACAAAGATAAGTCTATCGAATTGCTCAAGAACGAGTATAAAAATCTTTCTGGAATATGGGGTATTGAGGCGACATTTGAGAAAGCGATTCCCGACGTCAGTATGAAAGATTTCCTCGACGGGATGATGAACCATGTGCTCTGAAACTGCGTACTTGGCTCTTAGACTCGAAGGACCGCTCCAATCCTGGGGATTCGACAGCCAGTACAATCGCCGAAATACAAGCTTAATGCCAACCAAAAGCGCCATTGCCGGAATATGCTGTGCCGCACTCGGCATGCCGCGTGGCAGCAACCAGGAAAACGAATTCCTGACCTCGTTTAGGGTCATACGGATGACCACCATCGCTATCCCAAGAGAGCTGACAGACAAAGAATTACCTGTGCGTAGATTGCAGGACTATCATACCGTCGGCGGTGGCTATGACCCAAATAATCCTAATGAACGTGGGAGCATAACGGTATCCGCTGAAAAAGGAGCCCCAAGAGCCAGTAATGGCCAATCTCTTGCCGTACTTACCCACAGGCAATATCTCACCGATGCATCCTTCGGTGTGCTCCTTGAGGGAACAGAATCATTACTCAAACAGATTGCCGACGCATTGGCTAACCCTATTTGGGGTATCTGGCTCGGACGAAAAACCTGCATTCCATCAGCCCCGGTTCTTGCTGGATTGGAAGATAATTGTGACCACGCGCTTCGCCTTTTAATCGGAAAAAAATCGCTCGAATCATTCACAAGACAGGAAGAAACTGAAGACTTTTCAGAGGGTCACGACACCCTCCCCGATGCGCCAGTGTCTTTTAGCCTGGAGCAACGATTATTCTCACCTAGAAGTGTCCGTACATTTCATACCACAGAAAACACCTGATGCACCTCCAAGGCTGCAGAGCAGTGGTGGATTCAGCAGGGCCGAGATATCCGCAATCCTTGGCATCGTTGAAGAAAAACAGGAATTCCTCGTGGAGGGCTGGCATGACTACTTTGGCAATTGATAGAGAAATTCCAAATGCCATCAATGTATCCGTGAATAATGATACCTTGATCATCGACTTAGGTGACGGCCGAACCATAGCCGCACCAATAGCGTGGTACCCCCGCTTGCTTCACGCCACACCCGCAGAAAGAGAAAACTGGAGACTAATGGGTAAGGGCCATGGTATCCACTGGGAGGAGATCGATGAGGACATCAGCGTGGAGAGTGTGCTTGCGGGGCAACCATCGGGTGAAAGCCAAACTTCCCTAAAAAAATGGCTTGATTCCAGGCACCATTCTTAAACAGCGATCATTAAAAAACGTATGCTGCCACCACTTAAACCCATCGCCATGAAAGAACGGATCTCCATGCTCTTCATCGAAAGAGGTGAGATAGATGTTCTGGATGGTGCTTTCGTCGTCATCGACAAAAACGGAGTCCGCACCCATATTCCGGTTGGCAGTATCGCCTGCCTGATGCTGGAACCGGGCACCCGCGTCTCCCACAGGGCGGCGGCACTGGCGGCACGGGTTGGCACCCTGCTGGTGTGGGTGGGAGAAGCAGGTGTGCGGCTCTATGCCTCTGGCCAGCCCGGCGGCGCCCGATCAGACCGTCTGCTCTATCAGGCAAAACTGGCCCTGGACGAACAAGCACGACTGAAGGTAGTCCGTAAAATGTACGAGATCCGTTTTGGAGAAAAACCACCGGAACGCCGCAGCGTGGAACAACTACGTGGCATTGAGGGCGCCAGGGTCAGAAAGACTTACCAGTTGCTTGCACAACGTCATGGCGTCACTTGGAAGGGCCGTAACTACGACCCTTCGGATTGGGATACCAGCGACCGCCCCAACCTCTGCCTCAGTGCCGCCACTGCCTGCCTCTACGGCATTACTGAGGCGGCGGTACTAGCTGCAGGCTATGCCCCGGCCGTTGGTTTCATCCACACCGGTAAACCGCTCTCCTTCGTTTACGATATCGCTGACCTGTTCAAATTTGAAACTGTTGTACCCGTTGCCTTCAAGATTGCCTCCCAGAACACACCGCAACCGGAGCGAAGGGTTCGACTCGCTTGCCGTGATATGTTTCGTGAGACAAAGCTGCTTAAGAAAATCATCCCTTCGATTCAAGAGGTTCTAAGTGCCGGTGAGCTGGAACTACCCAAACCACCAGAGGATGCACAACCTATCGCCATCCCTGAAGAGAAAGGATTGGGTGATGCTGGTCATCGCAACTGAAAATATCCCACCCCGTCTACGCGGGAGGCTGGCTGTCTGGTTACTGGAAATTCGAGCAGGCGTCTATATAGGTAATCCTTCAGCTAAACTGAGAGATTTTATTTGGAAGCAAACCAAAGAAGGCCTGGAAGATGGAAACGCCGTAATGGCATGGAATACCAACACCGAATCCGGCTACGATTTCAAAACTCTGGGAAAAAATCGGAGAATACCCGTCGATTTTGATGGCATTCGCCTAGTCTCATTTTTACCTCTGGAAGGTAAATAAAAACCAGCTCTTTTACAATATGAGAAAGATAAGAAATATTTTGAAAAAGTCGGTGGATTTTCTTACCCTAAAAAAGGCATTATATTTCAACTAAATGGAATTAGTGTGTTCCCCGCATCTGCGGGGATGAACCGGGGTTTATATGCACAACACCACCGGCAGGATTGTGTTCCCCGCATCTGCGGGGATGAACCGCTGAGTATAACGGCCAGCTGTGCGAACTCTCGGTGTTCCCCGCATCTGCGGGGATGAACCGCATCTGGGAGACCTGCTGGAATCTGGTCACTTGTGTTCCCCGCATCTGCGGGGATGAACCGCATCAGGTTCAGTATTCCCATCGTCAATAACGGTGTTCCCCGCATCTGCGGGGATGAACCGGTCATGCCCGTTGGAAAAATAGTCCGCTCCTAGTGTTCCCCGCATCTGCGGGGATGAACCGGAATTGCAGGCTATCGAAGCAGAGCGGCAGCGGTGTTCCCCGCATCTGCGGGGATGAACCGTAGTCACGTCAGAATCTTCATCAGGGAATCCTGTGTTCCCCGCATCTGCGGGGATGAACCGCAGCTCTTCGTTCTTCGCAATCTCAGACAGGAGTGTTCCCCGCATCTGCGGGGATGAACCGTCCTGACGGCCTGCTGCCCAATAAAGGCCTGGGTGTTCCCCGCATCTGCGGGGATGAACCGGCGGCGAGAGATGCAGCGTTTGATTGGTGATGGTGTTCCCCGCATCTGCGGGGATGAACCGTTATACTGGACAACCGTACCCACCTCAACTAAGTGTTCCCCGCATCTGCGGGGATGAACCGTGAATGACGAAACCAAAACCGACCGAGAGCATGTGTTCCCCGCATCTGCGGGGATGAACCGCCTATAAGCTCGCCCACCATCCTCACAAACTGGTGTTCCCCGCATCTGCGGGGATGAACCGGACAGGTAACAAGCTGATCGTTTTGCCCGCCTGTGTTCCCCGCATCTGCGGGGATGAACCGTTCCGGACTCGAATCCCCATCTCCACGGAAATGTGTTCCCCGCATCTGCGGGGATGAACCGAGTTGTATCACGCGATCAGCGGGCTAGTTCCGGTGTTCCCCGCATCTGCGGGGATGAACCGCAACGCTTACAGCATGTGCTCTAGTCCCAAAAGTGTTCCCCGCATCTGCGGGGATGAACCGTCGTTATCGGCAGTACCTACGCGGAACGCAGAGTGTTCCCCGCATCTGCGGGGATGAACCGCGTGTGTGTGCCCTGCCAACTATGACCACATCGTGTTCCCCGCATCTGCGGGGATGAACCGCATCACACACAACCTACAGCTACACATGTTCAGTGTTCCCCGCATCTGCGGGGATGAACCGGCTTTATGCTCCTCGTGTTTAATTCGGCGGCGGTGTTCCCCGCATCTGCGGGGATGAACCGTTTATTTCAACTGCATCGCACATAACCAGGCGGTGTTCCCCGCATCTGCGGGGATGAACCGCTAGGGGAGGGGGCCGGCGCGTCTTTGTATAAGTGTTCCCCGCATCTGCGGGGATGAACCGCATTTGCTCAGAATGGCCGCACTGCGCAAGTGGTGTTCCCCGCATCTGCGGGGATGAACCACAATCACCTCCTGACCGGATTGGTCAATGGTGGTGTTCCCCGCATCTGCGGGGATGAACCGATGGCCACATCTCAGCAATGGCGCGTGCCTGGGTGTTCCCCGCATCTGCGGGGATGAACCGGAAGAGGCAATAGAACAGCGTAATAACGCGCGGTGTTCCCCGCATCTGCGGGGATGAACCGTCCTTGATTTAACTTAACCGACCTTGCGCTGTGTGTTCCCCGCATCTGCGGGGATGAACCGGTAGTCATTATATTCCCGTTACTCCTCTGTTGGTGTTCCCCGCATCTGCGGGGATGAACCGTATACTGGATTCCGTGAACAAGGACACCCATCACTAATGCAACGCCCACTGTCCTGCCAAGTCATAGGGATCCTCGCTATTCCCGGGTTTCGCAAGCTCAACCCAGGCTACTAACTGGAGAGCACTATTCCCACAAAAGTGCGGTTTCTTAATCAGGCTTTCCTATTCCACCAACTGCAACACCCACTCACGAAAAATCTGTGCTTCTCTGGTGAGTGAGCGCTGGGTGGGCACTACCATGTAGTACCCTCGTTGGGTGTGCAGTGATGTTTCAAATGGACGAACCAGCAATCCCTGCTCAAGAAGATCATCGACCAGATGGCGCCACCCCAACGCCACCCCCTGGTTGTTGACTGCCGTCTGCAGCAGTAACGGGTAGTTATTGATCCAGATACCGTGTGACCGCAGCGGTGAATCGACCCCCTGACTTGCCAGCCAACCGCTCCAGTCGATCGTTTCACAACTGAGTGCGCGCCAGACATCTTCATCCAGATGCAGCAGATTATGATTTAACAGATCACCGGGATTATTTAGCTGCGGGTGAGTTTTGAGATAGCCGGGACTACATACCGGGAACACCTCATCGTCAAACAGGTAGCTGGCTGAGGTTCCCGTTCTTTGATTGTAATCACCACAACCGAAGGCGATATCCACCGACTCTTTCTGAAAATCGATATCACGGTCAGTGGCAAGAATACGTACGTCCACATCGGGATGGAGATGATGAAAATCGGCCAGCCGTGGTGCCAGCCAGAGAGAAGCAAAACCGATGGTTGCCGATACGGTGAGCGGTCCGCTTCTGATGCTGCTGCGGATATCTTCCACCGCTATGGAGATACGCCCCAGCCCAAGACTCACCGCCTGCTGCAGTCTGACAGCCGGTGCGGTCAAACGCAGTGAGCGGTGCCCACGATCAAACAGCACAATACCCAGCGACTCTTCCAGTGACTTGATCTGACGACTGACCGCCGCCTGGGTCACGCACAGCTCGTCACCAGCCCGGGTAAAACTCAAATGACGTGCCGCCGCCTCAAATGTCACCAGGGAACGCAGAGGCGGTAGTCTGTTATTGTGCGACGGCATCACTTTTTCTCCTTAATTTCAGACAACGTTCCATAACATTATATTATGCATAGACTAGCAAAAAAATCATTTGCGCGAACTCTTGAGCAGGTACCAGAATACTACTTAACGCCTAAGGTAGTTAGCTTTAATAAGAATAGTGGCAGGCATTGTCCGGTGACAGATCGCAAACCAACTATCTCAACTGCCCTATAAATAAAGTTATAGATGCGGCGACTGTGTTGATTTGACTACCGGAGAAAACCATGACAGATAATAAGCCAGGTCGCCGGATGCGTTCCGGCAAACGCACCCGGCAACGTGAACGCCCTACCCCACAGGCGCCGGCTTATATCACCCGACAGATTCCAACTTATGATCTGCTCTCTGAAGAGGGTCTGGTACAGATTGAACAGACCGCAGAGCGTATTCTGGCTGATGTGGGGATGGAGTTCCGGGGTGATGATGAAGCGTTGCAGTTGTGGCGAAAGGCAGGCGCTGAAGTTGACGGTGTCCGTGTTCGCTTTCCTCCCGGCCTGCTTCAGGAGGTACTATCGACGGCCCCCAGCGAATTTACCCAACATGCCAGAAACCCCGACCACTCGGTAAAAATCGGTGGCAACCATGTCGTCATGGCCCCCGCTTATGGCTCACCGTTTGTCATGGATATGGACAGGGGGCGGCGTTACGGCACCCTTGAAGACTTCCAGAACTTTGTCAAGCTGACCTACAAAACCCCATGGCTGCACCACTCCGGGGGGACTGTCTGTGAGCCGGTGGATGTCCCGGTCAACAAGCGCCATCTGGATATGCTCTACACCCATATGCGCTACTCCGACAAAGCATTTCTCGGTTCTGTCACCAGCTGTGAGCGCGCTGAGGAGTCGATAGCGATGAGCCGAATTCTCTTCGGGGACGATTTTGTTGAGCGTAACTGTGTGATCATGGGCAATATCAATGTTAACTCCCCCCTGGTGTGGGATGGAGATGCCAGCAAAACCATCCGCACCTACGCCCGCGCCAACCAGGGGACGGTGATTACGCCCTTTGTCATGGGGGGTGCCGTGGCACCGGTCACCAGCGCTGGAGCAATCGCCCAATCACTGGCGGAGAGTATGGTGGGTTGCGCACTGACCCAACTTGAACGCCCCGGTGCGCCGGTGGTCTTCGGTAATTTCCTCTCCTCCATGTCGCTGCGTTCCGGCTCTCCCACCTTCGGCACACCGGAGCCGGCGCTGGGTTCTCTGGTGATCGGGCAGTTGGCAAGACGCCTAAAGCTGCCACTGCGTTGCTCTGGTTCATTCACCACCTCTAAACTGCCCGATGCCCAGGCGTTGAGAGAGAGCACCATGTCGATGCTGGCGGCGGTTCAATGCGGCGCCAACTTCATTCTTCACTCCGCTGGCTTTCTCGACGGCCTGCTCTCAATGAGTTATGAGAAGTTTGTCCTTGATGCCGACTACTGCGGCGCCCTGCACACCTACCTGGCAGGTATCGAGGTCAATAAAAGCAGCCTTGCCCTCGACGCCTTCCACGAGGTCGGCCCCGGTAACCATTTCTTCGGCTGCAGCCATACCATGAAAAACTACGAGACGGCATTCTGGGACTCTGAGATATCTGATAATGACCCCTACGAAAAGTGGAGCGAGGGTGACAGTGAGGATAGTATGAAGCGGGCCAACAAGCGCTGGAAGCAGCTGCTTGCCGAGTATGAGACGCCACCGATGGATGAAGCGGTGAATGAAGCGTTAACCGACTACATAACCAAGACAAAGGCCGGA
Source organism: Sedimenticola sp. (assembly GCA_040505955.1). Taxonomy (GTDB): domain Bacteria; phylum Pseudomonadota; class Gammaproteobacteria; order Chromatiales; family Chromatiaceae; genus Vondammii. The sequence goes on along the minus strand of JBEVXT010000347.1, from coordinate 1,186 downwards.
CGGGATGATACCTGGCACTGACTAGCCCCCAACTGAGGATTCCAGGTTAAACCGGCTCTGTACCAAAACCATAAAATCCACAGTTATGGTAGAACAGAGGTGTTGTAGGAGCGAACTTGTTCGCGATGGACTACGAAATGGGCTCTTCGCGAACAAGTTCGCTCCTACGCCTGAGTTCCGGATTACCGTGCTGAATATTTACTAATCCCATCCCTTGCGTGGAACAATATCATGGCAACTAAAGACCCGCTTTTGCAGCCCTACCAGCTCAAGCACCTGACGCTGAAAAACCGCATCATGACCACCGCTCATGAGCCCGCCTACCCGGAAGACGGTATGCCTAAGGATCGTTACCGGGCCTATCATGAAGAGCGGGCAAAAGCGGGGGTTGCCCTGACCATGACAGCGGGATCTGCGACTGTCTCCCGGGACAGCCCGCCGGTATTCAACAACATCCTCGCCTATAAAGACGAGGTGGTGCCGTGGATGAAAAACGTCGTCGATGCCTGCCACGAACATGGTACAGCGGTGATGATCCAACTGACCCACCTGGGGCGCCGAACCGGCTGGGCCAAAGGGGACTGGCTGCCGGTGGTCTCATCATCACATCGCCGTGAAGCGTCCCACCGCGCCTTCCCCAAAAAGATGGAGGATTGGGACATCGAGCGCATCATCAGCGACTACGCCGACGCTGCAGAGCGGATGCAGGCGGCGGGTCTTGATGGCATTGAGCTGCAGGCCTACGGCCACCTGATGGATCAGACCTGGTCACCCCTCACCAACACGCTTGATGCCCCCTATGGTGGCAGCCTTGATAATCGTATGCGCTTCACCATGGAAGTATTGAGTGCTGTTCGCAAACGTGTCGGTGATGAGTTTATTGTCGGTGTCCGCTACACCGCCGACGAGATCACCAAGGGCGGCATCAGCCATGCCGAAGGGATCGATATCTCGAAACGGCTGAAGGCCACCGGGCAGGTCGATTTTCTCAATGTAATCCGCGGCCGTATCGATACCGATCCGGCACTGACCGATGTTATTCCGGTGATGGGAATGCGCAACTCCCCTCACCTTGATTTTGCCGGTGAGGTGCGCGCCGCCACCAACTTCCCCACCTTCCATGCCGCCAAGATTCCCGATGTCGCGACCGCCCGTTACGCTATCGCCTCCGGCAAACTGGATATGA
>JBEVXT010000346.1:0-3282 GCA_040505955.1 Sedimenticola sp. | reverse complement strand
TTATAGCCTGAATAAGAGTAGAGCTGAGCGAGATGGCACACCCCTTGCGCTGAGCGGGCAATAGGGTGGCGAAAAGCGGCGGAAATGTGGCGCATCTACCTGGGCAATACCGTGGGTGACAACAGCACCAGCGGTGTCCGCCTGGCGATTCTCTCCGACAGTTCGGCGGATGCCGACAAGCGGAAATTCTTCTATCCACCGGATGTGGCGCTGATCTATGACAGCAGCTTCTCATCCACCCCGGAGTATGACCTTGTCACTCTGGTCAGCGGCGATCGCAGCAACCCAACGGAAGATGACGTTCACAACCGCGCTTATGCCATCCGTGACTACACGGTGAGTGGCGCACTCGCCTCCACTTTCACCCCCTATAGCCATAGCGACCTCTATGACGCCACCCTCAACCTGATACAGGAGGGAAGCGATGCCGAGATCGCCACTGCCACCACCGATCTGCAGGCGAGCAAGGGGTGGTATTTCGACCTCAAGGAGCTGGATGGCAGCTGGATTGGTGAAAAAGGGCTCTCTCGTCCTCTGATTCTCTCCGGCAGGCTCTTCTTCACTACCTTCCTGCCTGACGCATCAGGCACCGGTGTGGATCTCTGCGCCACGCCAATTGAGGGCTCCGGCCGCCTCTTCGCCGTCGACCTGTTGACAGCGGCGGCAGTCTATCCCAACTGGGACGGTGTTGGTGACAACGCCAACTATACCCGTGCAGACCGCACCTATGACACATCCCTGCCCGGTATACCCTCAGAGCCGGTACCCGTGTTCCAGCCCAAGGGCGTCACCATCATCATAGGTGGCGGTGGTGGCGGCACCTCATTCGATCCGGATGTGGGAATGCCGACATTCATCAACTACTGGCATCAGAGCCAATAACATAGCGGCACAGGATAAACGCCATGGCAAACAGACAAATGAGTGGAGCGAGGGGATTCACCCTGATCGAGTTGATGATCACCGTTGCCATCGTGGGTATTCTGGCGACCATCGCCTACCCATCCTACACCGAACAGGTGAGCAAGGGCCGACGCAGCGATGCCACATCGGCACTGATGGAGGCAGCCAATAACCAGCAGCTCTACTTTGCCAACAACAACCGTTTCGGCACCATGGCTGAGATCGGCTACAGCGTCGATGGCGACGGCAAGGCAACCACGGCGGAAGGCTACTACCTGATCAGCACCGCCGCTGCCGCCGTCACCTTCACCCTCACCGCAGAGCGCCAGGCGGGGCAGCCCCAGGCGAGTGACAAGTGCGGTTCTTATACGCTGACCCAGACCGGGCTACGCGGCATCTCTGGGGCCGACACCGGCGTGACGGTGGATTATTGCTGGTAGCGGGACGGGGTTTGGGCTGAGAGTGTATAATCCTATAATCCTCAGTTGACCGTTCCATTCTAGTAACTTCTCAATAATTCCGCTGTCAGCCGATTGCTCCCTGAAGTGTATGTTGTCCGGGATGGCCACTTCAGTGTTCATCTTCGCCGGAATACGCACAAAAACGTGCCAAGCCGTATTTGTGCTGTATTTATACATACGTATTTGCTATTTTTGACCAGTATTAACGATGGAGGGTCTTACACTGATGGCGTCTCAATCCAGAAAGTGGCTCGTTATGGACTTTCCAAGACGCTTGGCGGCTCTGCGTAAGGAACGCAAGCTGACGCAAAAAAACATTGGCTGAACAGGTCGGCGTACACATCACCCAGATTCAGCACTACGAGAATGGCTCTATCCAACCAACACTGGATGTCATACGTCGGTTGGCTATTGCGCTATCGGTTAGCGCGGATTTGCTGGTTTTCGATAAGGATGAATGCGGTTCGGATGAAGAACTGAGGCTTCAGTTCAAGGCGGTCTCTCATATGCCGCCAGAAGAGAAAACGGTTATTCAGGCGTTGCTCGAAGGGATGATCGTCAAGCATCAGATCAAGCAAATGGTCGGCGGCTTAAGAAGTTGAACCGAATGCACCTTAAAGAGGAAAAGAGAGTGACCCAAGTAAGTGTTGAACTGCCAGAAACGGTGTATTCCGTACTGCATTGCAGCCCTGCTGAACTGGATAAGGAACTGCGCCTGGCTGCATCTGCCCATTGGTATCAGCAAGGGCGTATCTCGCAAGAGTGGGCCGCCAAGATAGCGGGTATGGATCGCACCGATTTTCTGTTGGCGCTGGCCCGCATGGGCAAGGATTCGTTCACGGTAGATTTTGACGGTCTGGATGACGAGTTGGCCCGTGGCTGATCAGGCGATCATCAATGCTTCACCGCTGATCTTTCTCTCACGCAGCCGGCATCTGGATTTATTGCAGGCCTTCGCCGAGGAAGTCTGGGTGCCGGAGCCGGTAGCAACGGAGATTTTGCATCGAGGTCAGCACGACATCACAGCCAGGGCCATCAAGCAAACCGAATGGCTGATTACCAAGCCGGTTTCCAGCATTCCGATCATCATCACAGAATGGCGTTTGGGGGCTGGAGAATCGAGTGTATTGGCGCTGGCTTCCGAACATTCGGGCACCGAAACCATCATTGATGACCTGGCTGGCAGAAAGTGTGCCGCCAGCCTGAACATCCCCGTCCGGGGAACCCTGGGCATCGTGCTGGTCGCCAAGAAGCGCGGTCTGATACCGCAAGCCCGGCCTATCATCGAGGATATGATGACCGCCGGGCTTTATCTTTCAAGGAAGGTGGTCTGTGAGGCGCTTAGCAGGGTTGGGGAGTGAGTTCTAAATAGATACGTCCCCTTTTGCTTTTAGAGATAAAGAGTGGGAGGTTTCAGTATAGTTCGGGGTCGGAGTCTATTGCGGAATAAAACTGTAAATTTCCCTACCATCTTCAACGCAATACTTCCGCTCCCAGCTCACGATTCTTACCCACATCCATGTGGGCAATCGACTGCGAGCCCTGGTGAAAAGCCCCTCTTAGCGGGAGTACTGAATAGTTACAGACAATGTAACTATGCCGTAACTGTTCAGATTGCCCCTAAAATCCGCCATTCCTGCGTTACAAAATGATCATTTATACACATAAACTCTCATTTTATGCCTTTTTATCCTTAAAAAGGCTCTGTACCACAATCCTGAAAACCATAGCTATGGTGGAACAGAGGTGTTGTAGGAGCGAACTTGTTCACGATGGACTACGAAACGTGCTCTTCGCGAACAAGTTCGCTCCTACACCTGAGTTCCAGATTACCGTGCTGAATAGTTACAATTTACTTTTATGTAGGGGCGATTTTCGCACCTAATGTCTTACACCCCTTTTTAATCATCCCCAGGTC
>JBEVXT010000345.1:8620-11155 GCA_040505955.1 Sedimenticola sp. | reverse complement strand
CGATCACGTTAATTAATGACGACTATTTCATGACCGTGTACTTGTATAATCGGCAAACTCTGGCTGTACCTGATTCAGTCGGTGTGTGACTTCCGGTGATAAAATGGCGGGTGTGTTTTTTTTTCCGCTCATGTGAAATGTAATAAAATATGAGTTAAACGACATATCTTGGACATATTGAGCCGTGAAAAGTGTATACAATGGATTAGCTAGTGTCTGACATGGATTACGCGACTTGTATTTGATATATAGCTGAAGAAAACACCCAAGTAAGATTGTAAAATGTGCAACCACTTTCCCGCCAATTTTCGCGCCAATTGTTTCTTTGTTCAATCTGCCCGCTCTGACCATATATTATGACACTCTGGTGATAAAATATATGCATGATACCTCGGATTACTATTATCGTGTGATATGTCCCAACAACCTACCAGTAAACCGAAACAATCCAAGAAAAAACGTAAAAAGAGTGCGACAACTTCTCCCCCAAATCCCGACTCTAAAATACAAACTAAGAAATCCAAACTGATCTTAGAGGGCGACATTGAGACGGATATAGAGTATTTGTCAGCGGCAGAATACTCCGATTGCCCACCACCACCTGCCACAATGGATACCAGACAGCAACCTCCCATAACCGCGTTCACGACTAAGAGCGCCAAGTACATGTTGAGTGAGGATGAGCGCGAAGACATCGCCCAACGCTCGCGGGCGCTCATGAAGGAGGAATTGTCTGTTATGTTTGCCGAGCTCATGAAGCCCATCAAAGACGAACTTTGTGAAACCAAAAATCAACTTAAGATACAAATAGATAAAAACACAAAGTTAGAGTCGGAAGTGAAGGACCTGCAAATCGCTATAGATGAGCAGGAACAATACAGCCGGCGCGCATGCTTGCGTATAAACGGAGTTATCGGCGACGAAGGTTCCCCCACTGAGAACGTCGAGAGGAAACTATTGATGCTGGCTGAGTCAAACAACATACAGTTACAGCCCGCAGATATTGACGTGGCCCATAGGGTGGGTAAGCCGAAGCCCGGGTACACCAGACCAGTCATCGTGAAGTTCAGCAACTCAAAGGCGCGACAACGAGTAATGGCCGCTAGGAAAAACCTTGACAATATTTACATTAACGAGGACCTTACCCGGTACAGGCAATCCATACACTACCACGCGCGTGTGTTAGTAAAAAACAAAATCTTAGAACGTACCTGGGTAGCCGGTGCAAAAATCTTCTGTAGATTTCCGTCTAGCGCCGAAGGAACTAAAATCCAGATACGCAGTATGGATGACATCGAGGCCATCCGCAACGGAAAACCACTAACAACTCCCTTGGTCCGCCAGTAACTATTTTGGCTACATCATTGACACATTACAGCCATCTATCCACATGTGGTTAATATGTCCTACACGCGACAACACAACATTACACGTGACGTGTATGATCAGCACTTTTACATCAAACGAATGACGCCTCGCAATTGTCTATCCGCGGTGTAATACTGAGTTCCATAAAAAAAAACTAACATTTCCTTACAAAAGCGCAATCGTGGGACCATTGTATATGTGTTCACTTATGCATGACGATCGTGCACAAACGGTACGGCATGCAACATGATTACAACAGTAAAACACCACCCATAGTGAATAAGCCAGCATGCTCTTGACAAAACCCGTCTCCAATTGAACAAGTTCTCCCCAAGTCGTACTGCCAGCCATAACATACACATACTTGTCGTGTCAGTTAACTGCTGACCGACAAAGATGTACGTGTTTCTAACTAATAGACTTGAATGGATTTGTCCAACTGGACACGGAATTATTGTTCGGTATCATTGCTGGCCGGCTGAAAAACAATCGAATATATTGATGTCATGTAAACTGACCAGTATCTATTCTGAGTAGCAAGCGGGCAATCATCTCATTATGTTGTAACCACATGAGGCCACCCTCGCGGCACTACCGGTTGCGTTAATCCTGCCAATTATCAATTATTAAGAACTATCTTGGGAATCTACTGGTAATGTTAACTTTCTCATTGTGCCGGGGGTCTGTGAACTATTGCATGTTGTCTTTAAATATTAACCACAAACAAACATGCCAATGCCCAGTACACTGCCGGCTGCGTTAATATTGTCAATAAGTAGCTAATAATAACTATCTAGAGTCAAGTATACACATTGAGTTATTTCCCAACGGTTCTATAACCGCTGACGAGATTAACGCAAGCGGTACTGTATCTATACGGGTATTCGAACAACTAGCGTTATTGGAGCTCGTATGTGTATCCCAGCACGGGGAATGAGGCCTAACGAATCCGGTACTGGGTGGAGACCCAGACCAGCCTGCACACTCGAGCAGTCTGGTCGGGGTCTCCGCCCTCCACCAGCTCACTGTCAAGTCACTGTTGATGCAAAATGTAAATTGCCCGCCTGGCCCCATTGTATTGTGTTGTGATTCACAGACCTGACATAATCAGATGCGCCAACCATTCAGGCATCTATACTGGTTGCCATATGGACTATACTGTTCCCT
>JBEVXT010000345.1:3572-8520 GCA_040505955.1 Sedimenticola sp. | reverse complement strand
TATTGTGTTGTGATTCACAGACCTGACATAATCAGATGCGCCAACCATTCAGGCATCTATACTGGTTGCCATATGGACTATACTGTTCCCTAGTCGCGTGTACTATTGACATTCCAAGTGAGTGTGTGTCTTGTGAGACGCTAACGCCTATTTACTAGATAATGACCAATTAATTCTACAGATCACTCGCGCAGTCCGGTCGGGGTCCCCGCCCTCCACCAGCTCACTGTCAAGTCACTGTTAATGCAAATTGCCCGCCTGGTCACATTGTATTATGTTGTGATTCACAGACCTTACATAATCAGATGCGCCAACCATTCAGGCATCTATACTGGTTGCCATATGGACTATACTGTTCCCTTGTCGCGTGTACTATTGACATTCCAAGTGAGTGTGTGCCTTGTGAGACGCTAATGCCTATTTACTAGATAATGACCAATTAATTCTACAGATCTAGTTCAAACAGTGCAGATCCAGATGAGCCGGCTCGTAACAAGCAGCCTCATTGGGATCTCCATTGTTTACTAATCGTATTCAAACCAGAAAACATCACCATTTTTGTAGAAGGGATTAGCCTGAACATTTGAATGGACCAATGAAACGGAATGTAACATCGGCATTGAACAGCCCATTAAGTTACTGGGTGTCGAAGTGGTTAAGTAGACATGAAAATCCCGAGTGTCTATGCTGGTTATTAGGTAGATTGTTATGTATATTATCATTGTGCTGGGAGTCTGTAAACTATTGCCTGTTGTATATTAGATATTAACCACAAACAAACATGCAAATGCAAAGTACACTGCCGGCTGCGTTAATCTTGCAAATACGCAGTTATTAAAAGCTATCTTGAGCATCCCCTGGTAATGTGAACTGTTACCAATCAGCTTGATTGGCGGAGCCTATAGATAGCTCAGGCTCAGCCGGTCAAGCTCCTTGATTTCAAGTATACATATTGAGTTATTTCCCAGCGGTCTTACAACCGCCGACGAGATTAACACAAGCGGTACTGTATCTATACGGGTATTCGAACAACTAGCGTTATTGGAGCTCGTATGTGTATCCCAGCACGGGGAATGAGGCCTAACGAATCCGGTACTGGGTGGAGACCCGGACCGGTCTGCGCACTAGCGCAGTCTGGTCTGGGTCTCCGCCCTCCACCAGCTTACTGTCAAGTCACTGTTATTGCAAAATGTAAATTGCCCGCCTGGCCCCATTGTATTGTGTTGTGATTCACAGACCTGGTATAATCAGTTGCGCCAACCATTCAGGCATCTATACTGGTTGCCATATGGACTATATTGTTCCCTTGTCGCGTGTACTATTGACATTCCAAGTGAGTGTGTGTCTGGTGAGATACTAAGACTTATTTACTAGATAATGACCAATTAATCCTACAAATCTAGTTCAAACAGTGCAGATCCAGATGAGCCGGCTCGTAACAAGCAGCCTCATTGGGATCTCCACTGTTTACTAATCGTATTCAAACCAGAAAATATCACCACTTTTGTAGAAGGGATTAGCCTGAACATTTGAATAGACCAATGAAACGGAATGTAACATCGGCATTGAACAGCCCATTAAGTTACTGGGTGTCGAAGTGGTTAAGTAGACATGAAAATCCCGAGTGTCTATGCTGGTTATTAGGTAGATTGTTATGTATATTATCATTGTGCTGGGAGTCTGTAAACTATTGCCTGTTGTATATTAAATATTGGTGAATCTAAATATTAACCACAAACAAACACGCAACTGCCCAGTACACTGCCGGCTGCGTTAATCTTGCCAATAAGCAGTTATTAAAAACTATCTTGAGCATCTACTGGTAATTTGAACTGTTAGCCAATCAGCTTGACTGGCGGAGCCTGAACACAGCTCAGACTCAGCCAATCAAGCTCCTTGATTTCAAGTATACATATTGAGTTATTTCCCAGTTGTCTTACAACCGCCGACGAGATTAACGCAAGCGGTACTGTATCTATACGGGTATTCGAACAACTAGCGTTATTGGAGCTCGTATGTGTATCCCAGCACGGGGAATGAGGCCAAACGAATCCGGTACTGGGTGGAAACCCAGACCAGCCTGCACACTCGCGCAGTCTGGTCGGGGTCTCCGCCCTCCACCAGCTCACTGTCAAGTCACTGTTGATGCAAAATGTAAACTGCCCGCCTGGCCCCATTGTATTGTGTTGTGATCCACAGACCTGATATAATCAGATGCGCCAACCATTCAGGCATCTATACTGGTTGCCATATGGACTATACTGTTCCCTTGTCGCGTGTATTATTGACATTCCAAGTGAGTGTATGTCCGGTGAGATACTAAGACTTATTTACCAGATAATGACCAATTAATTCTACAGATCTAGTTCAAGCAGTACAGATCCTGATGAGCCGGCTCGTAACAAGCCGCCCCATGGAGATCTCCACTGTTTGCTAATCGTATTCAAACCAGAAAACATCACCATTTATGTCGAAGGGACTAGCCTGAACATTTGAATGGACCAATGAAACGAAGTGTTACATCGGCATGGAACAGCCCACTAACTTACTAGGTGTCGACGTGGTTAAGTCGATATGAAAATCCAGAGTGTCTATGCTGGTAAACATGTAGTTTGTTATGTATATTATCATTGTGCCGGGAGTCTGTAAACTATTGCCTGTTGTCTTTTAAATATTAACCACAAACAAACATGCAAATACCCAGTACACTGCCGGCTGCGTTAATCTTGCCAATTAGCAGTTAATAAAAACCATCCTAAGCATCCACTGGTAATGTGATCTCTTAATCATTTGGCTTGATTGGCAGAGCCTGAGTATATATAGCTCAGGCTCTGTCAATCAAGCTCCTTGATTTCAAGTATACACATTGAGTTATTTCCCAACGGTTCTATAACCGCTGGCGAGGTTAACGCAAGCGGTACTGTATCTATACGGGTATTCGTAAGTCGATATGAAAATCCAGAGTGTCTATGCTGGTAAACATGTAGTTTGTTATGTATATTATCATTGTGCCGGGAGTCTGTAAACTATTGCCTGTTGTCTTTTAAATATTAACCACAAACAAACATGCAAATACCCAGTACACTGCCGGCTGCGTTAATCTTGCCAATTAGCAGTTAATAAAAACCATCCTAAGCATCCACTGGTAATGTGATCTCTTAATCATTTGGCTTGATTGGCAGAGCCTGAGTATATATAGCTCAGGCTCTGTCAATCAAGCTCCTTGATTTCAAGTATACACATTGAGTTATTTCCCAACGGTTCTATAACCGCTGGCGAGGTTAACGCAAGCGGTACTGTATCTATACGGGTATTCGAACAACTAGCGTTTTTGGAACTCGTATGTGTATCCCAGCACGGGGAACGAGGCCTAACGAATCCGGTACTGGGTGGAGACCCAGACCAGCCTGCGCACTCGCGCAGTCTGGTCGGGGTCTCCGCCCTCTACCAGCTCACTGTCAAGTCACTGTTATTGCAAAATGTAAATTGCCCGTCTGGCCCCATTGTATTGTGTTGTGATTCACAGACCAGATATAATCAGATGCGCCAACCATTCAGGCATCTATATTGGTTGCCATATGGACTATACTGTTCCCTTGTCGCGTGTATTATTGACATTCTAAGTGAGTGTGTGTCTGATGGGATACTACACTACCGGTTGCGTTAATATTGACAGTGGGCAGTTGTTGAGAACTGTCTTGAGCATCTACTGCTAATGTGAACTTTCAACCGGATAGCTTGATTGGCCGAGTCTGAGCACAGCTCAGGCTCGACCAAACAAGCTCCTTGATCTCAAGTATAAATATTGAGTTAGTGACCAACGGTTTTAAAATCGCTGGCGGGATTAATGCAGCTTGTAGGGTAGGACCTATTTAATTGACAAGGACCAATTAATTCTACAGATCTAGTTCATTCGAGTTGGTCCCATACAGTAATTAACGTGATATGTAGATCTTTCCATTTACGACACCGTCATCCCCACAATTTTATCCATCTGTCCAGTGAGGTAAACCCGTCCACATTGCAATGCGTATGCGAGTTATTATGTGATATTACAAATATGTTACAATAGTTAATAGGTCAACTATATACTCAATGACAATGCGTGTCACGTTCCGACAAAATGCGTCTTAAATGTGTACAAGACGTGAAGTCTGCAATCGACCCATATAATTGACACATGTAGACTAGCATATAAACATTAGCTTGACTACATGTACATAACTATAAATTTATACAACGCGTAATTCGCGTTTGTCGGGACAAATTCGCCACCACACGATCTCTACGAAACCAGCATATATATATGATAATTATAATCATTATAGTTGGAATTTGACATGTACACTCTTCTTTCGAAACACTTGTGTTCCACGCGTAACACGTGTACATTTTAATCGTAAACAGGTGTTATTACCATGACCATGAAACATCATCCAAACACTCTATTGTATGCCATTATTGTTCACAACAAACTGCTCACCGTTATAAACCATGCCATGTGTTATTTTAAAGCCTTTAAAGGCGGGCATATCGGCCTACTGTCTCTGACAAAACGCGACTTGGAAACATTCTAAACGACCTTGCGTGTACTATGTATGTTTCGTCAAGTATCTGACACTGATAGTCCCCGGACACACTAGCACGCGATATAAGTAGCCCACCTCTACTGAAATATTTCCAATCATTAATCCACTGCACGAACTCGCTGCACGAACTCTCTGTCCAACATACGCACGCTACCACGTGCACTAAATTCAACTATACTCAGGTATTGTTCAATTCTCACACATTTCGTTTTCGCTCCGTGTGAGATTGATCAATACACCGCGACACGCATCTAGTCCTACCCAGCAATTCGCCTCCGCATGCTAAAACATAGTTGAATGTAATATTTTCGGCTGGAGGCGACTATACCCTGGGCACAGGCTGGACCAGACAAGGTCAC
>JBEVXT010000345.1:0-3472 GCA_040505955.1 Sedimenticola sp. | reverse complement strand
TCACCGACTAGTTGTAACATAACGTGCAACCAGAAAACTGTTTATTCTATGCACACTGGTATGTGTATGTGATGCGTGTTGTTTTGTGGAGATCAGACAATCAAATTTGCGCAATGAACATATCCGTCAATTATCCATGACAAGGGCCAAACGGTTGACAACGGTGATTATTAACCCTTTCAACACATACTTTTCAGAGATAACAGAAGCAAGCGGTGCAGATCCAGATGAGTCGGCTGATAATGAGCCGCCTCGTCAGGATCTCCACTGCTTGTCAATAGTCTTCACATTTGAAAATATCACCCTTTTTGAAGAATGGGTTATCCTGAAAATTTGAATGTACCAATAAACTGGCATGTAATATTGGCATGGAATAGCCCATTAAGTTACTGGGTGCCGAAGGAGTTAAACCTGTGCTAAACTTAGTACTTGTTATCATTTTCTTGAATAAAATAACAAAAAACACCCCTTATTCCGAAGTGTAATAATCTGAACGATTTTGTGAGGACTGGATGTTTGCACAAACAGCTTAGTCCAGTACACTCCTGATACTTAGTGGCCAATATAGCTACAACTTAGCACGTACGCAGCTGACCGCGTCAGTGTATTGTCAGAGCTATTGTACATTCAAGCTACTATTGTGTAACCGATTTGCCCGCATGTAGACTGTAATCCAACTGCCACATTCTTGAATTCTTGGTCGTAAGAATGATTACCTCACTGTCATTGTCTCGTGTATCAATACATTAAATGGGCATGCATGCGTTCAAGGGCCAGTTTCTATATAAACTTAGATTTGAATAAAAATGGTATTTTTCTTCACATATTGCTACAAACTGAGTTATGCATGTTATGCACATGGAAAAAAACAGTTTCATCTTACTGAAATAGCTATTTTATGCACTATATCCCAAATTATCCACGTGGACAAGTTAGACTAGTAAAAAACAGTGGGAGCTGACAAAATCCTTCTTATTTTGAGCATTTATTGAATAATTTGGAATATTTTTCTTCACTATACATCAGAGCATATGGTGTGTGTGCTTGTTAGAATCGCCTCCGCGAGGCGTTTCTGACTACCCATGTACTAAACATTGGATATTCAATTTAGATTATCAATTGAGATCAGTATTACCTTTCACAAGCATTTTAATTTGTATCCATTGTTTACCTTTGAACGCACGCATGATTCCTTAAGAAGTTAACCACATCCGACCTATATGTATGTATATGCGGATGCGGGTATGTGTATCTGTATATATGTATGTGTGTGCGCGTGTGTGTGTATGTGTGTGTATATATATATATATATATATATAATTTGATATTGTAATGTGTACTACATGTCATTCGGCCGGGGGATTTAACATTTTACCTGTACGTATGTTCTCGTTATATGTAATCTTCACATGTCACATAGCACAACATTTACCTATTGTACTCTGGTTTAGACGGATACGCAGGCAGAAACACCACTGTCTTAACCCTTCCAACACCGCAGACTTCATGTATCAATAGAGACAACAGTAGCAAACAGTGCGGATCCAGATGAGACGGCTCGTCACGAACCGCCTCGCCATGAGCCCCACTGTTTGTCGATGGTTTTCAATTTGAAAACATTAGCTTTTTGAAGAACGGATCTAACCTGAAAATCTGATTGGACCAATAAACTGGCATGTAATATTGGCATATAACAGCCCATTAAGTTACGGGGTGTTGAATGGGCTAAGTCATTGTATTGTTGGTAGTATCTAGAATGCACTCGCGAACATTTAGTAGTAAGTACCGATGAATTTACCCATGAAACTATGGTTTAGGCAATGTTGTAATTATAGTATGGCAATTTGGAAATATCGGCCTGCGTACCAAGTTCAACATAATAAAGTCACATACTTGACATGTGCCGTCACGGGGCTTACAAACAACGCTTATAAGACAATCCGCTCCAAAAGCATAGATGCATGTTCGGAAACCTCGTGACGGCAGATAATAATCACATGATTTGTTCATGTTGTACACTTTCCTCCGCAATATGTCCAACCAACCAAACCAAAGCATATGCAGCTCTTATTACTATTTTTTTGTCACATTGTTAGCCTCACTATGGAAGCCCACGTGTCCACTCGCTCACCTGACCGACCTTGGTCCACGTCTGTTACCACCTTTAAGTCGTTTTCTTGTACGTCTGATACGGTCGCAGCGCGGTTCATATTCTTGATTTCAGCAGTCACCTGACTATAATCACTCGACGCTCGACCGTATCGAACAGAAGTAACTACCGTGTACGATGCAGATTCGCGTCAACAATTCATTTATTGTTTTTTCTATACCTACTTAATGATGACACACACATATACAGTTTACTGACCTCCATTCGATATAGTGCCAATAGTTCACACATGCTCAAACCTACTCATTATTATTGTCTTGTGACAAACACTGTCGCATTGGAACGTAATATACACTTTAGCAAAATGTCATGTCTACTAATATTCGCCATAACATGGGCGATATGGCTACTTATCATGCTCTCTGGCGATATCCACTCGAACCCTGGTCCAATAGACAACATTGACCTACTTGACTCTACTTCAGACTCATCCTCTTCACAATATACTACGCAACAACTCGACCTAACACATCACCTGTCCTTCGTACACTATAATGTCCAAAGTTTGTATCCGAAACTGGACACACTCCGCGCTGAACTTCCGGATTTCGATATCCTAGCATTTTCAGAGACATGGCTTAGCGCAGCTCACAAATCAGATGACATGTTATTTCACAACTTCAAAACACCTGAAAGAAAAGATAGATCCGGTGATCCACATGGGGGTGTGATATTATATATAAGAGATACACTATTTCATAAGCGTAGACTTGACCTCGAACTTGTTAATATTGAATCTATTTGGATCGAAGTTGTATCAAACAAAAAACATTTTCTTTTTGGCTTGTTCTACAGACCACCAAACGCGAATAATCTATATAACACTACCATAGAGGACTCGATTCATATGGCGATCGACACTGGCCTCAGGGACATTATTGTTGTTGGCGATTTCAACCATAATACGTTGAATGCCCAATCTAACAGGAAGGTGGAGTCTATTTGCACGCAGTTCGGGTTAACTCAGTGTATTTCATCCGCCACTCATTTCACTGAACACTCGGAATCAATTATCGACTTATTATTGGTTTCTAATAGAGATAATCTTGTCACGAGCGGAGTAGGTGATCCTTTTTTACACCAAGATATTCGGTTTCACTGCCCAATCTACGGACTTCTTAAATTTTCCAAGCAAAAAACTAAACCTTTTAAGCGTAAGATTTGGGAATATGATAGGGGGGACTATAATCAATTACGGAGAGACATTGCAAATGTGACCTGGATAGACTTGAAATCTGATAACATTGATGAATACGCAAATAACATTACCAACATATTAATAACGACTGCCGAAAAATATAT
>JBEVXT010000344.1:0-3870 GCA_040505955.1 Sedimenticola sp. | reverse complement strand
AAATTGAGAACAAAGGCAGGCAGAACAGGCGAATGCGCGTTGGTCTGCGTGAGATGGTCGAGACTTGAGTGGCACTGACTTAATCTGAAAACGGATCACAGAGAACACTGAGTGATGATGGTGGTTACCAGCGGCTGGTAAAAGCAGACTTATCAAGGTATTTATCAAAAGACTCCTCAATTAAATTTGCTTCAGAGGTCACTATTCAGTGGTACCAGTTTATGGGTTACTTTCTCAGGGTACGGGGTCAGCGGTGTTCCTGACGGCTGGCCCTATGCTGTAGATGAACTGCTCAACTGTAACCACCCAAATATTACAAACCCACGCTGGAATATTGAGAAACTCCGGGAGTGCCTGAACAGGTGCTACCAATGCCATGCTGCCGGCTACAAAGTCGTGGCCTGCACCTTATACGACCAGGTGATGCGAAGAGCCGTCCTACATTATTGAAAAATAGTGTCTACACTCAAAGTGAGTTTCACGCGGCCAGATAGGCTTATAGTCCCCACTGCCAGCTGGATTCGAACCGGGTCTGAAGGAATTTGACCGGCAGTAAGTAATCAATAGTAACCAATAACTACCAAGCCAATGGTGGATGATTATGCTAAGGAAAATCTTTTTACCGACCATTTTTATTATTCTTTTTTACGGATTCTGGGTCAGTCCTGATTTCAAGGAGATTGCGGCCGGTGTATCCGTCTTCCTGTTTGGCATGTTGTCACTGGAACAGGGGTTCCAGGCGTTCACCGGCGGTGCCCTCGAAAAACTACTGCGCAAGACCACAGACAAGCTGTGGAAGAGTGTCGCGTTTGGTGTGGTCTCCACCACAGTTATGCAGTCCAGTTCACTGGTGTCGGTGATCACGATTTCGTTCTTGAGTGCCGGTCTTATCGGTCTGGCGGCGGGCATCGGGATCATTTTCGGTGCCAATTTGGGTACCACCACGGGCGCTTGGCTGGTGGCCGGTTTTGGTCTCAAAGTAAAGATCTCTGCTTATGCGATGCCGATGCTGGTGTGCGGCATTATTCTGATTTTCCAGAAATCAAAATCACTCAAGGGCGTAGGCTATATTCTTGCCGGTCTCGGTTTTCTGTTCCTTGGAATCCACTATATGAAAGAGGGGTTCGAGGCGTTTAAGGACAGCATCAACCTGGCAGAATATGCGGTCAGTGGTTATGGTGGCGTCTTCCTATTTGCCTCTATCGGCATACTCGCAACCGTGGTTATGCAATCAAGTCATGCCACACTGGTATTGACCATTACGGCTCTGGCGGCAGGGCAGATTACCTATGAGAATGCGCTTGGTTTGGCGATCGGTGCCAATGTGGGCACTACCATTACCGCCATCATCGGTGCAATGAGTGCAAATGAACAGGGCAAGCGACTGGCGGGTGCGCACTTGATCTTTAACGCCACCACAGGACTTATTGCTATTTTGTTCATCTTTCAGTTAATGGGGCTAGTGGATAAGGTCAGCGCATGGGTGGGTATTTCCGCTGATGATTTCACACTGAAGCTGGCTGTTTTTCACACCATATTCAATTTGATCGGAGTGACTGTGATGCTGCCCTTCACCACTCCGTTGGTCAATTTCCTTGAAAATTACATCAAGGGGAAGCCCGTCGATATCACCCAACCGATGTACCTGGACGATTCGGCCCTCGATTTCCCGGATACTGCGGTAGAGTCCCTGCGCAAGGAGACGCTGCATGCGTTCGATAATGCGGTAGAAATTATCACCCTGGGTTTGGGATTTCCCCGGGAGGCCATTACCCCGGATGCCGATCTGGAAGCCTACCTCAGGGATCAGAAAAAACCACTGACATGCGATCATGTAAACTCACATTTTTTGCCTTGAACTGACGAATTTCAGGGGCAGTCTGAACAGTTACCAGCGATTTCTTTGCGGTGCTGAATAGTTATAAAATTTACTCTCTTTAAATGACATGCTCTGAGGTTTATTGGTGTCATGCCGCAAGTGGATGATAAAAGAGTGACAGAAAAACGAGTTGCCGAGGCCTCCTCGTTACGGCACTATTTTCAGGAACAGTGGGGTCTGTTAATGGGTCTGCTGGATGAACAGAGCCGCCTGCGAGATGAGAGATCGGCTAACAAGGAGCGGGTTGAGGCGTCCATTGAAGCGGTCGTTTCAGGTACCGACCCACGGGTGCGCTCGGCGTCAGGGTACAGAAAACGGTTACGGGGAGGCGCCGCTGCTCTTCTGCGCCACATCGAGTCTCTGGTGGATGCCCTGCCTCCTGCACTACTGATCTCCAAGGCGACTTATCTCCATAATCCACAGGTCAGCAGCCTGTTCGCAAACATGGATGAGGTGAGGCAGTTGTGCAGTGATCTGTTTCATCTGCATGACTGCCCGATCACCGATGAGCACAGCCGTGCAGAGCAGGTTTTTTTCCTGCTTTTTCTCAATTATCAGGAGAAGTCTATTCTCGGCACTCAGATGGTGGGTGAGATTATCCAGCGGGAGGTGCATCAAACCAGTATTGTCTTTTGGGGTCATCGGTTACTGGAGCCCTCTTTGACCGAGGATGAGGCGAGACGATTGCTCAAACAGGTACTGTATGAAAATGTCACCCGATACATGCGTACCCGCATGACTCACCTCAGGCATGGGCAGCAGGGCGAGGTGACAGGCCTGATTCCTCCAGATCAGGATATTCGTAATCCCGAAATCTATCTATCTCATATTCTTGAGTATCTGGAGCTGCCCCAGGATTTGATAACCATTGTTGCCAATACCGTCCACATCAACCGCATGGGCATAAAGGTGGGTGAAGGCAATGACCACGGTGGGGAGACCATCCACCTGAGTGAACTGGACATTGGTGAAGAGCCGCAAAAATTGGTCTCCATAGTCGCAATTCCCAGCGAAGTTTTGAATTCCAGTAGGTGATTACCCCTGAAACTTAGCCGGAAATGAACGCAAATATGACACTCAATTGTAACTATTCAGTTGTGTGCGGGGTCGGAGTCGATTGCCCACATTCATGTGGGCAATCGACTCCGACCCCTGCCGACAATTGCTATTCGAATGATGCGGTTCGTACCTCACCGCATCCTACAATCCTTTACCTGCCTATGCTTGCATATAGGATGTGGTGAGCTTGCGAACCGCATCAATCACCTGAATAGTTACATCATACAACGGTCTACCGCCGACTATTCGCTTTCCGATATTTTTACCAGGGGTGGGGTGAACTGTATTGCGGAGTCCCACGGAAACAGTACCCAGGCATCCTGGGCGAATTCGGTGATACAGGTATCCACCAGCGGTCGTCCGGCGGGTTTGGCGTAGACTGTGGCGAAGTACGCCTGAGGCATCATCTTGCGGACAATCTCCGCTGTTTTGCCGGTGTCCACCAGGTCATCGATCAGCAGCCACCCTCTCCCATCGTGTGCCACCCCTTTCAGTACACCGGGATCACCCTGCGTTTTCCAGTCATAACTTGATATGCAGAGCGTGTCGATAAGGTGAATGTTCATCTCTCTTGCGAGAATGGCCGCCGGTACCAGCCCGCCGCGGGCGATGGCGCAGATGCCTTTGAATGGTTTCTCTTGCAGTAGCTGTTGTGCGAGAGAGCGGCAGTCGCATTGCAGCTGTTCCCAGGAGATGGGAACCATGGTGGCGTACTTATTTGCGCTAGACATGCGTGTTCGGGCCTATTAGGTTTTGCTATGGTAACTATTCAGCTCACCCCTGAAATCCGCCATTTCTGCGTTAAAAAATGATCATTTAGCCATGTAAACTCACATTTTTCGCCTTGAACTGACGGATTTCAGAGGCAATCTGAACAGTTACCAGCAATTTCTTTGCGGTGCTGAATAGTTACTTGCTATGTACAATAATCC
>JBEVXT010000343.1:4956-7963 GCA_040505955.1 Sedimenticola sp. | reverse complement strand
CCAAGTGAGGGCTGGGCCACCACCTCTTTCACAGCGGCATCTACATCGGCAGTTATGTTGTTATGGAGTTTTTTGTATTGTCGGGCAAAGCGGCGAGTTTGCTGAACGTCGAAGCTCACTCCCCACGGTCTCTCGGTATAAAAGGTGTTGCCTGATCACGCGGTTCGGCCATTGAAATCAGGGATTCTGCTATAAAACTGACAGGCAAGTCCGGGTTATCAAGTGCGGCACGCCCCACCATTGCCCAGTATTCAATCTGCCCTGCTATTGTGCGCCGCTCGATTTTAGCCTCGCTGCGGGCTTGTTCGTATAGGGTGTCATCGATGCGAACCGGCATACCCATTGCATCATCCTTCTTGTTGGATTTACTACAAATGTAGTTAGAGTATAGTTTCAATCGATTGATTCTGCAATGCAAGGGAGCAAAGGGCGAGGGATGCTCATGTTCAATCCATTTTTTCGATCATTTGAGGCGGATATTGGGCATATTTAACCTACACTCGCAGCACCTTCTCTTTAACTTAAGCTTAATACCACGGTCACCCTGGCATAGGCCGGGATCCAGAGGTCGAGCTCCCCTCTTTCCCGTCATACCCGCGCAGGCGGGTATCCAGCGCTACGGAGCGCTGCCCCCCTGGATTCCATCCTTAGGTCCGTAAACGGTGCATCCCTGCACCACTACTCCCGCCTACGCGGGAATGACGAGCCTGGAGTTTACGGGGAATTTTCCACCTACAGTTAATGGCATTGACTACTCACTGAGGAAGGTTTTCTCCACGCGCTCTGCACCACCTTTGCGACCTCCGCGTTCCGCTTTTAAATTCTTAAACCTAAAGCCCACTGGATAGTTCTACCAATTTCGATTATCGTTAGCACCTCAATTTTTTGGATGATCCATGGTTCTCACACACCACTACAAGACGTTGAAGACAGGCACGCGATGGCGCTGGTGACGCGCGCGCACTGAAAAAAACCTGTTTAAACCCCCTTGTGTGGAGAGGACTATGACTCCCGAACTGTTCGACCAGTTGGCCGCCGAAGGCCACAACCGTATCCCCCTGATGTGCGAGGTGCTTGCCGACCTCGATACCCCCCTCAGCGCCTATCTGAAACTTGCCAACGCCCCCCACTCCTATCTGCTGGAGTCGGTAAAAGGGGGTGAGAAGTGGGGCCGCTACTCGATTATCGGCCTGCCCTGCCGCACGCTGCTGCGGGTGAATGGGCTGGAGGTGACCATCGAGACCGATGGTGAAGTGGTGGAGCGGCACCAGGTGGAGGATCCCCTGGCGTTTATCCAGCAGTTCCAACAGCGCTACCGGGTGGCCGAGCACGATAACCTGCCCCGTTTTACCGGTGGGCTGGTGGGCTACTTCGGCTACGATACCATTCGCTATATCGAACACAAGCTGGCTGACTGTCCCAATCCCGACCTGATCAATACCCCCGATATCCAGCTGCTGGTATCCGATGAGGTGGTGGTGTTTGACAACCTACGCGGCTGTCTCTATGTCATCGTTTATGTCGATCCCACCAGCGGTGGCACGTTCCAGTCCGGGCGCAAGCGGCTGCAGGCGGTGGTCGGGCAGATGCGGGAACGACTGCCGGAACAGCCCAGGCGCAAGCAGCGGGTAATCGACGAATCCCATTTTATCTCCGGCTTTACCCAAGAGAGGTTCAAACAGGCGGTGAAGCGCGTCAAGGAGTACATCCTTGAGGGGGACTGCATGCAGACGGTGCTCTCACAGCGACTCTCCATCCCCTTTCACGCCGAGCCGCTGGATCTCTATCGCGCCCTGCGCGGCCTCAACCCCAGCCCCTATATGTACTTTTACAATATGGGCGACTTCCATATTGTCGGCTCCTCGCCGGAGATCCTCACCCGCCTGGAGGATGGCGAGGTGACGGTACGCCCGATCGCCGGCACCCGTCGCCGCGGTGAGACCCCAGAGCAGGACAGGGCGCTGGAGGAGGAGTTGCTGGCTGACCCCAAGGAGCTGGCCGAGCATCTGATGCTGATCGATCTGGGTCGCAACGATGCTGGTCGGGTGGCGGAGATCGGCAGCGTCAAGCTGACCGACAAGATGATTGTTGAGCGCTACTCTCACGTTATGCATATCGTCTCTAATGTGACGGGGAAGCTGAAACAGGGGATGAGCGCCATTGATGTACTGCGCGCCACCTTCCCCGCCGGTACCGTCAGCGGTGCTCCAAAAATCCGCGCCATGGAGATTATCGATGAGCTGGAGCCGGTAAAACGCGGCATCTACTCCGGTGCCGTCGGCTATCTCTCATGGAACGGCAACATGGATACCGCCATCGCTATCCGCACTGCGGTAATCAAGGACAACACCCTGCATATCCAGGCCGGAGCCGGTATCGTCGCCGACTCCCAGCCGCAGATGGAGTGGGAGGAGACGATGAGCAAGGGGCGCGCCGTGTTCCAAGCCGTGGCCCTGGCCGAAGCAGGCATTGAAATCAACAGCTGTGGGGAGGTGTAGCCATGTTACTGATGATCGATAACTACGACTCCTTCACCTACAACTTGGTGCAGTACTTCGGTGAACTGGGGGCCGAGGTGCGCGTCTACCGTAACGATGAGGTGGATCTGGAGACCATCGAGACCCTCAAGCCGGATCAGATCGTCATCTCCCCCGGCCCCTGTACTCCCAACGAGGCGGGCATCTCGGTGGAGACGATCAAACGGTTTGCCGGGCGCATACCGATTCTCGGCGTCTGCCTCGGCCACCAGTCTATTGGCCAGGCCTTCGGCGGCAGAATCGTTCACGCCCGGGAGGTGATGCATGGCAAAACCTCCCCCATCTACCATGCCGACAGCGGGCTCTTCAGCGGTCTCAACAATCCCTATGAGGCCACCCGTTACCACTCTCTGGTGGTAGAGCGGGAGAGCCTGCCGGAGTGTCTGGAGATGACCGCCTGGACCCAAACGACGGATGGTACCGTAGATGAGATTATGGGTATCCGCCATCGTGAGCTGGATGTGCAGGGG
>JBEVXT010000343.1:0-4856 GCA_040505955.1 Sedimenticola sp. | reverse complement strand
AAAAGTTATAATCGGTACATCTGCTCCGGCTCTCAGAGTTCCCCTGCGTTCTCTGCGACCCAAATAAATAACAACTAACAGGTGCCAAAAAAATGGAGATGCCACAAGCGATCAACAGCGTTCTTGCCCACAAAGACCTGAGTTCTGAAGAGATGACCAGTGTGATGCGCACCATCATGACGGGTGAAGCGACACCGGCGCAGATCGGGGGTTTTCTCATTGGACTGCGGATGAAGGGAGAAAGTGTTATCGAGATCGCCGCAGCAGCAGCGGTGATGCGGGAGCTGGCCAGCGGCGTCAAGATCGGCGATCTTCCCCATACGGTGGACATCGTTGGTACCGGCGGTGACTCCTCGGGTTCTTTCAATATCTCCACCGCCTCAATGTTTGTCGCCGCCGCTGCCGGCTGTAATGTTGCCAAACACGGCAACCGATCGGTCTCCAGCAAATCCGGCGCCGCCGATGCCCTGGAGGCGGCGGGTGTACGTATTGCGCTGTCAGCAGGTGAGGTGGAGCAGTGCGTACGTCAGTTGGGGGTCGGCTTTATGTTCGCACCGGCCCACCACAGCGCCATGAAACACGCCATCGGCCCACGCCGGGAGATGGGTGCGCGCACCATCTTTAATGTTCTTGGCCCCCTGACCAATCCGGCTGGTGTACCCAACCTGCTGCTCGGGGTCTTCAGCGATGAGCTACTCACTCCCATGGCGGATGTATTGCAGAAACTGGGCAGCCGCCACGTTATGGTGGTTCACTCCCGCGATGGTCTGGATGAGATCAGCATCGGCGACAAAACCGAGGTCGCCGAGCTGAAAGAGGGGCGGGTACGCCGATTCAGCATTCAACCAGAGGATTTCGGCTTTAAACGCACTCCCATCTCCGAGATCAGAGTGGCAGATGCAGAGGAGAGCCTGGGGGTCATACGCGGTGTTCTGGATAACACGCCAGGGCCTGCCCGGGATATCGTTCAGCTCAACGCCGGGGCCGCCATCTTCACCGCAGGCATCACCGACACCCTTCCCGACGGCATCATCAAGGCCGGTGAAGTGATCGCCAACGGCGAGGCGCGCAATCGACTTGACCAGCTGGTCATCCTCAGTCAAAGCTTCGAGTGAGACAGCAGATGCAGGGAACGCGCTTATCACTCAGAACCACGATCACCATACCTTTTACGGTTTTGATCGTAATCACTGTCGCCCTGGTCGGCTACCTCTCCTTTATTACCGGCAGCGGTGCCGTCAATGAGGTGGCCGATGAGGTGCGGCAAAATGCCTACACACAGGTCAGACACCACCTTGACACCTTTCTTGAGGCACCGCACCAGGTAAACCGGCTGAACAAAAACTACATCAAGATGAGCGGGATGGATCTGACGGATCCCATCGCTCTGCAAAACTACTTCTGGCAGCAGCTACAGATCTTCGATACCACCAGCTACATCTATTTCGGTAACACTGCCGGAGGAATTATGCTGGTCGCCCACCAGGGTGACGGCTCTTTTGTCGCCCGCCAGACAGACGGGTTTGCCGCTGGCAAATCCACCGTCTATTCGATGACCGATGACGGATTCAGAAGTGAGATGCTGCAACGGCGGGAAGCCTACGACTCTCGGGGACGCCCCTGGTATAAAAAGGCGGTAGCCGACGACGGCCCGGTGTGGACCAATATCTACACCTTTTTCCTGGAAGGCACTCTCGGCATCACTGCCGCCCTGCCGCTCTATGACAAAAGCGGCGCCCTCTCTGGAGTTCTCGCCACTGACATTCTGTTATCCCGCATACAGAAACAGCTGGCCCGGCTAACGTCTGAGGGACTGGGGGAGATCTTCATCTTCGAGCCTTCCGGTCTGCTGGTCGCCTCCTCCAGTGATCAGCGCCCGTTCAGGATGGAAAAAGAGGGAAAGAAGCTTACCCGAATCAGCACCGGTGACAGCAACTCGTCACTGATACGCACCGCCTATCGCAAACTGACCCAGCACCTCAGCGACTTCAAAGGGGTGACCCGGGATCATCACCTGGTGTTCGATTACGATGACCAAAGACAGTTTCTGCAGTTGAGTCCTTTTCGCGATCCACGGGGCATCGACTGGTTGATCGCCATTGCCGTACCTGAAGCCCCCTTTATGGAGAAGGTGGTAAAAAACACCTACATCACCATCGCTCTCTGTCTCCTCGCTCTTCTTCTTGCCGTCGCTCTCAGCTTCTATCTGGCGCGTCGGGTGACGGTCCCCCTCGCCAACCTGAAGCAGGCGGCGCTCTCCCTCGCCAACGGTAACTTGGGACATCAAATTCCCGACGACGGTGCCGAAGAGATGCGCTCCCTGGCCAACTCGTTCAACGTCATGGGGCAACAGCTGCAGGGCTCTTTCAGCCGACTGGAGAGCAAAAACCGCGAGTTGGAGGAGACCCAGGCTGCCCTGCGCCTGACAAACAGTGAGCTGACTCTGGAGGGAGGAAATCAGAGCAGCGGAGAGAGCCGGAACGACATGCGCTACAAGCGGCTGGCGGATGCGACCTTCGAGGGTATTATCCTCCATACCGGCAATATTATTCTTGATGCCAACAAGGCGTTTGAGGGAATGCTCGGCTACTCTGTGGAGGAGGTCAGAGGCAAATCTCTACTGGATCTCACCCCCCCCGAGCAGAGGGGATTACTGGAGCACGCCCTGGCATCAGATCAGAACACACCCATTCATGCCGCCATTGCCCGCAAGGGCGGCGATTGCGCCTTCTTCAGACTGCGCACCACCCACCTGCCCCTTCATGGTGAAGAGGTGAAGGTAACGGTGCTACGCAGCATTGATGACCCGATGGAGAATAGCAGCAGAAACAGGAAGACTGCAGAGGCCTTTAATAACCTCAACAACATGCAGCAGTTCCAGAAGCTGGCGAAAAACGAGCTGTGCAAGGCGAAGCGCTTTGACCGGCCGTTCACCATGCTGCTGCTCGATATTGACAAGTGGAACGAGATCCAAGACACCTATGGCTACGGAATGGGAGATGAGGTGGTACGTACCCTGGCCCATATTTTGAGTAATCAGTTGCGTGATATCGATATTATCAGCCACCTTCATGGAGGCGAATTCGCCATCGTCCTTCCCGAAACCGCTGACCGCGTGGCGCAGCAGGTATCGAGGCGACTGTGTAGAGACATTGCCGCCACCTCGATCCATCACCAGAGTTATATACTGCGCATTACCACCAGTATCGGTATCGCAGCGATGACGCGCCAGGATGAACTCTTTGAGGAGATTTTCCGCCGTACCGACCAGGCTCTGTACGAGGCCAAAGGCATGGGTAACGGTGAAATCTCAATAGCTGGGAAGAGGTAAGGATCATGTCCGACAAAAAGAGCATCCCCTCGGTCTGCAACATCCCTTCCGAGGCCGATTACAGCGGCGTCACCATCATCGAACTTTCACCCCAACCGACGATGAGCGATTACCGCGCAGCCATGGCACTGGCAGATGATGAGGCGGAGCGACGGCTGGGTGAGTATATGCTGCTCTCCTGGTATGACCGCGACCGCGACTTCGAAGCGCCCCAGCACACCAGTGAGTGTCACGCCAACAGCCCCATACCCGGCTATGTGGACTACGCCCTCTATCGCAATGCTACGTTGAAGGTGGATATTGAAGAGGGACGTTTTGTCTTTTTCTATCTGCCGGTCGATTTTTGACCCCACAACAATTGAGGGGATTATTTCTGGGATGCCTCAATCAGCGACTCAATGCCATCGCCGATAGCCAGACCACAGAGCGTGAATATCTCCTCCAGCAGAGCCACAAATCGTATCCGGTCATCCACCAGGGGCTCTCGCTCAAAAGACTCCCGATAGATGTTTATGATCATACCGACCAAGTGCCGCCTGATCTTCGCCTCATGAAACTTAACCGCCCTGCTTTCACAGGCCGCAGAGACCCGCTCGATCTCATCCTGCAGAGCGTTAAGATAACGGCCGTTGTATTGCCGTGCGTAGTCATCATCCGCTGAGAGCTGCAGGGAGAGACGGGAAAAGCTGCTTTCCGGCAACTGCCGGAGCATACCGGAAAGAGCATCGGCGGCAGCGGCGATTTTGTCCAGGGTCTCATCGGCACCATCTCCGCTGTGATCGCCATCACCAAGTTGCCGCTGCTTATCATAATCGGTCAATTCATAGTCGAGGGCGATGATAAAGATACGCCTGCTCCTCTCATCACCTATGGAAATCCGGTCAAGAACCGCCTCAAGAGCCGATCTCTGCCCGTCATCAAGGAAAACGGGCTTCATAAAGTGTGTCATGGAGCATCTCCCCAGGTGCTGCTTCCTCTCCACCGGCGCATCAGCTGCCAACCCTCACCGCCAGAACATCGCACTTTGCCAGGTGAAGCACACCGTTGGCAGTGGAACCCAGCAGTAGCTGCAGGCCATGGCGACCGTGACTCCCGGTGACGATCAGATCGACATTCTGCTCTTCTGCTACGCGAATAATCTCCAGCTTGGGCACACCCAGCTCAACATACTGCTTGGCATCACCCAAGCTATGGGTAAGGGCAAGCTCCTTCAGATTGATTGCAGCACTCGCCACCAGCTCTTCGTCAAGCTTGTACTGCTCGGGCATGGTGACACCGGCGGCATACATGGAACTGCTGTACTCCACCACATGGATAATGCTTAGCCGGGCGCTGTTTTGTGCCGCCAGTTCCCGCCCCCTGGCGGTAACGCGCTCTGCCTCCGGAGTAAAATCCACAGCAATCAGTATGTGTTGATAATTGGTCATGACAGCCTCCCTCGCCCTCTAACACCTGCATTTTGAGTATGGCATTCCTATTGATATTTACCACCCGCAAAACCCAGCACCCCTTTCTTGTGCCCTGT
>JBEVXT010000342.1:0-3344 GCA_040505955.1 Sedimenticola sp. | reverse complement strand
ATACATCGTAGTCAACACCCCCTTGATACCCACGGATTAACTGATCTCAATGGTGCATATTGGTCGCTACCTACTGCGGCGCTCTATGAGCAAGCAGTGGCCCGCGGTGAAGGCATGCTTTCCAGTCACGGTCCTCTTGTGGTGCGCACCGGTCAGCATACCGGGCGATCCGCTAACGATAAATTCGTAGTTCGCGATGAAAATACTGAGAACGAACTGTGGTGGGGAAAAGTCAACGTACCCTATGAGTCGGAAAAGTTTGACGCTCTGCATCAACGTATGTGTGAATACCTGAAGGGCAAGGATGTTTTCGTACAGGACTGTTTTGCCGGCGCCGATCCCGACCACCGTCTGCCGATCCGTATAGTTAACGAATTAGCTTGGCACAGCCTTTTTGCGCGCAACATGTTCCTGCGCGCCAACGAAGAGGAGCGCGCCCGGCATATTCCGGAATTTACAGTTATCAATGCTCCCGGATTCAAGGCTGATCCGGCAGTGGACGGTACCAGTTCGGAAACTTTTATTATCGTAAATTTCACTAAAAAACTGGTCATTATTGGTGGCACCAGCTATGCCGGTGAAACCAAGAAATCCATATTCAGCGTACTCAACTATTTATTGCCGAAAAAGGGCATATTTCCCATGCATAGTTCGGCCAATATCGGCCCGGACGGCATTACCGCACTGTTTTTCGGATTATCTGGCACCGGCAAAACCACCCTTTCAGCAGATGCTTCACGTCAACTGATTGGTGATGATGAACATGGTTGGGGTAACAACGGCCTGTTCAACTTTGAGGGGGGTTGCTATGCGAAGATGATTAACCTTTCGCCCGAACAGGAACCAGAGATCTATGCCACCACACATCAGTTCGGCACCGTACTCGAAAACGTCGTGTTCGATGAGAATACCCGCCGTGTCAATCTCGACGACGGCAGCCTCACTGAGAACACCCGTGGCTCCTATAAGATCGAGCAAATCCCCAATGCTTCATTAACCGGACGCGGTGGTCACCCGAAGAACGTCATCTTTCTCACTTGTGATGCCTTCGGTGTGTTGCCGCCGGTATCCAAACTGACTTCAGCCCAGGCCATGTACCATTTCATTAATGGATACACCGCCAAAGTGGCCGGTACAGAGAAAGGGGTTACGGAACCAACCCCTAACTTCAGCCCATGTTATGGCGGCCCTTTCCTGCCATTACATCCGCGTCAATATGCTGAACTGCTGGGTGACAAGATTTCTGAATACGGTGCCACTGTGTGGTTGGTCAATACCGGTTGGAGTGGTGGCCCCTACGGAGTCGGCAAGCGCATGGCGATTAACCACACCCGCGCCATCGTTAATGCAATACTGGACGGCAAACTCGACAAAGTACCTACCGACACCCATCCGACCTTCGGTTTGCATATGCCTATCGACTGCCCGGATGTTCCGGTGGGTGTTCTCAATCCGCGCAATACCTGGCAGGACAAGAGTGCCTACGACGCCCAGGCAAAATCACTGGCACAGAAATTTGCTGATAATTTTGAGCAATATTCGGAAGATGTCTCCGAGGAGATCCGAGCGGCGGGAATGGTGACAGCCTGACCAGGCACCGGGGATATTCTGTAAAAATGGTCTGAGGGCTCCTTATTCTATTTCAGCGATATGCTGTCCCAAATTAATTACCTGATTACCCCTAAAACTCAACCTGAAATGGACGCAAATAAACGCGAATATGGCTCTCCACTGGTATATTGTTTGGGTACTGACTAATAACCAAGAGCATGTTCTGGCGCTTTGCATTTGTAGGAGCGAACTTGTTCGCGATCAGCTCCGTAGCATGCTCTTCGCGAACAAGTTCGCTCCTACAGTAGACTTCAGGATTATCGTGCTGAGCCAATGTTTTAAATAGTCAATGGTTGGGTTGTTCTGCAGCTGCCAACTCAGCTTAATAGCTCATCCCTGTCGGCGAACTGTTTCAATGCCTCCGGGTTGGCCAGTGCCTCCTGGTTTTTTACCGGGCGACCATGTGCCACTTCCCGCACCGCCAACTCTACGATCTTGCCGCTTTTGGTGCGCGGGATATCGCTTACCTGAACCACCCGTGCCGGTACGTGGTGGGGGGTGGTGTTGGCGCGGATCTGTTTTTTGATGCGATCAATCAATGCCTCATCCAGTTGCAGTTGATCACGCAGGCGGACAAACAGCACTACCCGCACATCTCCCTGCCACTCCTGACCGATCACCAGACTCTCCACCACCTCATCCAACTGCTCCACCTGGCGATAGATCTCGGCGGTGCCGATACGTACGCCGCCGGGGTTGAGTACGGCGTCGGAGCGGCCATAGATAATGATGCCGCCCTCAGGTGTCAGCTCCACGTAGTCGCCGTGGCACCAGATGTTGTCGAAGCGTTCAAAATAGGCACGGTGGTATTTTTTATCGTCAGGATCGTTCCAGAATCCTACCGGCATGGAGGGGAAGGGGGCGGTGCAGACCAGTTCGCCTTTCTCACCAACAACCGCTTCACCGTCGTCATTCCACACCTCAACCCGCATCCCCAGCCCGCGACACTGTAGCCGTCCGCGATAGACCGGCAGCACCGGGCAGCCCAAGGCAAAGCAGGAGACGATGTCTGTGCCGCCTGAGATGGAGGAGAGGCAGAGATCCTCCTTGATATTTTCGTAGACGTAGTCAAATGCCTCCGGTACCAGGGGAGAGCCGGTGGAGCAGAGGGTGCGCATACTCTCCAGCTGGTGACTCTGTTTCGGTTTCAGGCCCGCTTTATTCAGTGCGTCGATATATTTGGCCGAGGTGCCAAACTGGGTCATCCCCTCGGCATCGGCGTAGTCGAAGAGGATGTTGCCGTCGGGATAGAAGGGCGAGCCGTCATAGAGCAGCAGCGTGGCCTCTGCAGCCAGCCCCGAGACTAGCCAGTTCCACATCATCCAGCCGCAGGTGGTGAAGTAGAAGATGCGGTCGCCGGGACGCACATCGGTATGCAGACGGTGCTCTTTCAGGTGCTGCAGTAGAGTGCCGCCGGCGCCATGGACAATGCACTTGGGTACACCGGTGGTGCCGGAAGAGAACATGATATAGAGGGGGTGGTTGAAGGGGTGCTGTTTGAAACTGATCTCCGCCGCGTCATAAGGGGCGGTGAAGTCGGCAAGGGTGGCGGCACTCTCCAGCTCCTCCAGTGAGAAGTTGTCACGGGTGTAGGGGATGACAACTATCTTCTTCAGAGTGGGTAGCCGCTGCTGAATCTCCCGCACCTTCTCCAGGCAGTCGAAGGTCTTGCCGTTGTAGTAGTACCCCTCGGCACAGAAGAGCACCTTGGGTTCAATCTGACCAAAGCGATC
>JBEVXT010000341.1:1634-2507 GCA_040505955.1 Sedimenticola sp. | reverse complement strand
AGATAATCCGCGAGCTTTAGTAAGCGGATTATCGACCGTACAGGCGGATGAACTATGCTATGACTAACTTATCTCAATCCGATGTACATGTATGTACATTATCCACTTCTACTAATAAATCGTGGACAAAACTAAGAAATGTGGAAATAAATGGATAAGGTGATATATTGATACAATACATGTCTCGTATATACGCCAGGTATGTAAAAGTAGGTGGCACAAATGTCTACTAACCGGACATGATAAACAATAACAGCGTGAACAAATTATATTCAAATACTATCACAGATCAGGTAACATGTCTGGCCGAAATCATCGGAAACAGTTTTACAGTCCCCGTACTGCGCGAACTATGTTACTCTGGATCATACATCAACAGCACAAAGTTTCACGTTGCGCTCTCCGCTGAACTAGCTGAACAAAGTTATATAAAACTAAACACAATTAGTGACTAGATAAAAAAATCAAAATTCATTTATAACCAATAAAATATGACGATGATGATGTTTTATTGCAATAAGCCAATTGGCCCTTGAGCATACATACACCATGTTTAAATAATAAAATAAGATGACAGACAGTGAGAAAACAAATGAATGCTGAACAAAATAAAGCTTTACCCGTTCTCTCTTGCAACTTGGGAGACTAGAACTACCTTATTTATTTTAGTTTCAAATTGGCCTGCCCGGCCCAGCCGCCACCAGAATACACCAACGAGGGTAGACCAGTGGAAGGTGAAACAGGCAGTTCAACTTAAAACTCCTATACAAGCAGTTAAATATATCTGGAAAATTTGTAAATACAAAATTCTTTATTTACCAATAAAATATCTGAAATCGTTTTAACCCTTCACTCTTATTAACTCTTATTAAC
>JBEVXT010000341.1:0-1624 GCA_040505955.1 Sedimenticola sp. | reverse complement strand
AAATGGCATGGAAACTGCTCCTACACCGTTTTCCAGCGGTTTCAGAAAACGTACTCAAAACTCGCTTCTTCCTGATAAACAATGTTTCTTTTGCTCAATTTTGAAGAGACCACAATAAATGCTTATGGAGTGAACGGTTAAAGTTACTATTGAGATAATGTGTTGAAATCCAATCATCAGAAAGTAAGATTTACAATGCTACCAGCACAAGACGTCCGTACATGCATACCTATGTTAGTTGTGCACAATCCAAATCCATTAAGAAAGCACATCAGCCAAAGTACATTAATAGTCCCTGAATACGGCGCCCAGGCAATAGTGACGGCTGTTAGTACGGTCGACAGAGCCAGCATGGTGTCTAGCCACTTTGGGAACTTGTCGGCCAGAATACCGCCTATCACGCCTCCCACTGGAATCCCTATACCACGTGACCCGACGGCCCAGGAGACGCTGGAGTAACTGGCCCCGAACACAGACTTTAGGTCAATTAACGCCGGTCCGAATATCGCCTCGTAAAAACCCTGCAGGCCAAGAAAATGTATAAGTTGATCATTAACAACAATACTGACATTAATGATGATGAGAGTAGTGGTGGTAGTATAGCATGTTGATATAGCTCTTGATATAGCATGAACGTTTTTGATCTACTGAACGTTGGCATGTGCGCTCTAGATCTGTGTAGCCAATTTGAAGGTTGCTAGCTATACAAATGATAAAACATATTTTATCATTTAATGTCGAATGTTTGTGAAGGTTGCGGCATTTAATTATTCATTTGTACTCCAAGTCTCGCCAAATTTAGATTTTTTTGCAGAAATAATCACAGATGATATTGAATTACAGTTTGGGCAAAATGTGAAATTATGTGTCAGCTTACTTTACTAAATTAGATCTAAAAAGCGGGTAGCGACAGGTGGAGATTGAGGAAAATGACAAACAAAAACTGACAATCCAAACAGGTTCAATTTGGTTCTTTGATGCCAATATTATGCCTTTTGGTCTTTGTAATGCCCCAACAACATTCCAACATATCATGGAAAGATATATAGACGGCATAAACCTTATGGAGTGTCTAACATTAGAAGTCGTTTTCGAAAGACGCCGTCAGTATAATTTGAAGCAGATGGCATCCAAGTGAGATTTTTTCCGTCGTGGGGTGGAGGGGGGCGGGGGTAGCATATTTTGATCACGTGGTATTGGAAGAGGGAATTAAAACAGACCCCGCCACGATTGAGGCAGTGAAGAATTGGGCCAACCCCGAAAATCGCTAAGGAGTTCGAACATTTCTTGCCTACACGGGATACTACAGTCGATTAATCAAGGGGTAGAAATAATATCCTCTAGAGAGATCGAAGAACCCACCAAAATCAAAGTCAAATTTAAAAATACCACGCGAAACGCATGACGAGCGACTGCGGCACTGTGGTACAGCGGTAGTCGTAGAGTCTTTAACAAGTACCAGCGTGCACTACACGACTAGTGGTGTACGGTCTCAAAGGTAAACATAAACAAGTACAAAACAAGTATAACGTATAGAAAAAAAAATCTCCATATAACGTAATCACAAATGCTAACCAGCGAAAATACCAAATCCCAGCAAGTAAAACTGAAAGTGGATATAATA
>JBEVXT010000340.1:0-10342 GCA_040505955.1 Sedimenticola sp. | reverse complement strand
TTGCCAGCGATTCATGTCGGCGCCAACATCAGTGTATCCCAGAACTCCCGCACCATTGTCCGCTCCTCCAGCAGCCGGTCATCCGAAATCAGTCCGGGCAACTCACCCAAAGCATTGCGATGGTATGCGGCCCGGAGCGCCCGGTAGATGGCCGAAAGCAGTTCTGCCGTCTGCCCCTCCATAAGCTGATGCTTCGCCAATGTTTCGAGAAGACGGATATTATCTGTCCAATCAACAAGATCGGGGAAATCATGTGCCCAACGGAGAACGGCGTATTGAACCATAAATTCAATATCAGCGATACCGCCGCGCCCCTGCTTTAGGTCAAACTGGCCCGGCTTGCTCTTATCCAGGGAGCTGCGCATCTTCTCCCGCATCTCTCTCACATCCCGGCGCAGCTTCTCTTCGTCCCGTCGGCAAAGAAGCACCTCACGGCGGATCACCTGAAAGCGGCGAATCACTTCAGGATCGCCAGCCGCCGGCCGCGCCCGCAGCAAAGCCTGATGTTCCCAGGTCCATGCATCATTTTTCTGGTAAGCGGCAAAGGCGTCGAGAGAGCTGACCAGCAAGCCTGCGTTGCCGTTGGGACGTAGCCGCATATCCACTTCATAGAGCACCCCGGATGACATGCGGGTGGTAAAAGCGTGGATCATCCGCTGCCCCATACGGGCATAAAAGAGGTCATTGGAGACCGGTTTCTCACCATCGGTCATGGCGTTGGCATTGCTGTTGCCATGGAGGAATACCAGGTCAAGATCCGACCCATAACCCAGCTCCAGCCCCCCCAACTTGCCGTAACCGATCATGGCAAAACCGCTCTCTCCGCCCGCCACACCGGCCGGGCAGCCGTAACGGGCGGTAAGATCATGCCAGGCCTGAGAGAGAACCCGCGCCGAAACCACTTCGGCAATTTCGCTCAGGTAATCACTGACCACCATCAGCGGTATCACCCCGGTGATATCAGCGGATGCCACCCGCAGCATATTACTCTGGACAAACAGACGCAGCCGCTCCATCTGCTGCTCCTGATCACCCTCATCCACCGCCTTCAGAAGCGTATCCAGCTCCACCTCCAGTGCCTCCTTGTGCTGGGGCGAGTAGAGCCGACGGGGATCAAGCATCTCATCCAACAGCAGCGGATGCCGCATCACCTGCTGGGAGATCCAGGGGCTGATGCTGCTCAAACGTGCCAGCTGTGAGAGTGCCAGCGGCCTCTCCACCAGCAGCGCCAGATAGGCGGTACGTTGGGCGATAGCCTCGATCAGGTGCAACAACCGCTCAAGGGTGGCTGACGAGTTTTCAGTACCCCCCACCACTTCCAGCAACAGCGGCATCAACTGATCGAGCTTGTCACGACCGCGGCGGCCGAGGTTACGAAACACCGAGGAGTCATGAAATACTTTCAGCCGACCCAGCGCCCCTGCAGCATCAAGAAAACCGGCAGAGGTAAGCAACTCTTCCGCCTGCTCGTCATCCAGGTGTTGCTGCCATACAGCAAGAAGCGGCCTCTCATCCTCCTCACCCTCCACCTGAGGCGCTGCAAAAACCTGATCGAAATGTCCCTGAACCCGTTGCCGGTGATCTTCCAGAGCTGCGTAAAAAGCCTCCCAGTCATTGAAATTCATAGAGCGTGCCATGCGCAGGCGACCGACTTCATCCTCCGGCAAAAGATGGCTCTGGCGATCCTGCCACGCCTGAATCCGGTTCTCTACCAGGCGGAGAAACCGGTACGCCTCCTCCAGCTCACGTACCACAAACTCAGGCAGCAATGTTTTATTACCAAGCTGCTTCAGTACCGGCAAAATGGCACGAATCTGTAGATCAGGATCACGGCCACCACGCACCAGTTGGAATGCCTGACCAATAAACTCGATCTCGCGAATACCACCGGGACCCAGCTTGACGTTGTCCCGCATCCCCTTACGCTTCAACTCTCTACCGATCAGCCGCTTCATATCCCGGATCGATTCAATGGCGCCAAAATCGAGGTAGCGGCGATAGACAAAAGGGCGCAGCATCGCCATCAGCTGCTCACCGGCAACAGTATCCCCCGCCACCACCCGCACCTTAACCATGGCGTAGCGCTCCCACTCCCTGGCATTATTTTGGTAGTAGGCCTCCATCGCATCAAAACAGAGGGCAAGAGGACCCGCCTCGCCGAATGGACGAAGCCGGGTATCAACACGAAAAACGAAACCGTCCGCCGTCTGACTATTGAGCGCCTTTACCAACTGCTGACAGAGGCGCGTAAAAAACTGCTCATTGGCAATCGCACGGATCCCATCAACCTCACCCTGCTCGGGGAAGGTAAAAATCAGATCAATATCAGAGGAGAGATTGAGCTCCCGTGCCCCCAGTTTGCCCATCCCGAGTACCACCAGATGCTGCTGCTCACCATCGTGGCTCCTGGGAATGCCCTGCTTCGCTATCGCCCAACCGTAGAGAATCGTTAACGTCTCCTCGATACAGGCATCGGCCAGGGCGGAGAGATCTTCCAGCACTTCAGTGAGCGGTGCACTGCGGGTGAGGTCACGCCAGATGATCCGCACCATATGGTCACGACGAAATCGGCGTAGTA
This sequence comes from Sedimenticola sp., assembly GCA_040505955.1. GTDB lineage: Bacteria > Pseudomonadota > Gammaproteobacteria > Chromatiales > Chromatiaceae > Vondammii. Next base: position 7,764 of record JBEVXT010000340.1, on the reverse strand, counting down.
TTCGATGCAGACCGGTCTCGTCAGAGACTTCCTTTAGCCGTTCACGCAGAAGGTCGGCAATCTCCCCTTCACCATAAGCCCGCGACAGCTCACCCTGGCGATAAAGAGCAGGCAGCAACTCCAGATCACGCAGACAACTCTGAGCAACGTAGTCGCTCCCCTCCCAGACAATCTTCAGATCAGCAAGAAACTCCGTATCAAACGCTTCCCCCATCTCTCGCTCAGCCGCCGACTCCTGCCAACGTACCCACAACTTCTCAGCTTCATCGGCGGGGTGAATCATCTGTTCCATGGAGTGCCTCGTAAAAAAAGATCAGACTGTGGATGATATCTCTGCTGCTGATAAAAGGCTAAGAAGAAAAGGCCGCAGATGAACGCGAATATAGCTCTCCACTGGTATATTGTTTGGGCATTGATCCCTGACTAATAACCAAGAGCATATTCTGTCGCTTTGCATTTGGAGCGAACTTGTTCGCGATTAGCTTCGTAGGAGACTCTTCGCGAACAAGTTCGCTCCTACGCGATATTCCAATAGCGTCATGCTTTCCTGTGGGTTTCTAACAAATACAATGCAACTGCCACTGCAGCTCAATAAGCACCACCACCCCGTAGGAGCGAACTTGTTCGCGATTAGCTTCGTAGGAAACTCTTCGCGAACAAGTTCGCTCCTACAACTGACTTCGGGATTATTTTATAGAGCCAGTTTCAAATATTTGTGTTCATTTGCGTTCATATGCATTTATTTGCAGCCAACATTGACTCATTTTCTTCTAGCTTCTTCTGACAAAAAAAGCCCCGCCCGGAGTGATCCGGGCGGGGCTTTGTCAGGCGTTGGTCAACCTGGGAGGGATGATTACATCATGCCGCCCATTCCACCCATGCCACCCATACCACCGCCCATGCCACCCATATCAGGGGCACCACCAGCACCATCGGAAGGCTCATCAGCCACCATACACTCGGTGGTGATCATCAGGCCGGCAACGGAGACGGCGTTCTGCAGTGCGGAACGGGTCACCTTGGTAGGATCGAGGATACCCATCTCAACCATATCACCGTAGGTGTCGTTGGCAGCATTGAAACCGTAGTTTCCTTCGCCTTCTCTTACTTTGTTAACAACAACGGAAGCTTCGCCACCGGCGTTGGCAACGATCTGACGCATCGGCTCTTCCATGGACCGGGCAGCGATGTCGATACCAACATCCTGATCGTGGTTGTCGCCTTTCAGGTCGGTGAGTGCGGAGAGTGCACGAATCAGTGCCACACCACCGCCGGGAACGATACCCTCTTCAACAGCAGCACGGGTTGCGTGCAGTGCATCTTCAACACGGGCCTTCTTCTCTTTCATCTCAACTTCGGTAGCGGCACCCACTTTGATAACGGCAACACCGCCGGCCAGCTTGGCAACACGCTCCTGCAGCTTCTCACGGTCGTAGTCAGAGCTGGTCTCTTCAATCTGAGCACGGATCTGCTCAACGCGAGCCTTGATATCACCCTCAACACCGGCACCATCGATGATGGTGGTCTCTTCCTTGGAGATCTGAATCTTCTTGGCAGTACCCAGCTCATTGATGGTTGCCTTCTCCAGGGTCAGGCCGACCTCTTCAGAGATAACGGTACCACCGGTGAGGATAGCGATATCCTGCAACATGGCTTTACGACGATCACCGAAACCGGGAGCCTTGACGGCACACACCTTGACGATACCGCGGATGGTATTGACCACCAGGGTAGCCAGCGCCTCACCATCGACATCTTCAGCGATGATCAGCAGCGGCTTGCCCGCCTTGGCAACGCCTTCCAGTACCGGCAGCAGGTCGCGGATGTTGGAAAGTTTCTTGTCGTGGAGCAGGATGTAGGGATCTTCCAGATCAGCGGTCATGCTCTGCTGATTATTGACGAAGTAAGGAGAGAGGTAACCGCGATCAAACTGCATACCCTCAACCACATCCAGCTGGTTGTCCAGAGCGGAACCCTCTTCAACGGTGATAACACCCTCTTTACCGACTTTCTGCATCGCATTGGCGATGATGTCACCGATATTGCTGTCGCTGTTGGCAGAGATACTACCCACCTGGGCAATCGCTTTGTCGTCAGCACAAGGCTCGGACATATCACGCAGGTTGGCGGTAGCCGCTTCAACTGCTTTATCCATGCCACGTTTCAGATCCATCGGGTTCATCCCGGCAGCAACCGCCTTCAGGCCTTCGCGCACCATGGCCTGAGCCAGAACGGTAGCAGTGGTGGTGCCGTCACCGGCGATATCAGAAGTCTGGGAAGCGACCTCTTTCACCATCTGCGCACCCATGTTCTCGAACTTGTCGGTAAGCTCGATCTCTTTGGCTACGGAGACACCATCTTTGGTGATGGTGGGAGCACCGAAGCTCTTCTCCAGAACCACGTTGCGGCCCTTGGGGCCGAGGGTGATCTTCACCGCGTTAGCCAGCACGTTGACACCGGCCAGCATTTTGTGACGGGCGTCATCACCAAATTTCACTTCTTTTGCAGACATTTGATTGTTCCTTAAAAATTCAGTTGAATTGATTTCATCGTGAGAGGCTATCAGCCCTCGATGACACCCATGATGTCTTCTTCGCGCATCACCAGCAGGTCTTCGTTATCGATCTTCACTTCGGTGCCGGAGTACTTGCCGAACAGCACGGTATCGCCAACCTTGACGTCCAGCGGGCGGGACTCACCGCTGTTCAGTACCTTGCCGTTGCCAACTGCAACCACTTCACCTTGGGCAGGCTTCTCTGTAGCGCTGTCAGGCAGGACAATGCCGCCTGCACTAGTGCGCTCTTCTTCCATACGACGAATGACCACACGGTCTTGCAGCGGACGAATATTCATCTACCGATATCTCCTGATTTGGATAGTTAGAAACAAAAATTGGATTTTCTTTTCCAGAGGGGCTTGTTAGCACTCCCCATGGGTGAGTGCTAATAATAGGGGCGGATTCCTGAGAGTCAAGGGTGCGGGGGTAAAATTAGCGAGTCTATAAGATATTGCTAATGAATGGATCTCCACAATAATCCTGAAATCGACTGTAGGAGCGAACTTATTCGCGAAGAGCAGGTTTCGTAGTCCATCGCGAACAAGTTCGCTCCTACAACACATCCGTTCCACCATAACTGCAGTTTTTCAGGATACCTTTTAACCCTCAGTCCTGCAGGTGGTCGTTGTAGCGCTCCATCAGGTAGCAGAGACAGTCCTGCCGCACGACCCGGCAATCCTTGGTCAGCATTGAAGGCATCACCGGCACCCGCAGCCGCAGTTCACCATCCTCCACCTTGAAGAAGCGCGAAGTGACGTCCTTGCCCCACTCATTGGAGACGCTAACACCGGCGCCCACCCCTTCCGAGATATGCCCCAGAGAGGTGCCACGAGGCACCTCCCGGAAGTTAAGGCAGTCAAGATCCTCAGTGAAGCGGATGTCCATATCCGCCGCCTTATCAAAGCCGAAACTGACCTGCTCCGGTACTTTGACGATGGCTACAGTATGAAACAGATCGACATCATGCGACGCCAGCGGATGTTGCGGGTGCTCGGAGAGGTGGAGACAGGCATCCAGATAGTCCCGTGCATGGTCAACACCATGAACCTGGCCCGGCTTGCCGCACTCCAGGGTGACCGACGGACAGAGCCTGGCCATCGCCATCGACTGCACTCCACAGGGACGGATGAAATAGACCAGGGTGCGACCAAACAGCGCCGCCAGATGAAGAAAGCTGTTATCGATAACGTTGATACAAGCGTAATGGGGGTTGAGACCGGTATTGTTGTGGACATCGACGCTGGCAAAAACACCCCTCACCTCCATGGTCTCTGTCACCTGCCGCATCATACGGTGCTCGGAACTCTCGTCGCCCTCCGATGTTTCACAACCGGGCCACACCCGATTGTAATCAGGCTCTCCATCCAACTGCCGCAGCCCCTGAGCGGCGGCCGAGACATTACCGATAAAGAGGCTCATCGCCCTGGGCAGCTCACCATGCCCCCCTCCGACAGCATATTTCCTCAGCAAATCCCTGACCGCCTCCCAGCCGGTGGTCTCGTTGCCGTGCATCAACACCGAGACAAACAGGGCGGACACACGCCTGCCAGCCAGATGGATCAGTGTCGGCCCACCCAGAAGTGATTCCAGCTGACAAGCCTCCAGATCGAGCAGCCCCGGAGGAAGTGCATCCAACTCCCGCAACATCAAACAAGCACCTCCGTAATATCGGTCACCGATCCCCCCCTGGGAGCTTGCCAAATTTTGTGTTGTTTGGCCGCAAGCTCCTAGGATCATTGTAGCTTTATATGCAGAATATCAAACAACGCACCCAGCGATTAACGGTGTGAAGTACGCCTGTCGTAACTCCGATCAGGTGAGCTTCGCTATTATTTCCGGTTCGTTACCACGAAACACCAGGCCACCATCACTGACCAAAAAGTCAATCCGATGATCGCCCAGTGCCTGCACTGCCTCAGCGGGAGTATTGATGATCGGCTCCTCATGGGCATTGAAGCTGGTGTTAACCAGGCAGGGAAGGCCGGAGTGGATCTTAAAACGGTCAAGGATATCGTAGTAGAGCGGATTGGTTTCGCGCTCAACGATTTGTGGCCGGGCGGTGCCGTCAATATGAACAACAGCGGGAATCTTCTCCTGATACGCTTCATGAACATCGGTGGTGATGGTCATAAAGCGGCAGGCGTAGCGGTTTACATCGTTGACCTTGAATACTCGCTCGGCATCAACATCGAGAACATAAGGGGCGAAAGGCATAAATTCGGTTCGGCCAAGACGCTGATTGAGACTGTCATTGAGGCCGCGATCGTCGGGGCTGGCAATAATACTGCGAGCACCCAGCGCCCGCGGCCCCATCTCCATACCCTGAGTATAGATCGCACCGATGTAACCATCTGCCAGCAAACGGGCGGCTTCATCTGCAGGATTATCAGAAGAGTGCACATGAAAGCCCCGGCCACCTGCCTCGGCGAATAACGCGTCGGAGCTGTAAACACGGCTGAAATAGGCATCCTGAAGGCGATAACGGGGGAGCGCAGCAAGACCTTCACGTTCGATAACGCCATGGATACAGTTACCCACCGGCAGCCCTTCATCGCCCATCGGAGGCACAATGAATACCTCCTCAATACCGGGCAGCTCGGCGACATGCTGGTTGAGACGGACATTTGAGAAGACACCACCACTCATGCCGATGTACTTTGCCGGAAAACGTTTCAGCAGTGCCCGAATCCAATCAAGGGTCACCCGTTCGGCGGCATACTGAATCGAGGAGGCCATCTCTTCGCGGGTGGCTTGTCGGCTAAGCTCTTCGAGGAAGCGATAAAGCTCACCGTGATCGGCAAAACGGGAGCCTATCTCGCCGCTTTCACTCACCTGGAAGCTGTTGCGAATATCCTCACCAAAAACCGGCTTGCCAAAGGCGGCAAGCCCGGTGATTTTCCCCTCATGGCGATTGGGCCGAAAACCGAGGATCTCGGTAACAAACTGGTAGGCGTGGCCTACCGAGGCGGCATAGCGGTTACCCGTCTCTCTCAGCAGGTAATCATCGCCGCCATAGAGCAGGTGGAGCCGCTCGCCATCAAAGCCGTAAGCTGACTGGACAATTCCATCACCGCCGCCATCGGAGCTGATTAACAGGGCTTCACTCTTCCATGTGGTGTACTGAAGGGCGGCAAGGATATGGGAGTAGTGGTGGTTGGCGAAGAGAATATCCGTGTCGCTGCGCAGACCGAGATCGCGGCGCAACCGGTCAAAGTTGAGCAGACGACCCTCATCCCGCTCCTGCAGCCGCCTCATTTCAACCGCCAGACCGCAACTTTTGCCCAGCATCCGCCGGAATATATTTCGTCCGGGACGGGAAGTGCGACGAAAATACTTGAGGGGAAAACTCATCCTCGAAAAGACCACCATATCCACTTGGCGACTTTCGATACCGGCAATATTGAGCACCTCATCGATACTCATCAGTAGAACGCGCCCGGGATGACGGCGCCGGGTTCCATCCCCCTTTTCCCGGGTGAGGCGCTCCTCCTTGGAATAGGCCACCAGACGATTTCCCATGAAGAGCGCTGAAGCGCCGTCATGTCCGGTTTGGATACCAAGGATATTCATTACTCTGCGCTTCTCCGAGTGATTTCCCGCCGATCTCACCAGATTCAGGCGCGGTCAAAGTGCGGTATTCTCCTATAATTGGCGATCAGGTTCAATTTATGCGCCGCCTCCCCATTACACACTCCACTCATGCACCGGCCGCCCACTCTCCTGGCGCTCCAGGTACGCTTCCGTCAGCCCTTGGGAATCATTACCGTGTCGCTCTACCCATGCCCGCTGCCAACTTGCACCATTCTGACCGTTGGCCAGGCGACCATGAATGATGCCGAGCCAGTGATCGGCCTCTTGGTGTTCAACACCGAGTGCCTCCAACCCCTGCTCTGCCAGCGGCAGTAGTTCACGACAAAGATCAACGGCACTCACCGCCTTACCATCCAACCAGACAACATCCGCTCTGAGGCCCTTTTCTGCCGAGCGGTAAAAATTGCTCTGCACGTATTCAAACGGTAGTCGCTGTTCTGGCGGCACCACCATCTTACCCAGTGCGGTAACCGTTCCAAAAAAGAAGGCGGCATTGGCGATGGAGTCGATGATAGAGGGCCCCGCTGGCACGACACGGTGCTCCAGCCGCAGATGAGGCACACCCGCTTCATTAAACCCCAGCAGCGGACGGTTCCAGCGCCAGATCGTACCGTTGTGCAGACACAGGTGGGGCAGTTGCCCACCCTCATCCATCAGGCGCGGCAACAGCACAGGATAACGATCATTATTAACCTGAAAACACTCAATGATGCTGTCCGAAATATAGCGAGTGCCCATAGTCACCCGCTTGGTCTCCAGTGAGTCACCGACACTGACCGACTGCTCAAACAGTGGGATACGTGTCTCATCCCACAACCGTGAGCCAAAAAGAGAGGGGGAGTTGGCACTGATCGCCACCATCGGCGCCGCAAGAATCTTGGAGGCGTTATAGAAACGCCCGGAAGAGGCTGGATCCAGCTTCAGGTGAATCTGAAACGAGGTGGTCGCCGCCTCCAGCATCACATCACTATGAATAAAGCGAAGATGATCCTGACCGGTGATATCAATCTGTACCGAGTCGCCCTGGCGCAGGCGGGCAAGCTGTTCATCCAGTGCCTGATAACGCTGCATCGACGACATATTCGCCAGGGAGAAGTCACTGCGTCGCACTGTCGGCAGGATACCGATCATCGCCAACCGCCCATCCATCTCCCCCGCCGCCTGCTGGCATCGCCTCCAGGTCTGCGTAAGTTCATCCGCCATGCGACTCAATCCACCTGCCCTGAGAAGCTGGGGCTCCCCATTCAACTCCAGGTTAAAGCGGGCAAGTTCAGGCACCACCAAGGGATCATCCAGGCGCTTGATCAGCTCGTTGTTAAGTGCTGTCGGCCGGGCGTTATCGTCAACCAGCCAGGCCTCAAGCTCAAAACCACCCACCGCCTCGCCGGTGGGGAAAACACCATCGGCAAACCACTCCATCAGCAGCCGGGTCTCACACTCCAGGCGCCGGGAGAACTCCTGAAAATCTTCAGGTGAAAAATGGCTATCAGTAATCTCCTGGCCCACTCCCCCCTCCTTGTCGATCAGTGTGTTAGCAGAAAAAGGTCATAATCCGTATGTAACTATTCAGCTCACCCCTGAAATCCGCCATTTCTGCGTTAAAAAATGATCATTTA
>JBEVXT010000339.1:0-8921 GCA_040505955.1 Sedimenticola sp. | reverse complement strand
CTAAACGGTGACCAAAACAACATCTCAACAGCAATCCTTATAGTTACCATGGATTATTTCATGGATTGACGCCGCTGTCCCGTTGTCTGCCTTCAGTCAATGTCATTAACTTAAGCTTAATACCATGGTCATCCCTGCATAGGTTGGAACCCAGTGGTCGAACTTCCCTCTTTCCCGTCATACCCGCGCAGGCGGGTATCCAGCGCTACGGAGCGCTGTCCCCTGGATTCCATCCTTAGGTCCGTAAACGGTGCATCCCTGCACCACTACTCCCGCCTACGCGGGAATGACGAGCCTGAAGTTTACGGGGAATTTTCCACCTAAAGATAATGGCATTGTGCCCTCAGTAGGAGGAAAAGAGCTTGTTCAGTTTAGTGCCCAGGTGCTCCAGTTTTGTAATGGCGAGGTCATAAGCGACCTTGTCCTGGTTGAAGCGGGAGCCCCCCTCGGTATCGATATCGCGGTAGCCCACCTTGTTCTTCTGGTGTTCGTGGCAGATATTTCTCAGATGTGCGATAGCCTCGTGCAGGGCGTGAGTGTACTGGACAAGGGCTTGAGGCAGTTGGTCGGGCCCACGGGATACCCGCTCCTGGGTGGCGGCATGGGAAACCTGTTCTGCCATTCCGTCAAGTTCATTCCATAGTCCATCCAGAACTATCTCATACTCCCTGTAGGTGGTCTCTGTTTTGCCCAACATTGCAGCGACGGCAAGACGATAAGAGGTGATGCCGAACAGTGAATTGTGGATGGCAGAGTAACGGTGGTGTATATCGGCAACCTGACATCCGAGGGCGATGATTTTTGCCATGACTTTATAGGCTCCTGGGATGATCCAGTCTACTCCCCACGGTAGAGTTCGGGTTCAAGATTGGGTGGCATCTGCAGGTAATAGCCTTGCTGTTGCAGGCGTTCGAGCACGATGGCGACATCCTCGCGGGCGAGAGGACGTCGCGGATGAAGTTCCAGCGACATCACCAGTGAAGGCGCGCCAAACTGCTTCATCAACGTTTCCGGCAGTTGATCGAACTCATCCTCGCGGGCGAGGTAGAGGTACATCTCACTCTTACGACTGCTGCGATAGACCCAGCAGGGGGTGATGTCGGCTTGGCTCATAGAGGGTGTCATCTGTTGCGGGACGGTTACGATGCCGCGCTATTCTAGCACCAATTCAACCGTTTTCGCGGCAATCAACGCTCTCTTTCCAGCGCTGTCAAGCTGCTTGATCTCCCACTCTCGACGGCAGGCGCCGGCCCGATCCTCCGCGCACTCATGGTAGACCAGCTCAACCGGCCGCCTTGCCCGGGTATAGCGCGCCCCTCTGGTGGTGTGGTTGTGCTCGTGGAGGCGGCGCTGCGGATCGGTGGTTACCCCGGTGTAGAGGGTGTTGTCATGGCAACGCAGGAGATAAACATACCAGCTGTTATTCATTCAGTGTCGCCGATTATCCAGGGATTATGGAGAAAAAAAGAGATCATAAGGGCGTTGCAGTTCCGTTGCCAGCTGCTGCACGGAGAAGTTGCGGCTCTTGCGGATGAACTCAGCGCCGTCAAAAAAAATCAGCAGAGAGGGGACGGTGAATATCCGGTGCTGGGCGGCGGCCTCCTGCGCCTCTTCGCAGTTGACCTCTTTCAGGGTGATAGCAGGAAAACCGGCGGCCATCATCTCCGCCACCCTCGGTTTGAGGTTGTGACAGACAGCACAGCCGGGCGCTGTGAACCAGACCAGCAAGGCCGGATTCTCCTGAATTTGCTGCTGCAGAGTATCCAGGCTGGTGATTTTTTTAAAGGAGTCGGCCATTGATGTGCTGTGAGCGTAGCGGGATCAGTTCACCGTGTGCCCTGAGCAGGTGTCACTGTAACCCTCCGCATGGTGCTGATCTTGAGAAGTGACACTGTGCCCTTTCGGGCATCAGAAAAACTCACTGTCACTGATCTGCATAGTCTGCGGAGTATCCACACCGCCGCTTTCGGATAGGCGGATCTTCAGTGACAGATTATTGCGGGAGTCTGCATTACTGAGGGCCTCTTCCATAGTGATCCTGCCCTCCGTGTAGAGCTTGTGGAGAGCCTGATCAAAGGTCTGCATACCCCTATCGCTACCCTGCTCCATCGCCTCTTTGACTGCGTGGATATCCCCCTTCTGGATCAGTTCGGCAACAAAGGTACTCAGTAGCATAATCTCCACCGCAGGTACCCGTTTGCCGTCCTTGCTCTTCACCAGTCGCTGTGAGACCACCGCTTTGAGGTTGAGCGAGAGATCCATATAGAGCTGGTGGTGGGCGGTGTCGGGGAAGAAGTTGACGACCCGATCCAGCGCCTGGTTGGCGTTGTTGGCGTGGAGAGTGGAGAGGCAGAGATGGCCGGTTTCAGCGTAGGCGATGGCGTGCTGCATGGTCTGGCGGTCACGGATCTCGCCGATAAGAATCACATCCGGTGCTTCCCGCATAGCGTTTTTCAATGCCACCTCATAGGAGACGGTGTCCAGCCCCACCTCGCGTTGATCGACTATCGAGCGCTTATGGGTATGAAGAAACTCCACCGGATCTTCAATGGTGAGAATGTGGCCGGTAGTGGTGTTGTTGCGATGGTCAATCATCGATGCCAGTGTGGTCGATTTGCCGGAACCGGTGGAGCCGACCACCAGAATCAGACCACGGGCCATCATGATAAGGTCGCGCAGGGTGGGGGGGAGGTGTAACTCATCGAGTGATGGGACGCTGCCCTTAATGTAGCGGATCACCATGGCAGCATCGCCGCGCTGGCGAAAGACGTTGACACGAAAACGCCCCAGTCCACTGATGGAGATGGCAAGGTTGCACTCCATGGTGCGCTCAAATTCAGAGATCTGATCATCACTCATGATTGAATAGGCAAGCTGATGCACCTCCCCTTGGGCGAGTGGAGTATCGCCGATCGGCATGGTGCGCCCCTCAGCCTTCAGGTTCGGTGGAGCACCGGTACTGAAAAACAGATCAGAGCCGTTTTTCTGAACCATTAATTTCAGATAGGGGATGATCTCCATTGCTTATTCTCCGCCTGAGTGTCTTGTTGTTAACTTCATTGTCTCTGATTATAGGCGACCGGTAAGAAAATTTATCCTGGTTTGTGAGAGAAAGTGCAGCAACAGCCCGGTGCAGCTCCACACGTAACACGTGTGATGAATCGATATCCCGCATTCAGGGCTAGTACTAAAACTGCTTCAGAGTTGCTGTTTATTACCCCCCCCATTTTCGACACACCCATCCTGCACCAGCAATGAACAGTTTATAAGCAAGTATTTATAATACTTGAATAAAATAGTTCTTTTTGCTATTAAACAACTGTCTGATAATTTTTCCATGGTCTCTTCATGGAATCAGGCGCCGGGTGAGGTTACTACTCGTCAACTTCCGTAGAGAAGGAGGGCAGTGGTCAATTACCCAAACACCCGGATATCCATAAGGAGGATAATCATGAGCAAAACAACACGTGTATTTGGTAATATCTGTTTCACATGCGGCCTGTCAGTGGTTGTAGTTATGTCGTTGGTAACAGCGGCTACGCTGATCTGGGTGTATACGATCCAGAATTGACCAGAGGGCCGGGTCTGCGGCTGAACTGCCGACCCGTGGTTCATTTTTTTATACGCCTGCGCACCATCGGTAGATGGTGCTTAGCAGGTGCTTTTGTTCTCAGATCAGAGGTTCGATAGCGACTCCAGTCGCTCCAGCTCCTCACCGGCGAGGAGCCACTCCTCTTCGCTATCAAGCAGTCCACCGTCCACTTCCGCCTTCTCCGTCAGCACTGTTTTCAGCCGTTCTTTGTTGCCCTCTTCGTAGATCTCCGGCTGTGCCAGATCACCCTCCAGCAGCGTCTGCCGCTCACTCAGCTGCTCCACCCGCTGCTCCAGCTTCTTCAGCCGGTTGCGCAATGGTTGCAGTTGGCGGCGACGTTCCGCTTCCAGACGTTTGCGATCCTTGCGTGCGCCGGCGCTGTGATCCTTCACCTCCAGGATGCCGTCGGTGGAATCACTGTCACGGGCCCTTTCGGTCAGCCAGCGCGGGTAATCATCGAGATCACCGCGAAACTCCTCCGCTCCTCCGCCGTCAACCAGCAGCAGTTGATCGCAGGTGGTACGTAGCAGGTGACGGTCATGGGAGACCAGCACCATCGCCCCTTCATATCCCTGAAGCGCCTGGCTCAATGCATGGCGCATCTCCAGGTCAAGATGGTTGGTAGGTTCATCCAGAAGTAGTAGATTGGGGCGCTGGTAGACCAGCAGTGCCAGCACCAGGCGTGCCTTTTCACCCCCGGAAAAAGGGGCTGTGGGGCTCTCTGCACGCTCACCCGAGAAACCGAAGCCACCGACATAGTTGCGCAATGACTGTTCACCCGCCCTGGGGTCGAGACGGGCGAGATGCTCCAGGGGGCTCTGATCCGGGCGCAGCTGGTCGAGCTGATGCTGGGCAAAGTAGCCGATCTTCAGATCCTGGGCGGTTTCACGTTCACCCCCCTGCAGTGACAGTTCACCGGCCAGTAACTTGATCAGGGTCGATTTGCCAGCGCCGTTGGGGCCGAGCAGCCCGATCCGGTCGCCGGGGGAGAGGCTCAGGTTGAGCTGTTCGATAATCCGGATCTCACCATACCCGGCCGCCGCCTTTTCCAGGCGCAGCAGGGGGTTGGGTGATTTCTCCGGGGGCTTGAAGTCAAAGTGAAAGGGGGAGTCGATATGGGCCGGGGCGATCAGTTCCATCCGCTCCAGCGCCTTCAGGCGGCTTTGGGCCTGGCGCGCCTTGGTCGCTTGGGCACGAAAGCGATCAACGTAGCTGCGAATATGGGCCACCTCCCGCTGCTGCTTCTCGAACGCCGCCTGCTGGTTGGCCAGTCGCTCGGCCCGGGTGCGCTCAAAAGCCGAGTAGTTGCCGCTGTAGAGGGCCATCGCCTCCTGCTCGATGTGGGCGATATGGGTGGTGACAGCATCAAGAAAATCGCGGTCATGGGAGATCAGGAGCAGGGTGCCGGAGTAGGCTTTGAGCCACTGCTCCAGCCAGATCACCGCATCCAGATCGAGATGGTTGGTAGGCTCATCCAGCAGCAACAGATCCGAACGGCACATCAACGCCTGGGCCAGGTTGAGACGCATGCGCCAGCCACCGGAGAAGTTGCACACCGGCAGCTCCTCCTCACCCGGTTTGAATCCCAGGCCGTGGATCAGGCAGGATGCACGGGAGCGGGCGCTGTAGCCGCCGATGTTATCCAGGTGGCTGTGAAGCTCGGCCACCCGTTCTCCCTGATGGCGTTCTTCGGCTTCGGCCAGATCCCGCTCCACCTGCCTCAGCTCGGTATCGCCGTCGAGTACATAGTCGATAGCCGGGCGGCTGTCGGCGGGGGTCTCCTGGGCAACATGGGCAATCACCCAGCCGCGGGGGCGGTGGAAGTCACCCTCGTCGGCATGGAGCTGGTTGCGGATCAGGGAAAAGAGGCTCGACTTGCCGCTACCGTTGGCGCCGGTAAGTCCCGCCCGCCAGCCCGGATGGACGGTAAAGCAGGCGTTGGAGAAGAGCAGCCGGGTGCCGCGTCGCAGAGTGAGATGATCGAATCTTAACATGGCGGCGGAGTTTATCAGATTTGTCCCCGAGGTATTATGAATATACCGTTTACCTCGGTGCCTACTTCTGTACCTCCACCAGTCGCACCTCCACCCGACGGTTAAGTGCGCGCCCCTTCTTTGTGCGGTTACTTGCTTTAGGGCGTGATTCACCATACCCCTTGCTGCTGATGCTTGTGGCCGCCACCCCTCTACTGATGAGGTAATCGGCAACGCTCTGGGCACGCTTCTGTGACAGTTTTTTATTACCGGAGCGGCGGCCGATGTTGTCGGTATGCGACTCAATGCTGATGCGGTACTGCTTGGGTGAGGCGCTTAGGAAGGTTGCCATTTTGTCGAGCATCCCGCGCACTTCTCCGCTCAGTCCGGACTGCTTGGTGCCGAGGCGGAAATCGTACCTTCGCACCTCTTCGTAGGTGTAGGGGAGCAGCGCCTTGATGCACTCCTGATAGCTGGGGAGTGATTTCAGAAAGTTGACGGGATTGATGGATATCCGGACATAGCTGTTTTTTCTGTCCCGGTTGGGGTGTTCGACCTGCCCGCCCCATCCCCTGGCGAGAGTCTCCAGCATCCACTGGCTCTGCAGCGGAGAGATATCAAAGGGTTTATTACCCTTTTTGATCGGCACATCCTCCTGCCGGATGGCCGGGCTGTCGTGAACCCAGGCCGGTGGGTTCTCCCTGATAATCGCCTTACCCTCCTTCCGGTAGCGCTGGTCAGCCTTAATCTCCAACATCAGCTCCCTGCCAGCGCGATGGATAAACCAGGCGCTGCCGTAACCTTCGATCTTGTGCATCAGCAGGCACTCGGTGGTGGTACCGGCGTACTCCCACTCTGAATGATGAATATCGGTACCATACTCCAGGTCGCCAAAGCCGAGTACGGTGGAGGGGATTATAAGCAGTATCAGTCCACGCCACATGGTGGGATTCTCCAGTAGGTCATACTGGAGAGAGCGACAGCTGATGGAATTTCTTTACTAACGTCTGGGAGCTTCAGCGCAGGCGGTCGAGGCGGCGATAGCCTATCGCCTCGCTGATATGTTGTGGTTGCAGCGTGTCGCTGTCGGCCATATCGGCAATGGTGCGGGCGAGCCGGAGGATGCGGTGGTAGGCGCGGGCCGAAAGCCCCAACTGCTCCATCGCCCGCTGGATCAGGCTGCGCGACTGGTCTGTGAGTGCGCACTCTCTCTCCAGGTCACCGCCCTGGAGCTGACTGTTGGGGTGGCCGTTACGTTGCAACTGCCGCTGCCGCGCCCTCTCCACCCGCTTGCGTACCCGGGCGCTGTTTTCACTGCTCTCTCCCCCTCCTCCATGCAGCACCTCCGGCGGTGGCATTGGTACCTCGATATGCATATCGATGCGGTCGAGCAGTGGGCCGGAGATGCGATTACGGTATCTCAGCACCTGATCGGCGCTGCAGTGGCACTCGCGGTTGCCGCTGCTCTCCCCGTGGTAACCGCAGGGGCAGGGGTTCATGGCGGTGATCAGCTGAAAGCGGGCGGGGAACTCCTCTTGGCGGGCGGCGCGGGAGATGGTGATGCGACCGCTCTCCAGTGGTTCGCGCAGCACCTCCAACACCTTGCGGTCAAACTCGGGTAGCTCATCAAGAAACATCACACCATTGTGGGCGAGAGAGATCTCCCCTGGGCGCGGGTTGCTGCCGCCGCCCACCAGCGCTACCCCCGAGGCGGTGTGGTGGGGGGTGCGAAACGGCCTTTTGCGCCAGTCATCGATATCAAAACCGCGGTTGCTGATGGAGAGCACCGCTGCGGTCTGTAGCGCCTCCTCCTCGCTCATCTCCGGCAGAATACCGGGCAAACGGCTCGCCAGCATCGACTTGCCGGTGCCAGGTGGGCCGATCATCAGCAGGCTGTGGCCCCCGGCGGCGGCGATCTCCAAGGCACGTTTGGCGTGGTGTTGACCACGGACATCCGCCAGGTCGGGATGAGGGAGTGTCAGGGGAGAGGCTTTGGTGGGGATCACCGGTTGCAACCGGTTGCCCTCAATCAGATGGTCGCACACCTCCAGTAGGTGGTTGGCGGAGAGCACTCTGGCACCCTCCACCAGTGCCGCCTCGGCGGCGCTCAGGTTTGGCAGTATCAGTGAACGCCCGGCGTCTCTCGCCGCCAGCGCCACCGGCAGTACCCCCTTTACCGACCGCAACTCTCCGGAGAGCGCCAGTTCACCAAGAAATTCATAACCCAAGAGCGCCTGCAGCGGGATCTGCCCGGAGGCGGCAAGAATACCGAGAGCAATGGCGAGATCGAAACGGCCTCCCTCCTTGGGCAGATCAGCAGGGGCGAGGTTGATGGTGATGCGTTTGAGCGGGAACTCGAAGCGAGAGTTGAGCAGCGCTCCCCGTACCCGATCCTTGCTCTCCTTCACCGCCAACTCCGGCAGACCGACCATGGAGAGAGACGGCAGGCCGTTTGAGAGGTGAACCTCGACGGTGACCAGGGGAGCGTTGATGCCGCTACGGGCGCGGCTGTAGATCGTGGCGAGAGACATGGTTACCTTCCGTGGAGCATCTGTTTGTTTCGGTAGGGAACACTATAAAGCAACTGCAGGGAAGGAATGAAGAGATTTTTGTAACTATTCCGTGGTACCTGCTTTTATGGGTTCTTTTTCAGGGGCTGGAGTCGATTGCGTTAAGATTGTTGGTGATTACCACTGATTTATGACGCAACGCTTCCACTCCCTGCTCACGCTTCTTACCCACATCCATGTGGGCAATCGACTCCGACACCGTACCCAATGCCATTAGCTTAGGTGGAAAATTCCCCGTAAACTTCAGGCTCGTCATTCCCGCGTAGGCGGGAATCCAGGGGATAGCGCTCCGTAGCGCTGGATACCCGCCTGCGCGGGTATGACGGGAAAGAGGGAAGATCGACCACTGGGTTCCAACCTATGCAGGGATGACCATGGTATTAAGCTTAAGTTAATGACATTGACCCCGTACCTACCTTATTTATCCTTAAACCGGCTCTGTAGCAAAATCCTAAAAACCACAGTTATGGTGGAACAGAGGTGTTGTAGGAGCGAACTTGTTCGCGATGGACTACAAAACGTGCTCTTCGCGAACAAGTTCGCTCCTACGCCTGAGTTCCGGATTACCGTACTGAATACTGAATAGTTACTGGATTTTTTTGCTTATGGTCGTAAGCGCCCACACATGGCAAAGGGAATCCCCGCAAGGTGTGTGAAAGGGTTCTGCGCTGGTGGCACTTACCCCTTGTTGGCCACGCTCTCCAGCTCCGCCACCTGCGCCTCCAGCTGTTCCAGCTTCTCCCGGGTACGCAGCAACACCGCCTGTTGCACTTCAAACTCCTCACG
>JBEVXT010000338.1:2925-6082 GCA_040505955.1 Sedimenticola sp. | reverse complement strand
TTTTTTTTCTAACCTTCGTGGCTAGTGATCTCTTCAAACATAGAACAGGTCGGCTCTATATGGCCTTTGAAAGATTGCTCGGCGATTTCAATAATTTGCCATGGCTGTACTTTGGTCCAGTCAACAAAGAACCCAGCCTCTGCAGCCAAGTGCTCGATGAATAGCCGCTGTGTCCGTCCATTACCTTCTGGGAAAGGGTGAAGTCGGTTTGTTATATCGTAGTAGTAGGCGATGCGGGATAAAAAGTTGCCAGGACTTAAGCCTATCAAATAGTTCTCTGTGGTGAGTTGGTTATACAGTTGCCGCGCATAGGTCTCGATCTGATTGCCAGGGGTAAATGCGCAGATCCCCTTAACCATATCGTAACCGCGTATCCCACCTGCCCAGTCATAAAGATCACTGAACAACTGACGGTGAATCGCTTTTAAATGGTTCAGATCAAATGATGGGGCGGGTGGTGCGTTGCGATACTCCTCGCTGCGCAGGGCACTGAGTTCGCCTTCTACCTGGCCAAGAGTTTGGGCATCGACAATGCCTAGCTTATTGATAAATACGGTTGTATTGGGGTAAACCTTAGGCTTGGCGGGCATACTGACCGCATAGCTTATTCACGGCTTCCTGAGTAGACACGGCCCCTGTGGCTACATCCTTGGCGAGTTTAATCGCTTCGCTTGATAGCTTAAAGCCCTCCAGGGTGACGTTGGCCACCGCATGACGTACCTGGTCATTGGCATCAGGACTACCCAGGCGTTTGACCTTAAAGCGAGTTGTGGGTCTTTGCTTTCTCATAGGTCAAATTATAACACTGGTTTTGCCAGAAGCTAAACGCACCTTCGTTCAGGTGAATTGGTCTATGTAACCTTTTCCACAACACAGCAGATGGACCGAGAAGCAAGTGAGATCGGTTAGTTTATTTTTTCACGGGCTTAAAACCCAGGAGGTCAGCTGTGGTCGCTATACGGCTACCCCCACCGCACTCAATGTCATTAACTTAAGCTTAATGCCATAGTCATCCCTGCATAGGTTGAAACCCGGTGGTCGAACTTCCCTCTTTCCCGTCATACCCGCGCAGGCGGGTATCCAGCGCTACGGAGCGCTGCCCCCTGGATTCCCGCCTACGCGGGAATGACAAGCCTGAAGTTTACGGGGAATTTTCCACTTAAGTTAATGGCATTGCCACCGCACTAGCGATTTAGTCTTTGGCCTCAAAGCAGGTGGGCCCATCTGGCACCGACTGTCAGATCAAGTCTGAGCTAATATAACTAAAGCCATGGGGATAGAACAGTTGGTACAATCTTCTGTTTCATTCTCATGGCCCAACAAGTGAAATGCGTTAGTTAAGAGGTGTTTGTTGCATTTTTCCTGAGAGACCATTAGGCGTTGGTTTTGTTGCAGAATGTCGTATAAGCTAGTGCCTTGCACTGCTGTAGAG
Organism: Sedimenticola sp.; assembly: GCA_040505955.1. Classification (GTDB taxonomy): domain Bacteria; phylum Pseudomonadota; class Gammaproteobacteria; order Chromatiales; family Chromatiaceae; genus Vondammii. The sequence continues at coordinate 4,650 of JBEVXT010000338.1, read as the reverse complement.
CCTATTTTGCAATGTTCGACATTCAGGTAATCACACCGATTAAATTATAACCAACTGTTTTAAAAAGAAATAGTGTCACTCACTGCAAGAAATTTTTCCTGGGTGTCGAGGGGGTCGGAGTCAAATTTATTCTGCTCACGGCGTCAAAAATCAATCCCGTACTAAATTTGACTCCGACCCCAGCATGATGCCCTTTAATCCCCCTCACCCCCACCCTCTCCCCGATGGGGAGAGGGAGCTTCTTTGACGAGTTTCACGAGAAGAGAATAGATGGACTTGCTACTGCTTCTACAACAGAATAACGCCCTGTTTATTTCGCTGGTGACACTAATCGGCCTGATGATCGGCAGCTTCCTCAATGTTGTCGCCTACCGGTTGCCGCTGATGATGGAGCGTGAATGGAAATCACAGTGCCATGAGATACTGGATCTAACCCCAGAAGAAGAGACACCGCACCTCACTCTCAGCCACCCGCGCTCTGCCTGCCCCAAGTGCGACCACCCCATTTCGGCATGGGAGAATATCCCAGTCATCAGTTATCTGCTATTGCGAGGCCGCTGCTCCGCCTGTAAATCCGCCATCTCTCCGCGCTACCCTATAGTCGAGTTGACCACCGGCCTCCTCTCCCTGGTCGTCGCCTGGCACTTTGGCTTCAGCTGGCAGTGCGCCGCGGCCCTACCCCTGACCTGGGCGCTGATCGCTCTCACTCTGATCGATTTTGACCACCAACTGCTGCCCGACTCCATCGTTATTCCCGGCCTGTGGGGCGGCCTTATCATCAGCCTCTTTGCCATCTTTAGCGATACCCAATCCGCCGTCATTGGCGCCGCCGCCGGATACCTCTCACTGTGGACGGTGTTTCAACTGTTCAAACTACTTACCGGAAAGGAGGGGATGGGCTATGGTGACTTTAAGCTGTTCGCCCTCTTTGGCGCCTGGCTTGGCTGGCAATACCTACTTCAGATTCTACTGCTCTCCTCGGTTGTCGGTGCCCTTGTCGGCATCGCACTTATTGTATTCAGAGGACGTGACCGCACCATCCCCATCCCTTTCGGCCCCTACCTGGCTACCGCCGGTTGGGTCAGCCTGATGTGGGGTGAGCCGATTAACCACGCCTACCTTCAGTGGGCTGGCCTGTTATGACCCCCCTCATAAAACCGGGATGAGCGGCGGGAAGCAGAAACCATGTTTGTGATTGGCGTAACGGGAGGCATCGGCAGCGGTAAAAGCCTGGTTACCGACCGCTTTACCGCCCTCGGTGTACCGGTGATCGATGCCGACCTGGTCTCCCGGGAGGTGGTCGAGCCGGGTGAGCCAGCACTGGAGGAGATAGCCCGCCTCTTTGGAGCGGATACCCTGCAGACGGACGGCAGCCTCAACCGGCGCCGACTGCGGGAGATAGTTTTCCGGGATGATACGGCCCGCAAGAAGCTGGAACAACTGCTCCACCCCATTATCAGAGAGAGAATGCAGCAACAGCTCTCCAAGCTGACGGCGCCTTACGCCATTTTTTCAATACCCCTACTGATCGAGACAGGGCGCAACAGCCGTGTGGATCGTGTTCTGGTGGTAGACTGCCCCACCTCTCTACAAATAGAGCGCATCACCGAAAGAGACAGCATCACCCCAGCCCAGGCCGAAGCGATTCTTGCAGCACAATGCAGCAGGGACCAGCGGCTCGCCGGGGCGGACGATATCATCGATAACTCCGCAACGGTGGAGCAG
>JBEVXT010000338.1:0-2825 GCA_040505955.1 Sedimenticola sp. | reverse complement strand
AATCATCACTTGAAAAATTAACAAAGACGCACTCGCAATCGTCATGAGCCCCGTTGTCCCAGACAAGATTATTTACGAACACCCACTCAACGAAAGGGTCAGAACACTGCTGCGCCTGGAGTATCTGTTTCACGAGGTGGCCTACCACGCGCCCCGTAATGAAATCTGGGCCAGCAGAGCGGCGATAGCTGGCCTCCTTGATATGACCAGCATCTTCTCCCGTGCCGACATAAAGGCCGACCTCATCAAGGAGTTGAAGAGGCATCAGGATAAACTGCAGGGCATTGACATGATCCAGGGTGTTGACACAGAACGTCTGCAGCAGATACTCGGTGAGTTGCAGAAGATCATGATGGATATTCACAATCTCACCGGACAGATCGGGCAGTCCCTGCGCAATAACGAGTTCCTGAAGAGCATCATGCAGCGCAGCAGCATTCCCGGGGGAAACTGCACCTTCGATCTCCCCCTCTATCACTATTGGTTGGAGCAGCCCCATGAGCTCCGTCAGACCCAACTGCAGGAGTGGATCAGTACCCTAAAACCGGTGGAGTCAGCGGTCACCCTGATCCTTTCACTGATACGCGGCAGCACCCGCCCCACAAACGAACAGGCTGAGAGCGGCTTTTTCCAGCGCAATCTCGACTCCCAGTCACCGGCGCAGCTTATCCGCGTAGGGCTGCCACGTGAGCTTGGCTTGTTTGCTGAAATCAGCGGTGGGAAGCACCGCTTTTCCGTACGCTTCATGGAAGTTTCGGAGCGTGAGCGCCCCAGCCAAACCAAGGAAGATATCTCCTTCTTCCTCAACTGCTGCATCCTCTGACTGCCATGCCTGGTGATCAGAAGCCTCAGACCCACCACTGCCCTACCTGCAGTAAGCTTTTTGAGTGGAACAGTGAGGCGCTGTCGCGTCCCTTCTGCAGTGAGCGTTGCCGCTTGATCGATCTCGGTGACTGGATCGATGAGAAACACTCCATTCCGGGAAGTGAATCGACACACCCCTTCATGCCACCGGATAGCAACAGCGCCCACTGACTATTTTTTAGGCCAGAGCCCCCTGATGGCGGCAACACCCTGTCCTCCGGCATTCAGTACCTGTTCACTCATTCCCAGTGTCACTCCCCCCAAGGCATAAACAGGTATGGAGACTGACTCAACCAGCTCACTAAACTTTTCCCAGCCCAGGGTGACTGCCCCTGGATGACTTGCCGTCGCCAGTACCGGAGAGAGCACCACAAAATCAACTCCGATGCGCTCGGCCTGCTGCAACTCCTCCCGGTTATGACAAGAGGCGGCCACCAGACACTCCTTCGAAAGTGGACGCTCATTCAGCGCCATCAACCGCCTGCTGTTGAGATGAACACCGGCCGCACCGACCTCCCCAACCCACTCCGGTGGTGCGTTCAGCAGCAGTTGCGCGCCACGTTCACTACAGAGATCGGCCGCAGAGTGCGCCAATTGTCGGTACTCTTTTTCTCCCAGTCCCGGGGCACGCAACTGAATCAACTTCCGTCCCTCTGCCAGCGCAGTAGATAGCCGGGCGTAAAACTGTGGCTGTTGCAGGGGCTCCTCCCCTGTGATCAGATAGGTGGTGGGCAGAGAGAGTGCTGTGACAATGGGGTGATCAGCAGCGGGAAGAGGGTAATCAGGGAGATCCACGGGGGCGACCCAAGCCAGGGGCTGCCCCTCCATACCCTCGGGGGAACCGCTAAAATGGGTAACCCGATGGACATCAAGTACAACTGTTCGATCACTGTACTGGTGAGTGATTCTGATCAGGGGCCGGTGAGTAACGATATCGATACCCAGCTCTTCATGGATTTCACGCCGCAGTGCCTGGGAGAGGGTCTCCTCCGGCTCAAGCTTACCTCCGGGAAACTCCCACAGACCACCCTGATGGGTACCCTCCCGGCGTCGACTCAGCAGTACTCGCCCCCGGTCATCCTCAATAACCGCAACGGTAACATGAATCACCATACCGATCAGGTTCTGTACTCGGCATTGATCTTCACATAATCGTAAGAGAGGTCACAGGTCAGCACCCGGGTTGAGATCTCCCCCCGGTTAAGCTCGACAGCGATGGTGAACTCATCCCGATCCATCACCGCCTGTCCGGCGGCCTCGGTATACTCTGGTGACCTGCCGCCATCCCGAACGATGCAGACATCATCCAGCAGGATGCGAATGGAATCGATATCCAGATCCGTCACACCCGCACGACCCACCGCCGCCAGGATACGCCCCCAGTTGGGATCGGCGGCAAATACCGCCGTCTTCACCAGAGGGGAGTGGGCGATGGTGTAAGCCACATCCCGCGCCTCAGCCAAATCAGCCGCCCCGGTCACCGACACCTCGACCAGCTTGGTCGCGCCCTCACCATCCTTGACGATCGCCCGTGCCAGTTCCATACAGACTTCCCGCACTCCGTCACTAAGCTGCCGATAGGCCTCGCTTTCGGGATCGTCAATAGGCGGGCAACCACTACGGCCGGTGGCGATCAGCACACAGGCATCATTCGTCGAGGTATCGCCATCGACGGTGATCGAATTGAACGAAGGTGCCACCGCCTGCTCCAGGCAGTCCTGCAGCAGCCTGCTCTCCACGGCAGCATCGGTGGCAATATATGCCAGCATGGTCGCCATATCGGGGCGGATCATACCGGAACCCTTGGCCATGCCCGTCACCGTCACCCTCTCACCACCGATTTCCAGCTGCCTGCTACTCAGCTTTTCCACTGTATCGGTGGTCATAATCGCGCTTGCCGCCGCCTCCCAACCCGACTCATTGAGAGAGCTAAGGGCATCCGGAACGGCCACGGCGATGCG